>JAUNVC010000002.1 GCA_030537875.1 Tissierellia bacterium | reverse complement strand
ATCGGATATCTCTCTATTTTTTAGTTCTAGGTCTCACATCTATTGTAACCCTACACAATTATTTTTTTGAATTTATAAAAAAGACTTGCAAATCCCCCCACAATATGCTATACTGAACAAGTTGAAACCAACGGGGTGTAGCGCAGTTTGGTAGCGCACTTGACTGGGGGTCAAGGGGTCGCAGGTTCAAATCCTGTCACTCCGACCAAATGGCTTGATATAAGCCATTTTTTTGTAGAAAAAAACGGGACAAATGTCCCGACATAAGAAGAATAAAAAAGAAACCTCAAAACGGTTGGAAAATAGACGTTTTTACCACTTTATCACGTCGGGGTATACATAAAATATACACTTGTGACGAAAAAACAATTATTTAAAATTTTAACCACAGAAAAGTTATAATAAAAAGCCCCTTTATTTTCGTTTATAATTTGTAAAAAGAATAATTATAAAAAGAGGAGCAGAACAATCAGGTTAGCATAATAAAGCATACATAAGTTTGTTACAGTGATATATCTTTAATGACGGAGGGAAAGATAAAAATTTAAAGATAAAATCACATAATTCTTTTTCCAAAATTTAATTTAAAAAATTTTTTACAGTATGGATTATTTTATTTGTAATATACATGTAGATGAGATTATCACTTGACTTAACAGTGTTACCTAATATATAATTACGTTACCATAAAGAATACAAATAAGGAGGTATTTATGAGAGTAAGAAAATTCCCACTATTTATCCTTGTGGCAATGTTGATTTTCCAATCGGCAGTGTACGCCATAGGAGAGGGATGGGACGATCAAACAGAAGAGCCTTTTGGCGGTGAGTCAACTATCATTATAGAAGAAGATGCACCAGAAGAAATGGAACTTCTCGAAGTTAGCCCCATTGACCCTGCATTTTATGAAAACAGAGAGGGCGCATTGGCCGCATCTCCCCTCACGATTTACAATGAAGATTTATCTTCAGATAGGGAGAGAATGAGAGCATATCTCCCCGCTAAGTACGACCTTCGTGATGAAAGAAGAACGACTCCAGTTAGAGACCAAGGTCCTAACGGAAGCTGTTGGGCATTTGCAACCTATGGTTCCTTAGAGAGTACGATGACCAAGTACGGTTATTATGATTTTTCTGAGAAACACTTAAGAAATACCCACGGATTTGACTGGGGCCCCAACGACGGAGGTAACAGAGACATCTCTGCTGCATATTTAGCTAGATGGTCTGGACCCATTTGGGAAAAGGATGATCCTTATTCACCTTACGGATTCACTTCACCTTCTGGTCTTCAGAGAGCTTTCGATCTTGAAAAAGTTTACTTTATTCCCGACATCAGAAACAACAATACCACAACGATGAAGCAGTATCTCATGGAATATGGTGCCATGTATACCACCGTTGATGGTAGTCAGAGCTATGATAGTACCACATATAATTCACACTATGATGGAGGAAGAGGAAGAGGAAACCACGCTGTAACCATCATCGGATGGGATGACAATTTCTCTAGATATAATTTTAGAACCACAGCTCCTGGAAATGGTGCATGGATTGTTAAAAACAGCTGGGGAACTAACTATTTAGCTAATGGTTACTATTATGTTTCCTATTACGATGGCGTTATGGGTAACTCCAACGCTCAGTATTTTGCAAAGAGAAAAGATACCAGCGGACGTATCTATCAATATGACCCACTAGGAGCAACTCGTTCCGTTGGATATAGAGGTTCTGGATATATGGCCAATATCTATAAGGCTGATAGAAATGAAACTCTTCACCAAGTTGGACTTTTCAACGTTGCAAACAATACGAGTTACAGAATCTATCTAGTTAGAAATGCGCAGTCTACTAGTGACTTGACCAACAACAGAGTTGAGATTGCAAGTGGAAGCTTCAATATTCCTGGATATTATACAGTAGATACCAAAAAATATGGTCTCAGAAGTGGTGAACAATTCGCCATCGTAGTATATATGTCCAATAGTTCCTACAGCTATCCTTTAGCAATTGAATCTCCCATCAGAAACTTCTCCTCGAAAGCATATGCAAGCCGTGGACAAAGTTTCATCAGTTCCAGTGGAAGCAGCTGGAAAGATTTGACCAGTGAACACTCCAACTCGAACTGCTGTATTAAAGCCATTACCACTACGGGTACGGCTCCTACACCAGATCCCGATCCTACACCGGATCCTGATGATGAAGATCCCATTGAACCAATTGAACCGGAAGAGCCTGAAGTAATTAGAGTAACCGGTGTTGAAATGAACTACACAGGTGGATGGATTTACAAAGGAAGATATGGTCAATTGAAAGCTACCGTATACCCTGCCAACGCTACCAACAAAGCGGTCAGATGGTATACCAGCAATTCCCGTGTATGTACTGTAACACAAAATGGTCGCATCTATGGGGTATATCCCGGAACAGCCATCATTTCTGCTTACACAGTAGATGGTTCTTATAAAGCAACTTGCCGTGTAACAGTTAAAGATCCAGGATATTATTACTATGACGATGGAGATGGAGACAAGATTGACGATGAAGACAATCCCTATCCAGATCCCGATCCGGAAATCGAAATCACAGAAATCCAAATTGTGGATGGAGAAGAAGCTTATCTACCTATTGATAAGAAAGGTATATTAGAAACTAGATTCTTCCCTGAGAATGCAACGAGAAAAGACTTGAATGTCTATCCTGCAACTGGCGGTTATGTATGTACTGCCGTAAAGGGAGAACTCATTCCAAGAAAATTAGGAAAAGAAATTATTAAAGTCACATCACCAACGGGTAAAGCTGAAGCTAGAATTACGGTTCACATTGTAGAACCCGGCGGAAGCGTTCCAGGTCTGCCGCTTCTCACGATTACGGGAGACAATCCCAACTATAATCCTGATGATGAAGATCCTACACCAGAACCCGATCCCGAACCTCAAGATATCGAGGTTTCCGAAGTTCGAGTTAGCCCCTCATCTAGACTCATCTTTAAAGGTCAATCATTCAACATGAATAGTATGATTACCGTGGCTCCATACAATGCCACCAATAAGACTCTTCGTTTTGAATCCTCTGACCCCACCATTGCATCCGTTGATGCAGAAGGAAACGTAAAGGCTCTTGAACCAGGTCAGGTACGTATTAAAGCCATTGCACACAATGGTCGCATGGGATATGTAGATGTTGACATAAAACTCACTTCTGATGACTGGGTTATTGAAGATATTCTTCTGGATCTTCCTACGAGAAGAAGCTGGGGAATCTTCGAAATCGGATTTACCGCAAAAGCCAATTATCCCAACTACAGTGGTTCCGGAAAACTTGTGTTGAAGGGTAGCAATGGAAAGACCTATGAAAAGACGGTTTACTTCAGCAAAGGCAAAGCCAAAGTCAGATTTACTGGATTTGATATCTACGTTGGAGTAAAAGAATTTACCGGTACAGTAACGGTAGGTAACAAAGTTAAGAACTTCGAGCTGAACCTAAAATAGTAGGTTCAGCCATCGAGGCTTAAAAAATACAAAAAAGGAGAGATAGTATGAAAAAATTCATATCCCTATTATTGGTAGCTGTAATGCTATTTGCCTTCGGAGCCCCCGTGGCAAAAGCTGCTGCAGCAGATGTAAGGAAAGTTGACGCAGTTATCAACGAACTAAAAACCATCGAACCAACGAGTCCCACGGACCAAAAAGCACTAGAAAAACTGGAAACGGAAGCTGACAAATTTAGAGACCAGGTGCGTTACAATCCTGATACCATTTATGATCTCGATAGTATTCCTGCAAGAATTATGCTTCTTGGAAAATTGGGCCTTGCGATGAGATTTGCGACCACTGAATTGGTCAATAAAGTAGACGCTGCACATGCAAAAGTTGCTGGATATATTTTTGGCGGTCTTGTCTACATTGCAAACCCGTTCAATACGATTGAAGATCTCGAAGAATATGGTGAAAGATTGGATGCTCTTAAGGCAGAATGTCTTGCTATGCCCGATATGGGTCCTGATGATACAGCAAACCTTTACAGAAGAGCTGCACTCGACGAATTGCTAACGAAGGCAAGATTTATGAGATTCAACGAACTGAAGGAAAAAGATGGAGAAGTCATTAAGACATTAGATAAGGCAATCCGAAAAGCAACTATTGTTAGAATTAAGCCCCAAAGCACCCTTGCGGATATCGATGCAGCAGAAGTAGAACTACTTGCAGCAATGGACATAGCAAGAAAAGCTGAAGGCAAAAGAGCGGATAAAAAACTTATCAAGCAACTCAGAGAATTGGTTTGGGAAGCAAGAGGACGTATTATCAAAGCTGGTTTTGGCGATGATGATGTTGAAGAGTTGAAAGAAGTTACTAGAGAAGCTTCTAAAGAACTGCTTAAAATCAGACCATCTGAAAAAGCAGTGAAAGACTTTATGTTTGCAATCAACGCATTGCTGTAACAAAATGTAGCACTTAATAAAGGGCTCTTTGGAGCCCTTTATATTCCTATGAATCTCTCTCTCCATAGGAATTAAAAAAGAACACAGGAGCCATCCATAGGATGGCTCTTTTTGATGGACTTTTAATTTAAAGTTGGAAGTATAATTTGAATGGTAAGATGAAAAGGCATCTTAGAGAAGTATCCCTTATCTATGGCTTAAACCGAGAGAAAATCATGAGAGTATATTGGTTTTATGCGTAGTTTCTATATTTTATTCCATAAAAATACTTCCTTTCGAGACTGGGAAGATCAAATTCATTTCTCAGTCTCAGAAGGAAGTATCTCCTTTATTTCTGCTATTTATTGAATTGGGGTTTTTCTCGATAGGCTAGGTGATAGATTGTTCCGAGGAAAAGACCTCCCAATATATTCCCTATGGTAACAGGTACGAAGGATGATAAGAGGGCTTTCCCGATGGAAAAGTTGGCTCCACTTAAATATCCATAGGGAATATAGAACATATTGGCCACGACGTGCTCATATTTAAGAAGGACAAAGATGAGAACAGCAAAGGCTGATAGTACAAATTTTCCCAATGCATCATTGGCTGCCAGAGCGGTCCAAACACTTAGACAAACCACCAAGTTACAAAGAAAACCTAGAAGGATGGCTTCCATAAACTGTAAATTGACTTTTTTTTCTGCTGTTTCTACGAGTATTTGAGAAAATGTTGTATCATTTGCGGTATAATAGGTAAGCGACATAAAGAAAAGAGCACCTAATAAATTCCATAGAAAAACGCGAGACCAATTGAGTAGCATGCTTCCTATCGAAACTTTTCTGTCTAAAAAAGCGACGATAACTAGGATATTTCCGGTGAATAATTCAGCTCCTGCCAAAAGGGTTGATACGATTCCTATGGAAAAAACCAAAGCACCGAGGAAAGGTGCCATGGGGGAATGGTCCATGACGGCATAAATCGTTGTGCTCGCAGCGGCGCCAAGAGCAATGAAGATACCGGCCATCATTGCCAATGCACGGGTTTTTGAAGGATGTAGATGGGCTTTTTTTCTCCCAAGTTCACTCATGATGTTCAGCATCTCTGCTGGTGTATTTAATAACTTCAATGTATCATCTCCAATCTATTTATGAAAAAAGTACTATACTATATAAAAAATCACGTTTACTATTATAGCACAACTTACCTAAAAAAATCTATGATATAAATCACACTTTTGAAAAAACATGGTTTTTTTCTATATGGCGAGGTATGGATGAATATGATATAATAGAACGAGCAAGGAGGAAATCATGGAAGGTCAAAGCTTAAAAAAGGCTGGATATTGGGCTTTTTTAGTGAGTATTTTTTTGATGGTATCGAAAATTATGGGCTTTGTTCGAGAAATATTGATCGCCCGTCGTTTTGGTGCCAGCAGTGAAAGCGATGCTTATTTTGCTGCGTTAACGGCTATTATTATCGTGGTGGGAGCCATGGGAAGCGGACTCAATACCACTCTTGTCCCCATTTTTTCTGACATTAAAATGCATCAGGGAAGAGAGGGAAAAAATCGATATTTTTCCAATGTGCTGTCGGTGACGCTCTTGGTTTCTTTTGGTATTGTATTTTTTATTTTTATTCTTGCCAAACCTTATGCCCATTTGATTGCCAAGGGGTATACGGGAGACCTTCATGAATTGGTGGTCTATCTTATCCGATTGGGATTACCCATGGTTATTTTTCTTGGAATTACCTATGTTTCCAACGCCTATTTACAAAGTGATGAGGTCTATGGACCCCATGCATTGATGGGAATCCCCTACAATTTAGTTTTTATTTTGTATCTTCTCTTGGTTCGTCGGCCATCCATTGTGGGGTTAATGATGGTGACTTTGCTGGCATCGGCCATGCAATTTTTTATTCAGTTGCCTGCCCTTCGTAGCAGGAGGGTTCGATTTCGTTTTCGACCAGATTTTAAGGATGAGCATCTGATCCGAACCTATCAACTGGTGCTTCCCGTGGTCTTATCAAGCACCGTATATCAAATCAACTTGCTCATTGACAGAAGTTTGGCATCCACATTGGCGGAAGGGTCCTTGAGTGTGTTGACCTATGCCATGAAGGTCAACACTCTTGTCATATCAGTTTTTGTGGTAGCTATCACCACCGTAATTTTTCCCAAACTTTCCAATGCCTTACAGCGAGGTAATGAAAAGGAGGCCGGTAAGCTTTTTGGCAATAGTCTCACCATGGTCAATCTAGTGGCCATACCGGCGGCTGTTGGAATGATGGTTCTTGCCAAGCCCATTATTCAAGTGCTTTTTGAACGGGGAGCCTTTGATGGAGAGGCGACCCAAGCCACGGCAGAGGCCCTCGCTTTTTATGCTCCCGGGCTTGTCGGACAAAGCCTTAGGATGGCCTTGGAGAATATGTATTATTCTCGACAAGATACAAAAACTCCCATGATCAATGGAATATTTTCCGTTGCTATCAATGTGACTTTCAACTTTATCCTCATAAGATTTTTGGCCCATAAGGGATTGGCACTGGCAACCTCCATCTCTGCCCTCAGTTCATCGATTGTCTTATATATTTTATTACGTAAAAAAATCATGTTTAACGAAGGTTCTGTTCTTTCTACATCTTTGCGGATTATTCTAGCAGCCGCTGTCATGGGCATCTTTGCAAATGTATTTTTCTATTCTATCGTGCCCGTGGATTGTTCTCGAATGATGATGGCCCTTGGCTTGATGGGAACCATTGTACTATCCATGCTTGTCTATGGACTTATGACCCTTTTTCTGGGTGTGAAAGACACGAAGATGTTGATTCAAGCGATACTTTTTAAATTGAAAGGAAGAAAATCTTAATGGCTAGAACTTGGAGAAACCTTTGGCGTGATAGGAAACCGGAAATGGCCGTCATTACGGCTGTAATTCTATTGACGGTTGCCATTGTATTTGGAATAAGAACAAAATCCAACCTACCAGCTGAGAAGCCATCGAAAACCCTAGGAGAAAAGAAAACTCCGACCATTCAAAAACCATCATCAGAATCCACAGAGGTCGATCCATATTATAAAGAAGCTGGTGTGGCGATAGATGAAAGATTTGAAATGGAAGAACCCATGGTCAAAGAAATGCCAGAGGTTTTGGAAACATTAAAACGCATGGCTGAAAAAAGTCCACTTGCCAAAGAAATTTACGATCATCATGAGGATTATCCCGAAGCACTGCTAAAACTTGCCGCCAATCGTGTGGATTCCCACTCCTTTGTACGTCATTTTAACTCGCGACGAGGAACCACGGCGCCATCTTTAGAAGAAAGTTATCCCCTTGAGAGGAAATTCCCCCTCTACATTCAGTGGGATCCCAGATGGGGATATAAAGAATATCCAGAAGACCTTTTCTGTACCATCGCCTGTGGTCCTACGACCCTTGCCATGCTTCTAAATGGCTACGGATTTGAAACCACTCCCTTGGACCTCATGGAGGAAATGCGTTCCAATCATAGGTATGTCATCAATTTTGGAACCAACTGGCAAGGCTTTACAGATACATTGAAGGAAAAAGGATTTGAAGTCCTTCCCCTGGCCATGGTGGAACGAAAATTTTTAGACCATTTGAAAAAAGGGGAGCCGATTGTCATCAATGTTGGACCTAGTATTTTCACCAATGGAGGACATTATCTTCTCTTGGTTGGCACAGATGAGAATGGTGCTATCTATATGAATGATTCCCATTCCATTCGCCACTCCAAAAAACCATGGACCTTTGAAGAAATAAAACCCTATATACGAGCGGCATGGACCATTCATCAACCATAAAAAAATCTTCTTCCGAGTTGAAGAAGATTTTTTATTTATTCATAAAATGTTAATGTAAAGTCGGTGACATGCTCGCCGATGACACGATCGTTATCATTGGTGATTTGCGACGGAAACAAATGATCCAATTTGGCGATGGTGGGAGAACTTGGTTTATATATTCGAAGAAGCTCTTTTACCACCTGGGGCCAAGAATCCGCAGTTCCATCTTCTACCTTGACGGCAAACCCCAAAGCGGGATTTTTCATTCCGAAACAATAGATCCCCTTGGCACCACCCTTTGCAAATAGCTCCGGATCCTCATTGATGATGGAACAAATTTTATCGGTGCCTGAAATATGTTTGGGATAGGCATGGACGCTGGAAAAGACCTTTTCAATGGCTTGGGATAGGAGGGCATCTTCCACCAACTCGGGGTTTGTCAGTTGTAAGAAAAGCTTTGCCTGGTGGAAAATAGGCACATAGAACACGGGAACCCCGCATCCATCTACGCCCGTTTCAATCTTTGGAGTAGAAGAAAGACGCTTTAAATATTCGCTGATGGCTTGAAAGACAGGGGATGACGTTTCATAGTATCCCTCGGTGGTCCCTGTTTTTTCTCGATGATATAAAAGTAAATTCAAATGTTTTCCGCTACAATTATGGTAAAGCTTTCTCTTCCCACCTTGGCGGATGGCTTCTTCTCTAGCATAGGGGGCACCGGGATAGGTGGGTTTCATCAGTAGGTCCTCTTCTTTTAGACCGGTTTTTTCCATAATACCAAGGAGGGTCTCAATGTGAAAGGGTTCTCCCATATGGCTGGCACTCATGATGGAAATTTCCTCGGGACCCAAATCATAGGTTTTGTCCAAGCCTGCCAATAGGGTGGGCAATACTTGGACTGGTTTTGCAGAAGAACGCATAAAGGTGGCGTAGTGAGGGTCTCCATAGGATGCGACCAACCCCTTCGGTCCTACAACTGCGATGTGACCTTGGTGAGTTGCTTCTTGTAGATGGTTTCTTTTTTCAATGGTAAGCATAGGTTCTCCTTGTATAACAAATAATATACAAACATGGCATAGAAAGCTCCGCCAAAAACGTCGGCTATGACATGCTGCTTGGTTGTAAGGGTGGATAGGATGACACACATTTGAAAGAACACAATCCAACGGGTGCTCCTATGGTTGTGGCGCAATGCAAAGTACATGGCGATGGTGGCCAGTGCAACGTGGGAGGAGGGGAAGGCACAGTAGGGGCCATCAATCGTATAGGTTAAATTGAGGGCCTTTTCTGCCAGGGTAAGGCCCGGTGTCATGGTTCTCACAGAAACGATGGTGGGTACCAAGATAAAGGTGAGCACACAAAATAACTTGGTCAAGATAAGATGTTCCAAGAGGGCATCGAAATCTTTGTCGTATCGTAGAGCAAAGATGAGATACCATAGAGTGGGGTACCACAAATGATAAATAAACACAGTCCAGGGCCACTGGGGGATGAGAGCATCCAGGGGAGTGACAAGATCCAGGGCATGAGGGACATATCGATTGACCAAGGTGTAGGATGTGCTGAGAAGTAAAAACATCAGTGCCTTCACCATGCGCTGTGTATAAATGTTATTGGTAAATTTTGTAATCATTGGCTTGTTTCTTTTAAAAACCTTTCTAAATCATTGATGACCAGATCTTTGCATTCTCCGTGGAGAAGATCATGGGCACCATTTTTGTATAGGATAAGTTGGGCGTTTTTTCCCATAGAGGAATAAAAATCTACCAAGGCTTCCTGTTTTCCACGTCCGCCGGCGATGGAGTCCTGAGTTCCTGCCATAAATAAAAGAGGCAATTCTCTCGGGATGTAGGCGGTGCTATGTTCTTCCTGTAGATTTTTTAAGCCCCTAGACAAATCTCTTATGAGAGATAGGGTGGGAATGGTTTCCTCTTTTTTTCGATTGGCATTGTACCGAGTTTTTCTTCTCTTCAAGGGATGAAATCCTCGTTCAAAGGCCCATGAGGCCAAGAGGGGAGAACGATAGAGTTCTCCAAACCTTCCCGTTAAGTGATCTGCGAAAAAATCCACGATTCCAAAGGATAGGGCATTGACATAGGGAGTTGCTCCCAATAGAAGAGCACCTTGCAAGGTCTCGCCGAACTTAAAAAGGTAGGTTCGAATGAGATCGGCTCCCATTCCCACACCCAAAAGGAAGTGGGGTAGTTGATCTGTGGCGAGAAAAGAATCGACAACGTGAATATCATCCACCACATTGTTCCAACCATTTCGTGTCGAGAAAAAAAGCGGACATTGGTCGGACTTGGTGTTGTCGTGACCCCGCAGGTTCATCGCAGAACAGCTTATACCCCGCTGGGTCAGCTCTTTCATCACATCTTCATATGTAGAAGCATTTTCTCCAGCGTCATGGACAATTTGAAGTTTGCAAAAAGGGTTTTGTGCCTCCATGGTATAGAGCGAAATGGTGTGACCGCCCTTTCCGGCCAATTGATGTTGTTCCATTGAAATCTCCTCTCAACTAGTATTATAGTACAGATAGAACCATTGGTCAATGTGGGAAAATGGGTATAGATGAGAGGAAAGGAGCAAGTGATGATAAGGGAAATTTGTGTAGACTCTTACTTGTCTGCAAAAACCGCTGTGGAGGTGGGAGCAGAACAAGTGGAGTTGGTGAGCATGACCTCTGTGGGAGGAGTCACTCCCTCCTATGGACTGATCAAAAAAGTATTGGAACTACCCATTCGAACCATGGTGATGATTCGGCCTCGTGCAGCTGGGTTTTGTTACTCGGAGGAGGACAAGGCCGTCATGTTGGAAGATGTTGCCATGGCGAAAGAGATGGGGGCCCAGGGCATTGTCTTTGGGGCACTAAAAGAGGATCGGAGTTTGGACGAAGAATGGATTCGAAAAATCGTTAAAGAAGCTGGGTCCATGGAAATTGTCTTTCATAGAGCCTTTGAAGTAATCGAAGATAAAATTGCTGCGGCAAAAACCCTTCGTGATTTGGGAGTCCATCGAATCTTGACCAAGGGTGGCAACAGTTTGGAAGAGGGAAAGGAGATTTTGAAACAACTGATACAGATTCCCGGCATTCAAATCATCAGTGGAGGAATTCGACCCCATACCATAGATTTGGTCAAGGAAATTGGTTTAAACTATGTCCACATCTCCAGCAATAAAAACATTTTAGATCCATCAACTTCGGGAACGGGTATTTATTATGGAACCACCAATTCTCCGGAAGATGAATATTATCCTGTGGCAGATAGGGAATATCTTAAAGGAATTTTACAAGCGCTTTCCGATTGATAAAAACAGTTTATTCTGCTACAATGAACATAGGAGGTAAGCTATGGCAAATAACAAATATGAATACAACGGTCCCGATGAGGACATTCTCGACGAGGATCGTGTTGGCAAAAAATATAATTTGGACAATGTATTAAATGATAGGGCTCTCTTGGTTCTCATCTTTGGAGCGTTATCCCTTTTCTTGGCCCTTTTCCGTTTTTCAGGAATCTTGGCCATCGTCTTTGGATTGTTGGCAACCTCAAAAGGCCAGAGTGTCCTACGTGTTGAACCAGAAAATAAAATGGCTCAAATTGGAAGAATTCTTGGTCTCGTCGGATTTATCTTGGGTGTAGTTTTCTTTGTGACCTGTATTTCCTGTGCCAGCTGCTTAGGCTGCAGAGGTTGTAGACCCCACTGGGTAAATCATTGGAGATCCTTTTAACCTATGAAACTCTTTTTTAACATTTTTGGACTGAAAATACCGGCGTATGGCTTTTTTGCCGCGCTCGGTATTTTAGTTGTCTTGGTATATTTAAAGCGACAAAGAATTTATAAGACCCTTGATTTTGATACGGCACTTTCAGGACTCCTCTATGCACTCGTTGCTGGAGGCATTGGAGCCAAGGTATTGTATTGGATCACCGACCCCTCGTCCTTGGCGATTTTATTTGACAAGGGATATCCCTTCATGGAACGATTGCAAATGACATTCTCGGGAGGCATGGTATTTTTGGGAGGACTCATCGGAGGACTGGTGGGAACCCTTCTTTTCCTATATCAATACAAACTGGAGACCTTGCGCACCCTGGACATCTTTGCGGTAGGACTTCCAATCTTACAGATGTTTGGAAGAATGGGATGCTTCTTTGCTGGATGTTGCTATGGACAGAGGACAAATTCCTGCATCGGCGTGGTTTTCCCGGAAGGATCTTTGGCTCCCTCTGGAGTACCCCTCATTCCAACCCAACTCTTTGGAGTGGCAGGGAATCTTCTCTTGGTGGCCTACTTATTGTTTTATACGAGAAAAACGAGGGAATCGGGCAAGGTCATGGGTTGGTACTTGGTCCTTTATTCCATTGGTCGATTTATTTTGGAATTTTTCCGCGGAGATGAAATCCGAGGACTATACGGAAGCCTATCCACATCTCAGTGGATATCCATTCCCCTTTTGGCAATGGGACTCTTCCTATTGTTCTGGAAGGGAAAGAGAGAACTATATTTGAAAAGAGGATAATCAATGAAGAGAGTTTTATTGACCGATCGCTACATTCCCACCGACGAAATGCTCTATTACAATCGATTGAAACATCATTATGCGGAAGCTGTACTTTTTGCAGGAGGGCTTCCTTTCATTGCGCCCACTTCGGAAAGCCTCGACAGAGCAAGGGCCTATGTGGACATGGCAGATGCCCTTATATTCACCGGTGGAGAAGATATTTCTCCCCTATTGTATAACGAAGACTTTCATCCCAAGGTAAAGCAGATCTCATTTTTTCGTGATGATTTTGAGTCGGCCATCTTTCGAGAGGCCATGGCACAAAAAAAACCCATTCTGGGCATATGCCGAGGGATGCAACTTATCAATGCCCTCATGGGAGGAAGTCTCTATCAAGATATAGAAAGTCAAGTACCAGGTGCCAGCAACCACAATCATGATTTTGACATCACCCGTGGAATTTTGCCCATCACCATTGAAGAGGGATCCTATCTCTATGAGGATTTGGGGGCCAAGGCCATTGTCAATCAAGAACATCATCAGGCTGTGAAAGATCCGGCTCCTGGATTTAAAGTGACAGCACGGACAAGAGATGGGATCATTCAAGCCATGGAATATGAAGGGGACCAGTTCATCCATCTGGTTCAATTTCATCCTGAATCCATGGTGCAAAGACAACCTGAATTTTTAGAAATATTTATACATTTACTGCGCATGACAAAATGAAAAAAGATTCTTTTGATAGAATCTTTTTTCATGCGATAGGTTGTAAAATTAAATGCGATACCTCTAGAAGCTAGAAACTCATACTAACTTCGTGTAAAATGTCAATAACGACAAAAACATATACGAAGGTTAATATGCGTTATAAATATCTTCCCATAAATGATAGAAATAAAATAGAGGTGTTAAAATCAGAGGGCTATTCTTCTTCCCAATTGTAGGAAATCATGACGATGTAAAACGGTATTTTTCATAATTACTCCTTTCGAGTTTTGGTATACTTCTTACTTCTATTGCACTCCTAATACGAAAGCCTGTCAAACAGTTTAGAGAGAGCTCCTGGAATCATTCTGTTGACATATAGTCCCCTGGCCATTCTTGAAAATAAAAAACCGCCGAAGCGGTCTTAGGATCCAAAGGTAAACCGTATGGTCTTGATGGAAATGGATTGTTCTCGAAACCTACTCTCATAGTGACTCATGGGAGTGGTGGCCGGGGCATTTTCTGAGGAGAAAAGAATTTTCCCTCCCACTTCTTCAATATACCTTAACGTATCCTCATACAACTCCCCATCGTCGGTTCGAAAATCAATTTCTCCCTCTGGATGGAGGATTTTTTTATAAATATTCAATTTATCGGGATAGGTGAGCCTTCGTTTGTTGTGACGGTTTTTGGGCCATGGATTGGGAAAATGAATGGTGATGGAATGCACCTCATCCTTTTCAAACACATTCTCCAAGCATTCTATTTCACGGGCAATGAGTTTTACATTGGACAGGTTTCTTTCCTGCAAATTGGCGAGAGTATATACCAAAACATCGGTTTCCCGATCCCACAAAATAAAATTCCATTCCGGGTGTTGGTTTGCCATGGCTAACGAAAAATCTCCGCTTCCGCAACCAATGTCCAAATGTAGGTTTTGCTTCCTATGGAATTGACAATGCCATTTTCCCTTGTGATCTTCTGGCCAAAAGTAGCATAGACCTGAATCATATAGGGTGGGGATAGCCCACCATTTTTTTCTCATTCGCATAGCGCACCTCTTTAATAGGCTAATAAAGTTAGCTAAAACTAACTATAAAGATTATAGAAAACTGAGTATTTTTATGATATTTGTGGTATAATATAGATAGAGGGCAGTGTCCTCTATCACATAAACATCAATAGAAGAATAGAAAGGAGAATCAGTATGGTATATCATATTACAGATGAATGTATTGCATGCGGACAATGTCAACCAGAGTGTCCTGTAGATTGTATCACAGAAGGTGACATCTATAACATTGACCAAGAAGCATGTATCGGTTGCGGAAATTGTGGAGACGTATGCCCAACAGGAGCAGCCATTCCAATGGAATAAGTACATATAAAAGAGAGCCAACGCTCTCTTTTTTTATTGGAGATTTTCCCAGGTCAGCACAGAAATGGTCACATCACTCCAGTCCATCACTTTTCCGTCCTCTGCCTGATCTTCATAATAGGAACGGATAAAGGCCTTGTCCTCATCGACAAGATCCACTTCCTGTTTCAAACGAAGGAAGGTTTCTTCTGTGAGGGTTTCTGGATCATATTCTCTCTCCCAAATCTCTCGGTGATGGGTGAGAAAGGGTTTGATGCCAAGACTCCACAAATGATCAAAGATGAGTTTAAAGGAAGCAGAAGATTCTTTGTGGATTGCACCAAAATGGTCACACAAATATTCCATATGGGGATATTTTCGACGGGTGTGTTTGGATAAACCACAAACCCGGCCCAAAGCAATCATTCGCTCCAAAGACGGGATATCCGATATGGCAGGGGTCATGGGGGCGATGGCCACATCGAAGGTACCTAGATTTTCAGGAGAAAACTTGGGATCCATGAAGTCTCCCACCATAAAATGGATATTCTCCAGTCCCTTGGAATCTTCCTTGGCGGCTTCAATCATTTTGGGAGCGATATCCTGTGCCACCACTTCTCTAACCAGGGGAGATAGGTGGATGGCATAGCGTCCTGCCCCACATCCAATATCGAGTATTCGCATATCTTTATGATAGGGCGCCAACTTGGCCACATCCTCCAAAAGGTGGTTGGAGTCCATGTTGGTATCTTTCGATCGCATCCGATGGGAAAGAGCATTCCAAAAGTTGATATTTTGTTCTGTGTTTTTGTTCCAATGGGAATGGCTTTTTGTCATGTCAACTCCTTTTTAATAAAAAAACCCGGTTGCCCGGGTCTCTGTTTAGTGTGAATAGTACTCAACAACGTAAACGTCTTGAATTTCTACAGGAATCTCTTCTCTCTCCGGCATTTTAATCAATTTGGCGGAGAATTTCTCTGCATCTCTCTCCATGTAGGGATAGGGACTTGCAGCGATACTTTGGAAGTTATCCTTGAACATTTCATTTTGACGACTCTTGTCACGAAGACTTAACACATCTCCTACTTCCACTTGGAAGCTAGGACGGTCCACTTTTTTATTGTTGACCCGAATGTGTCCATGAACCACCATTTGTCTTGCTTGGCGAATGCTGGAAGCAAAGCCTGCGCGATACACTAAATTGTCCAATCTTGTTTCCAAGAGCTTCAATAGTGCGTGACCGGTTTGGTCCTTGGATTTTCTTGCTTTGTCAAAGTAACGGAGCATTTGATTCTCAGGAATCTGGTAATAGGCTCTTAGTCTTTGTTTTTCTAGGAGCTGCTCACCATAGTTGCTCAGTTTCTTATCGGCACGGGATGCGCCTTTTTTCATTCCTTTGTTTGCCTTGGGAAGATTGAATACATTCAGACCTAAACGTCTGACAATCTTCACTCTTGGTCCGTATAAACTACTCATTTTTTTGAATCACCTTTCCATATTTGGATTTGCCGCGGTATTCATGGATAATTATACGGCAAATGAAGAGAAATGTCAACTGTTTTGTGGAAAAATCTATCGAATGGCTTTTTGCAACCTATGACCTGTGACTTTGATGAGAGGAAATAGAAGTACCAGACCAAGGATCCAGAGGATAAAGATAGATTCATAGTGTTGCAAGAACATGGTCTCTCGCATGGCAGAGATGAAATAGGTGAGAGGATTGATCTTTGAAATGATTTGTAAAATGTAGGGTGCTTTCTCCAAGGAGTAGAGGGCGTTGGAAGTAAACATGATGGGAAGAGTGATCATATTGACCATGATATTGAATGTATCCTGTCGTTCTATACTGGCCGATATGCTCAAAAATATCATGGCGCCGAGAAGGGTAAATAGGGTAGAGGTGAATAGCAGAATCAAAAGGGTCGTGAGAGAAAAGGCATTCCATCCAAAAAAGAGAACACATAGAAAAATGAAAACCAGTGTTTGAATCATGGACTTTATAACGATGGGGATAATCTTACCCCATACGATGGATGAGCGGCGCAATGGAAAGGAAAGCACCATTTCAAAATCACCTAGGAGTTTGTGAATATATAGGGAAATTCCTCCATACTGGGAGGCTGAGAAGCCATTAAAAATGAGGATGCCAGGAAGGGCAAAGAGCATATAGGGAACTTCTGTCATTCCCACATCAATGGGACCCACCTGACTTCCGATGGCTGGCGCAAAGATAAGCATATATAAAATGGGATAAAAAACCGATTCAAACATGGACCGTGGGGTGGCACGGAGCAGATAATATTCTCGTTGTGCAACGACAAAAATTTCTTTACCCATGATATTGCCCTCCCATGATGTGAAAATAAATATCCTCCATTGTAGATTGATGGGGAGCAAAGGAATGGATGGGAAGACCTTGCTGAGAAAGATGATGCAATACTTCCTCCGGTGGAATCTTTTCACCAGGGGCGAGAATGTATCGATATCCCTCTTTATGAGAAATGGGATAGGGCAAAAGGGATTCATCAATGGTTGAACAAAATTCCACCACCACGTTATGATTGGAAAAGACTTCTTTCAGTTGGTCAATGGGTTTGGAATCTAAAATCTGTCCAGCTTTAATAAAAGTTACGTAGTCGGCCAAAGCCTCGGCCTCTTCCATCAATTGGGTGGTGAGGAAGATGGTTTTTCCTGCATGTTTTGCCTGTTTTAATTTCTCCCATACCAATCTCTTGGACGCAGGATCAAGTCCTGTGGTGGGTTCATCAAGAAAAATAATGGGAGCGTTGGTTTCCAAGGCACGCCCCACCTCTACCCGTCGTTTGTATCCACCGGATAATGTACCGACCTTAGAGTTTCGATAGGATTCCAATCCATAGGAGACAATGACCTGATCCGTGGTCCGGATTGCCTCCTCATGAGAATAGAGTCGCATCCGATAGTATGTATAAATATTTTCGTGGACGGTTAAGGTGGAGTGAATTGCATTGAATTGAGGAATGGATGCAATGATTTTGCGAATGGAAGCATTGTCCCGTCCCAACTCCAAATCCCCATAAAGCACCCTACCGCCATCGGGTTTAAGTACCGTGGTGAGCATACGGATGGTCGTGGATTTACCCGAGCCATTTTCCCCTAGATAGACAAAAATAGATTGTTTGGGCACGGAAAAAGAAATATGATCCACAACGGTTTTTGAACCATAGATTTTTTGTAGTCCTTCTACACGGATTTACTCTTCCATAAAAGTCTCCTTTCTATTTAATCCCATAGTACAATAGATACATCCCCTTGTCAAAGGAAGGCGACAGATATTGATAAAAAGCGTGTAATATATATATATAATTGACCTTGTGGTATTACATGGCATAGTCTATAATGGGGGTGAGAAGGTGGAGGTGATTCTATGAAACAAACCAAATCTCTGAGCAAGTATCTTGTTGAAGTTAGCAGTGGGGATAAGAATTGTTCCTGTGGATGTGGGAAAAATTCTGGAGCCGGCGGCGGCCCGAAAAAGATGAGAAGAGATGAAAAACCCATGTCGAGACGGGTGAAAAGACGACGGCCAGAGGATTCGAACCAGACATCTTGAGTAGAGGGAGAATAGATGTACCTATCCAGTGACATACTCTTTTTAGAGGAAGAACCTACATATACAATCTATAATAGTGCTTGGAATACGGCTCTTATGGTGGAGGAGTCTCTTTTTCATGCTCTTAAAGAAAGGAATTTGGACTTGGTACGTTCCCTGGCCGGGGAAGAGGCGATGGCAGATTTTTTACGGGAGGGGATCTTGGCAGAAAGTGAGGAAATCTATCATAGGATGACCAAGGAAAGGATTCCTCCCAGAGCCGTGGGGCAGGATGAACATTTGGTGGCACCTAAAGTTGCCTATTTGCAATTGACCCGACAATGCAATCTTCGTTGTTCCTATTGTTACAATCGGGAGAACCTCTGCCCGGTGGATGCCACCCAAGGAGAGGTCTTGCGAAAGATTCTCAAAAACCTTAGGAAGGCGGGAGTGGAGACGGTGGTCTTCACTGGTGGTGAACCCATGGTGCGAAAAGATTTTCCAGAGTTGGTGGAGAGGGCGCTGAAAGAGGGGATGTGTGTCCAAGTCCTCACCAATGGTACGAGGATGAAGGACCATGTGGACACCCTCCAAAAGGTCCATGCCATCATCGTCAGTATCGATACAGTTATTCAAGATCACAATCTGAGGACTGGATTGTCGGTAGAGGGTCTGATAAGGGATTTGGCGGGGCTTCCCGAGGACATCATAGGCAAGACGGCCATTCGGTCGGTAATCACCGGTACCCATCCCCATGATTGGAGAGCGGTGAAAAACTTTGCCGAGGCCCATGGATTTGCCTTTATGTCTACCATTGTCATGCCCTGTGGGGTGGAAGATTTTATTCATTTGCCGCCCATGGAGGCCTTAGAACAGGAAAGAGAGGAAATTTCATCGGCCTTGGGGTGCTCTTCCTGTGGTGCATCCAAGGGCATCCTTGCCGTCGATGGAGAGGGAGAGATCTATCCCTGTCAGGCCATGATGAGAAGGCCTCTTCGCTTAGCCAATATTTTGGATGAGAATTGGAAGCAAGAGTTGGCGACGAGACGGAAGGAGTTGGGAATTTTTGACCGCAATGTGAATACTGTGGAACATTGCAGCCAATGCAAGGTTCGCTATATCTGCGGTGGTGGTTGCATGGCTGTGAGCTATGATGTCTACGGAGATCTTCGGCGAACCGTAAAAGAAATCTGTCCCTATAAGATGGCCGAGGCCGAGGGAAAATTAAGAGGAATTATACATATGGCAGGAGGAATATAATGTTTAGTGTATTTCGAAGAAACAAACGAGTCTTTACCATTTCTATAGTGATGAGTTTGGTCACGGTGGTGGCGGCATTGGCCATTCCCTTTATGACCCAGAAGATTTTCTCCCATGAAAGTGAACTCAATTCTAAAAACATTCTCACTCTTTTGGGAATTTTATTATTCAATTATGTGGTGCAAATCATCTTTATCTTTTTTAAGGAGAATTTCGCCGTTCGATTCAATCGAGATAACTTGGGAGCTTTTTTGGAGAAACTCTTCCATGTGCGCTACGATAAGATGCTCAAAGAGGGAAATAGCTCGCTCATTGACCGGTTGGCCAGTTTATCCAACACCATTTATCTCTTTTTAATGACGGATCTCAACACCTTCATTGCATCGATTCTCATCATCATAGGATCATTGATTTTTGTCTTCCGTGAAAATGTTCTTTACGGGGCCCTCATGTTTATCATGCTTCCCGTCACCTATTTTGGGTACAAGGCTTTGAACAAGGAACTAACCAAGAGAAGTATGACCCTTTCCCAAGTGGCGAGCCGGAATTTTCAAGACATTCGCAATATCTATGAGAATCCAGATTTTCTCAAGCAACACGAATCCTTTGATGGATTTGGAAGATTGGTTGATGGCAAGATTCGGGATATCTATGTGGCCCATGCCGACATCAATAAATTTGCCGGTTCGGTCAGTCGTGCTCTCGGTTTCTTAAATGATTTTGTCCAAAATGGAATTTTGATACTACTCAGCTTCCAGGTGGCCACGGGCAAGGTGCAAATCGCATCCCTGGTTCTATTCACCTTGGTCATGAATATTTATTTTAGTGCCGTATATAATCTCAATGGAGTCAATCTTAATTACACCAATTTGAAGGCTCTTAGAACCTTCTATCAAACTGATATTTTGGGAAACCAAGAAGATAGGGAGGGACTTATTCCCCTACAAGAACCGATCCAAACCATCTCTTTTTCTTCCCCAGAAGTTCAATTGGAAGATGCCCGCTTCACCTACGCTGTGGAGGATTCCTTTTCCACCGGTGATGTGGTCTATGTGGAGGGGGAGAGTGGTTCGGGGAAATCCACCCTCATCCGTTCCCTGTTACGGGTCCGCGAAACCAAGGGAATTTCCGTCAATGGAAAAGATTTGAACGGTGTTTCCATCGAAGATATGCGGGCAAGAACAGCCTATGTTCCACAGCAGGCCAGCATCATAACCGCCACCTTGCGAGAAAATATTCTGGTGGATACGGTGAAGGATTCTGCCCTAGATGAAAAGATCCTATCTCTTCCCATATTGGAACCCATCTTGCAAACCAAGACCTTGGATACGGATATTTTAAAAAATGGAGAAAATTTATCCGGTGGGGAGAAGCAAAGGGTGGCCATAGCGAGGGCGTTGATGAAGGATGCGGATATTTATATCTTTGATGAGGTGACCAGCAACCTAGATGGAGAAAGTCAAGAGGCGTTCTTTGAAAGTTTTATTGGAAACCTAAAAGGCAAGATTGTATTCATTATCAGTCATGATGAAAAGGTCAGACGTTTTGCAAACAGGACCTTAAAATTTGAAACAAAGTAAGAAAAATCAATAAAAGTTGGGGATATCTAAAAAGGGAATCCCCAACTTTTTTAGGTTAGGTGAAGATGAAAAATGCAAGTTTGGAAATAAAAACTTGCATTTTTAAGATAACTGTGTTAGAATATAAAATTAAAACCCAAAAAAGGAGGAAATTATGGATTTTGGTATTTTATCGATACTTCCCGCATTAATCGCAATCATTATCGCGCTTATTACCAAGGAAGTCATCACATCATTGTTATTCGGAATCTTGTCCGGCGGATTGATTTTCTGTCACGGACATATACTTGCGGCCTTGGAGTTGGTCTTTTCTTTGATGGGAGTTAAAGTTGGAGACAACGCTCTTATGATCATCTTCTTGGGCTTATTGGGTTCTCTTGTCATGGTAATGAACCGTGCCGGAGGGTCCTTTGCTTATGGAAAATGGGCGGGAAGTAAGATCAAACGAAAATCCAGTGCAAAATTGGCGACAGGAATTTTGGGTTCTCTTATTTTTATCGATGACTATTTCAACTGTCTCACCGTCGGTGCAGTTATGCAACCCATCACGGATGGCAAGGGCATATCTCGTGCAAAGCTAGCCCATATCATTGACTCCACGGCAGCTCCCATTTGCATCTTGGCCCCCATTTCCAGCTGGGCAGCTTCTGTGGTGGCAATTATTGGAGATACAGGGGTGGCAAATCCCATGCAACAATTTCTAAAGACCATTCCTTTGAATGCCTATGCTTTATTGACCCTCTTCATGGTATTCTATTTTGCTTTCTCAAAAACAGAGATTGGACTCATGGAGGATTTTGAAAGAGAAGATAAGTCAAGACTTTCCCATACAAAAGAGGAAGTCTACGAGCACTCGGACAAGGGAAAAGTCATCGATCTCATCCTCCCCATCATCACGTTGATTGGAACCACAGTTTTTATGATGCTTCGTACCGGAGGGTATTTTGAAGGAGTTTCTGCCGGAGCGGCCTTTGGAGATGCCGATGTAAACCTATCCTTGGTCGTCGGATCCATTGTGGCAATTTTCATTGCCTTCATCCTCTTTGTGCCCAGAAAACTTATGACATTCCGTGAATTTATCGATGGCACTTTGGAGGGAATCAAGTCCATGACCACGGCCATTGCCATTTTAATCCTGGCATGGACCATTGGAGGAATTTCGGGATCTGAATATCTCAATGCAGGCGGTTATATTGCCGACATCTTTACCCATCATGACATTCCCATGTGGCTTTTACCCATGATGATTTTTCTCATCTCGAGTCTGCTCAGCTTTGCTACGGGAACTGCCTGGGGAACCTTTGGAATTTTGGTTCCCATCCTGGTACCTGTCCTCATGCATATGAATCAAATGGACTATCTTCATATTGTACTTGCATCCATCTTCTCTGGATCTGTGTTTGGAGACCACTGTTCTCCCATTTCGGACACGACCATTTTGTCTTCGGCAGGAGCTGGATGTGATCATTTAAGTCACGTACGCAGTCAGTTGCCCTATGCCATGTTGGCTGGAGGGGCAGCCCTATTTGGATTTTTCGTTGCAGGAATCACAGGGGTCGACCTATTGGTATTTCCCGTAGGTGTGGTTGTACTCCTAGGACTCATTTTCCTTGCCAAGAGAAGAACTCTAAAAAAATACAGTTAAAAATCGGCCGCGGCCGATTTTTTATTGCAAAACTTGATACAAGCTTGTTGTAACTGGGTAAATATAGGTATATTACTTTAGGAGGTATGAAATGATAGTAACCACAACCCCTTCGGTGGAAGGGAAAGAAATTATTGAATACAAAGGAATTGTTTTTGGCGAAGTCATCACCGGTGTCAATTTTTTAAAGGATATTGGAGCAGGACTTCGTGACATTTTTGGTGGACGGTCTTCTGGCTATGAAGGTGAGTTGATACAGGCCCGTGAAGAAGCCGTAGAAGAGATGGTCCAAAGGGCCAGAGAAATGGGCTGTGATGCCATTGTCGGTGCCAAGATGGATTATGAGGTGTTGGGATCTGCTGGATCCATGCTTATGGTCACCGTATCTGGCACCGGAGTACGTCTGAGATAATTCCCATTCAATATATTCCACCGCTGAATAGGCAACCCAAAAAACTTCTGAACAAGAGGTTTTTTTGCATGACATCAAGGGGGATATATGAAACTTTTACAAATACGAAACGCAACCATCGGGTTTCCTTTGAAAACGCTGATGGAAATTCCACAGTTGGATGTGGAAACAGGTGAGAAAATCGGACTCATTGGAGTCAATGGTAGTGGGAAATCCACCTTGCTAAAGGTTCTCACCGGAGAAATGGAAGCCCTAGAGGGCTCTGTACAATCATTTGGAAATTGGGTTATGCTTTCTCAATTTGGAGAAGCCAATCGGCAAGAGATGACAGGAAAGCAAAAGAGCCTATGGGGTATCTCCGCATTGGAAGATCGAGAGGAAGAAGTGCTTAGCGGAGGAGAGAAGACAAGACAAAAATTGGCAGAGGCTTTTTCTCAAGGAGCCCACGTCTATCTCTTTGATGAACCCACTTCCCATCTGGATCAAAAGGGAATTGAGGAGCTAAGAGATGGACTTTCTAACCTCTCTACCTTCATTCTCATTTCCCATGACCGCATGCTCCTCGATGAACTTACCAATCGCACATGGGATATCCGCGAGGGTAAACTCTTCGACTATCCAGGGCCCTATGGAGACTATGTGGACTGGTTGGAAAAGGATCTGGAGCGACGGGAAAAAGAATACGAAGAATACGAAGCGGAGAAAAAGAGATTAGGGGATGTGGCAAGGCAGAAGAGAGAACAAGCCGCGCGAACCCAACGAAAGCCCAAGGGGAAAAGCCCATCTGAATGGAAGGCGGCTGAATTTGGTTCCGTAGGAAAATCCCTCCGCGGCAAGGCAAAGAGTTTACAATCTGCGGCAAAACACGTAGAAAAACGAATAGAGCAAATGGAAGTCAAAGAAAAACCCAAAAGGAGCTTTGTCATCAATCCGGATTTTTCTCTCACCAATCCACCGCAGAATAGAATCATTGCGGAAGCTACGGATTTTAGCTTTGCCTATGGAAAAGATAAACAACATTTGATCTTTGATGATACCAGCTTCTATCTCAAACGAAATCACAAAACAGCACTGGTGGGAGCCAATGGTACAGGAAAATCCACCCTCTTGCGCCTGATTTCCAACGGCCATCAAGGGATCCATGTGGTTCCCAAAGCCAAGATTGGTTTTTTTCGGCAGGAACTGGAAAACATAGATCCAGAAGAAACGGTGCTCGAAAATTTGCAAAGAGTCTCCTGCCAAGATGAGGCGGTGAGCCGAAGTCTTTTGGCGAGAATGGGATTTTTCCAACAGGACATTTGGAAAAAAGGCAAACTCTTATCCGGTGGAGAACGGGTAAAATTGAGCTTTACCATGCTCTTTGTATCCGATTGTAATGTCCTATTATTGGATGAACCCACCAACTTTTTGGACATACCCTCCATTGAGGCCATCGAGGAATTGCTCCATCAATATGAAGGCACGGTCCTCTTTACTTCCCACGACAGAAGATTGGTAGAAAAAATCGCCGATGAAATTTGGAAAATTGAAGATAAAAAAATATCCATCCTAGAAACCGGAGTCTAAGATGGAGAAAGGATATAAGAAAAGAATGGATGAAAGAAACGGCTCTTTCCGTCCCCTTGGATGGAAAGAAATCAAACCCTGGTTCCTATGGAGCCTAGCCCTATTTGCTCTTGCCTACATGGGAGGGCGAATTCTCGTCAACACCATAGGAAAAGAGGAAGTACTCAAATTTTTAAATTGGTTCAGAGGAAGTGCTGGAATCTCAAAAGATAACACAGCTTTAGAAAATCTCCGCCTCTATTTCCTTGGAAACGGGAAGATGGTTTTTGTGACGATGATATTGGGCCTAATTCCCTTCCTTTGTATATCAGGGCTATCGATGCTAATCAATGGATGTTTCTTTGGAGGCCTATATCAGGCCATGGCAGTCATGGGATCCTATACCCTATGGACTTATACCTTGCATGTGGCACCCCACGGACTCATAGAACTTGTAGGACTGGCTTATATGGTTGCTGTATCCATGAAAACTTCCTGGCTTTTGGGACAAAAAATAAGAAAGAAATCTGCTTTGAGTGTGAAGAAAATCCTACTACGGCACTTGGCCAGTTTTCTCTTGGTGGCCATTCCCATCATAGCTGTTGGTGCAGTGGTGGAAGCCTATATCACACCCCTTCTTGTACAGTAGGGAGCCATTCAAAAAGACCGCTTCTTCAGAGCGGTCTTTTGTGTTATGCTTCTTTTTTCTGAGCTTCCAATCCCAATACATTGAGAATATTCCAAGGGCGGTTGAAACAGGGTTGGAAGAAGAAATCACCAAAGGCCAAATCGTCTATGGTGAGATTTCCGGCAATGGCCATGGAAAGAGCTTGCATTTCACCGGTGAGATCTCTTGTGGAGAGGATTTGTCCTCCCAAAATACGGCGGGTCTTCTTGTCATAATGGAGTTTTGCATAGACGGGATCATTCATTTCTTTTGGCAAATATGCATCCAATGCCAAGGTTTCCACATAGACAGAGTCCCAAGAAAGATCTGTGCCGTCGGCGCTTGTATCATTGAGTCCGGTGGAGGCAAAGTAGTAGTCAAAGACTTGAAGTCCCGAGGTACCTTGGGTGCCGGGATAGGGGAAGGTATCTGCTTCTAAATTTTTGGCGGCGATACGACCCTGTTTTCTGGCATTGGTGGCAAGATCGATGTTTCTGTAGTCCTTGGCAGGATTATATTTCATAAGAGTGGCTCCTCCGACAACGAAGACATCTTTCACTGAGGATTTCATATAGTCATCTACTTTTACAAAGCCCTTCTTGTCCATATCGAGAATTCCTTCCAACCACTTGGTGTTGGGATGGTTTCCAATGGCAGTGATGACCAGTTGGGCTGGAAGAGTGCCCTTGTCTGTGCGGACTGCATGGACTTTACCGTCCTTTCCTTCAAAGGCTTCCACATTGGTATGGGTCTTTACCTCGATTCCATTTTGTTCCATTTCCTTTACCAAGATATCGGTGAACTCCTTGTCCAAGTTGGCACTCAAGGGGCGATCTCCTCGAATCAAGAGAGTGACTTTTTTGCCGTTTTTGGCAAAGCACATGGCAGCTTCCACAGCTATGTATCCACCGCCGACAATGACCACATCTTCAATGGAGGGAGTGACGGCTTTGTAGCGTAAGATTTCTGCCGAATCCCTTCCACCGAAGAGGTAAATGTTTTTCAAATCGGCGCCTTTAAAAGGTGCATCATTGGGAGCACAACCAATGCCGAGGATAAGTTTATCGTAGCTTTCTTTTCTTTCTTCTTGCTTTTCCAAGTCAACCACTGTGATTTGGTGATTCTCAGGATCCAGTTGGGTCACCTTGGTGTTGGGAAACACGGTGACACCACGTTTTCTCATAGATTCTGCTGAAGAATAGCGGATGGTATCCACATCTTTGACCGTACCTTCCAGGTACAAATGCATCCCTCAGGACATGAAGGAGAGATAATCTCCTGCTTCGTACCACTGCAATTCATAGTCTTGGTTTGATTGCAACAATTCTTCTAGGGCTTCATAGCCTCCGTGGGAGGAACCCACAACAATTACTTTCATAAAATCTCCTTTCAAATATTCATACATATACTATACCCAGTTGGAATAAAAATAATAGGAATGGGCAAGGACCACCAGCTATGGTATAATGGAACAAAGAGGTGGACCTATGAAACAGTGGGGAAGATGGATCTACAGTATCATATTTCTAGGAACACTCCTCTTTGGGGCTTGGCACTTGAGTCACCCAAAGGAGGAGATTTTAAAGTACGAAAATCGAAAGCCCGTGGATATGCCCCCCACAAGTTTTGTTTCATTTTTCGCACAAGGAGCATCGCCAGAAGTTGAACTGGCATTGAAAGATCGGCTCTTTCGTGACGATTTGGTTTTGTGGGAGGCCTATCTTGATAGGTATTTCTATCGTCGTCCCTTCATCAATCATATCCATGTCAAACCACCTCACTTTTATGACTTTTCCGACCATGAAAAGTATGTGGGAGCAGAAGATAAAACGGAGGAAACCATTGCCAAATTCATTGCCATCAAGAAAGAGTTGGAGAAGGAAGGCACGGAATTTATCGTTGTGCCCGTCCCCATGATTTCTTCGGTGTGGGAGTATCCCAAGGGAATACTCAATCCAGAAACCATAGACCAACCAGCCCAAGAAAGGCTTATCCATGGCCTCCAAGAAGCCGGCATCCACATCATCAATCCCAGAGAGCTGTTGACAAAAGAAGACTTTTTTTCCACGGACCATCATATCAAAGTCAGCGGTGCAGAAAAAATCATTTCCCAGCTGGAAACTATATTGGCAGAGCAGAACCTTTCCCTTGTCCATTCACCCATCCGCTTTCGCACCCATCGGTTTAAGGGTTCAAGATCCAAGATGATGGCTTATCTCACGGAAGATGAACCCATTGAAGAGCCCATCTATCAGCGAAAGATGAAACGTTCCATCGATGGCCTATCTACCATCAATGATTTTGAAACCATGACAAGCTATGTGTCCTATATGGGCGGAGATCATAGGGAAACATTGATTGAAGCGGAGGACGGAGAAGGGCCTTATATGGTTATCTATGGAGATTCTTTTACCAATGTTTTTGAGGCTCTTTTGGCACCTAGGTTGGGACGTTTGCGTTCCTATGATATACGTTTTGGTCGCGTAAAAGCACCGGAAAGAAAGGCCGATGTGGTGGTTCTTATTGCAGCGGAAAATGCATTCCGATTAGGAGAGGAGTATTTAGAGTATTTTGAGAATATTAGTCATTGATTCGGGCAAAGGAGGCCGGGTGGTGGAACGCTATCTACGGAGTATGGAACCATCCTTAGAGATTCAATACGCCTCCGATGAAAAAAATATGCCCTATGGAGAAAAGTCGGGAAGCGAGATTCTCCGACTCACAAAACAATTGATAGGAGCTCACAAGGGTGAGTATGATGTGCTGGTGCCGGCCTGCAACACCATGAGTGTGGCTCTGTTGGGAGCGGGGCTTACGGGGCCTAGGGTGGTGGATATCATCACTCCCACCATTCGAGTTCTGTCACGGCAGCATCTTAGAAATTTGGGAGTTATCTCCACCTACTATACCCACCGTTCACGGATGTATTCCAAGAGCCTTCATGCTTTGTCCATGCCCTCTAGTAGTCTGGCAAAACTCATTGAGGAGGGAGATAAGGAAAAGATACAAGTGGAGCTTCAAGCAATCATCGAACCGTTGAAACGTCGCCGTGTAAAAAGACTGATTTTGGGATGCACCCATTATGAGCTGGTGGATTATATGATTCGAGAGATGTATCCCCATTTGGAACTTCTTTATCCTGGGAAATATCAAGCCGAGGCCGTCATGCGAAGAGTCCAGTATCCCGCACGTTATGGTTTGGAACCACCAAGGTTATTTTCTAAATAGGAGGTTCAATGGACAGAGAAAAAAAGAAAATTCAACTCCAGGGAGTTGCAGAAACCTTTTTATGGACTCTTTATAATCGAGCCATGGAATCCAAAGGAAAATCTCCCGTCTTGAAAGATCCAATGGCAGAGGAAATATTTGACCAAATCGACTATCCCTATGAACAAAAATTTGGAGCACCCAACAATCTATTCCATCCCATTCGCTCCCGTATTTTTGATGAGGAAATCGAATCCTTTATAAAACAATACCCCGACGGGGTGATTGTAAATTTGGGAGAAGGATTGGAAACTCATCGGTTCCGGGTGAAAGCCAATGGCAATCTTTGGGTTACGGTGGATTTACCGGAAGCCATTCGCATCCGAGAGATGTTTATTACACCTGATGCAAGGCATATTCACTTGGCTTGTTCGGCGTTGGATCGGCGTTGGATGGAGATGTTGGATCCCAAGACTCCCACCCTCATCAATGCCCAAGGACTGCTGATGTATTTCAAAGAAGATGAGGTAAAAAATCTCATCCAAGAAATTGGTCACTATTTTGATCGAGCCACCATGGTCTTTGATGTCATCAATGAGCGCTATTCCAAACAGACCGTGAAAGGCTATCGAATCACCAAAGACTATATGGCACCTCCCATGCCCTGGGGCATCAATCGCAAAGATGCAAAGAAGATCCTTTCCTCATGGTGCAAAGAGATTCAAACCATAGAAGAAATTCATTTCTACTTCCCCTATGGATGGAAGAAGGGATTCTTCCGCATGGCCTATCGTCTACCTTGGGTGAAAGACTATGCTCCCCTACTTTTGAAGGTGCACATGGAGAAGAAATAGAACAATCTCAAAGGAGCGGTGAACCCGTCCATTGTAGCCAAGATACCTGTGCAAAGGAAGGTGTATCCCCTCTTTTTTCAAAGGGGAGACCTTGACAGAAACAATGGAGTGTGATATCATGGGTACAGAAAAATAGTAGCTTTTGTAGGCACTTCAGAGAGACTTCGGTTGGTGAAAGAAGTTGTGAACCACAAAGGTGAACCCGATTTCCTTTTTCTCCATTGGAGCGTGAGGCACTCGTTACGTCCGATAGAGTATTTATTTGAGTGGTAACGCGGCGATCGCCTCATGGCGGTTGCTTTTTTTGTAAGGAGGAGTATATGCGTTTATCAAAATTGTATCTTCCCACATTACGGGAGGTCCCCGGCGATGCAGAAATCGCCAGCCATCAGTTGATGTTACGTGCTGGTATGATCCGGCGGACAGTGGTGGGAATCTATTCCTACCTCCCATTGGGGTTACGGGTATTGAGTAAAATTGAAAACATTGTAAGAAAACATATGGATGCTGCTGGTAGCCAAGAGGTGCGGATGAGCGTAGTCCAACCCAGAGAAATTTGGGATGCATCCGGTCGCTGGGAAAAATACGGACCAGAAATGTTTAAGTTGGAAGACCGTCACGGCCGAGAATTTTCCTTGGGACCCACGGCGGAGGAGTATTTTTCCTTCCTTGTTAAAGACGAATTGAATAGTTATAAGCAACTTCCCTTGAATCTTTATCAAATTCAAATCAAGTATCGAGATGAAAAAAGACCTCGCTTTGGACTCAATCGCAGTCGGGAATTTTTAATGAAGGACGCATATAGTTATGATCGCGACTATGAGGGGATGCTCCAATCCTTCAAGGAGATGGAAAAAGCCTATGACGCCATTTTTACTGAGATTGGATTGGATTATGTCAAGGTCGATAGTGACTCCGGACAAATGGGAGGAAATCTTTCCACCGAGTTTCAGGCCTTGGCCGATACGGGAGAGGGAGAACTCCTCTATACGGAGGATTTCCATTTTGCTGCCAGCATTGAAAAATGTGCGGTGGTCTATTCCATTGAAGATACTGCAGAAGAGCTTCCCATGGAAGAGGTGGAAACGCCGGGGGCAAAGACCATTGCCGCCCTATGCCAACAGCTTTCCATACAACCGGAACAAACAGTGAAATGTATTGACCTATTGGTTAAGGGAGAACCTGTCTTTGCTCTTATTCCGGGAGATCGAGAACTCAACATGACCAAGCTCATCAATTACTTGGATGTGGCTGAACATGACGTGGAGATGATGGATCACGACACCATCGTGAAATGCGGTAGTTTCCCTGGATTTACAGGACCGGTCCACATGAAGGGTCGCTTCATTGCCGATGATCGTGTGTTCCAAATGAAAAACATGGTGGTCGGGGGCAACAAAGAAGATATCCACATAAAAAATGTCAATGTACCGAGGGATTTCCAAGCGGAAAAAGCAGGAGATTTATTGACCGCAAGAGAAGGAGATATGTCTCCCGATGGAAAGGGAACCTTGCACATCCGCCGAGGCATTGAAGTGGGGCAAATCTTTGGTTTGGGTACCCAATATGCCGAGAGCCAAGGCGCCGGATACTTGGATGAAAACCAACAAAAGAAACCCTTCTACATGGGATCCTATGGAGTCGGAATTTCTCGTACCATCACGGCTGTCATTGAACAAAACCATGACGACAATGGCATCATATGGCCCCTGGTGGTGGCACCCTATCACGTGATCATTTCCATTATGAACGTAAAAGATGAGGCACAGTTGGCCTTGGGAGAACAATTATATAAGGACCTCTCCAAGGATTGGGAAGTGCTGTTGGACGATAGAAAAGAAAGACCGGGCGTAAAATTCAATGACCGAGATTTAATTGGCATCCCCCTACGCATCACTGTGGGAAAAGGCGCCGCAGAACAAATAGTTGAATTTAGCCATCGTCGTAGCCCGAAAGAAGTACGGGAAGTGTCCGTTTCAGACATTGCCCAAATTTTACAAGAAGAAAAAGCAAAGGAGGACAAACATGACCGTTAGAGTACGTTTTGCACCCTCGCCCACAGGTTGGCTCCATATTGGAGGACTGCGTACGGCCCTCTTCAATTATCTCTATGCGAGAAAGCACGGGGGAAGTTTCATCCTCCGGATTGAAGATACGGATCGAACACGCTATGTGGAAGGTGCCATTGAGAATTTGATCGAAGCTCTTCATTGGAGTGGATTGGACTTCGATGAAGGACCGAAAATCATTGATGGAGCATTGCAACAGGTGGGGGATAGAGGTCCCTATATCCAATCGGAACGATTGGAACTTTATAAAAAATATGTAGATCAGCTCATTGCATCGGGCCACGCCTATTATTGTTTTTGTACCAAGGAGCGCCTGGATGATATTCGAAAGGAAAGAGAAGTCAAAGGATTGGTCCCCAAGTACGATGGATTTTGTCGGAGCGTACCCCAAGAGGAAGCGAAGAAGAGAATTGAAGCGGGAGAACCCTATGTGGTTCGTATGAAATTGCCCGCAGGAGAGGACATCACATTCCAAGACTTGGTCCGCGGTAAAATCACCATCAATACCGACGACATGGACGATCAAGTCCTCTTGAAAAGCGATGGATTCCCCACCTACCATATGGCGGTGGTGGTGGATGACCATCTCATGGGAGTCACCCATATCGTGCGAGGAGAAGAATGGCTCCCCAGCACACCGAAACATGTCTATCTCTACCAAGCCCTTGGATGGGAAAAACCCACCTATGTTCACCTACCCACTGTGCTCAACAAGGATCGAAAGAAATTATCCAAGCGTCAAGGAGACGTCAGTGTGGAAGATTTTAAATCCGCAGGATATCTCCCCGAAGCCTTGGTCAATTATCTGGCACTTCTCGGTTGGAGTCCGGACAAGGAAGATGAGTTTATGACCTTGGAAGAAATGGTGGAACTCTTTGACTTTGATCGGGTCAGCAAAACTGGCGGTATCTTTGACGTAGAAAAACTAAACTGGGTCAATGCCCACTACATTCGCCATTTAGAAAATGGGGAACTCCTCGATCGTGCCAAGCCCTTTATGGTGGAAGCCTTGGGATACTCCATGGAAGAGATAGAAGAACGTAGAGAGTATTATGAGATTATGATGGAAGCCTTTAAAGAAAATGCAGCAACCTTGAAAGTGTTGGCAGATAAATGCAAGCTCTTTTCTCCAGGACCCGTCACCTACGAAGAAGACACCAAGGAATGGCTGGAGAGCGAAGATCTTCCGACACTCAAAGAGGCCATCATTGAATTGTTGGATGAGGGAGATATGACCTTGGAAAGAGCAGGCACCTTCATGAAGGAATTGAAGGAGAAAACGGGAATCAAAGGAAAGAATCTCTTTATGCCCGTCCGTTCCCTACTCACCGGGGCTGCCCATGGACCAGAATTTCATCATGTGCTATATCTCCTAGGAAAAGACGAAATCCTTCGTCGTGTCAAAGGATAGGAGGGAGAATGAAAAAAAGTTTACTTGTATGTATCGTAGTGCTTCTCTTGGGTCTTCTCGGATGCAAAGAGAAAGAAAAAGATCTCTATCCCAGTGCCGAAGTGGTGGAAGGTGTCATCCTCTATGGCTTTGTGGATGAAGAGGGAAACCCTGCAAGTGATGCGCTCTATGAGGAGATACTCCGAACCTTTGACCAAGGATATGGAGTGGTGCAAAGCGAAGGAAGACCTATGATCATAGATCAAAAGGGACGTGAAGTAACCAAAAAAACCTATCAAACAATCTTGGACATTCAGCATAAGAGAGCCATCGCCCAAAGAGATGGAAAAACCTACGTGGTGGACCTATCCAATGGAGAAGAAATCTTTGGAGGATATGACTATATCCGCATGAAAACGGAAAACCTGTATGCCGTATTGGAAGGCCAACGGTGGAGCTATCGAGGGGAGAAGGAAGAGAAGAAAATCGACGGCCCCTTTGATGAAGCCTATCCCTTTGGAAAAGACGGCGCCGTGGTCATGAAAGATGGTGTAGTCTTTCGTTTGAGCCGAGAAGGGGACATGGAAGAGCTCCCCTATTCACATGTGGTAAAAATCGAAGACACCCCCTATTTCATCGCCGCCGGTGAAAAAACCTCCCTCTTGGATATGTCCGGAAACATATTGATTGAAGAAATGCCGGGAGATCTGACCGAACTCAAGGATGATCGCATGGTTCTCTTTATCCGAAGTGGAGGAAAATTAAAAAAAGGAATTTATGACATTCAAGGCAAAGAATTGGTACCTCCCGTCCATGATGAGATTCGCATATTGGATCGAACCTATTTTCTCTCGGGAGAAGAGGGAGCATGGAAAATTTATACCATGGAAAATCAACTCTTGAACCAAGAGAGATACTCCAGTGTCAATGCAAAACATAGAGAAGAAAATGGCGGATTCTTGTGTGCTATACGAGAAGGGAAAACATTCTTTATCGACCAAGAGGGAAAAGAGATCCCGGGACCAACGAATGGCGCCCTATCGATGGAAAAAGATACCCATCTTGTCATGGTGGAAAAAGAGTATGGGAAAGAATATTACAAAGACGACACCCTTGTCTTCCGAGTGCCCATCGTCCAGCCCCTAGGTCAGCTGAAAGTGACCTTTGTGGCAGAAGGAGAAAGAACCTATCCCTTCCTTATCCACCCCAAAGTTGAAAAAACCATCAATGAAAAATTAAAAGAATACATTGATGCACTGGCCCAAACAAAAACTACAACCTATGGATTGGATCTCATGGGGGATATCCTCTATGTTCGTGTCATGGAAGAAGAGGACTTTCCCTTCATGATGAACATTGCCAATGGAATGAAAATTCGACTGGATGATATCTTCCATATGGAAGAATTAAATGCCTACTTGAAAGAACAAATGGAAAAGCGCCATGGGGACATGGAGTATGGAGAAATCCTCTCCTTCGCCTACGATCGAAATTTGGAAGTCGTCTTCCAAGGGGACAATCCTATCCATGAGATCTTTCCCTATGAAGAATTGGAATCTATGATTAAACATCAAAGCGGGGATTTTTTCAAAGCAAAACTTGCCCCCAAGATAAACTACTAGGAGGAAGACTTGAACAAAGAAATCAATATCTTACGTTCGGGGAACCATACAAAAGAATGGTTGGGGGAGAAGCAATTCACCCCTCTTTCTTTGTCCAAAGAAAGAGCCATCGCCGGGAAACATACACTCATTGTCCAAGGAGCGAAGCACTCCTTGGCATCCATTGCCACCATGGGAAGTTGCAGAAAAGACATCCTCCTCGAAGACCAAAAGAAAAAAGAAGAAACCCTCCAATCCATGGCGTCCAAGTATCCCGGCGTGGACTACCGAGGGCTCCATATCCCCAAGGCCACTCTCTTTTATCGAAATAAAATGGAATATACTTTTGGTGATCAAGTCAAGGGGGGGCCCCTGCAACTGGGACTCCATGAAAAAGGGAAGTTTCACAACATCATCGAAGACACAGATTGGCCCCTCATACCCTATGACTTCATCCGTATCCGTCGTCATGTGAGAAAATTTTTTGCGAAGCGAAACCTAGACTTCTATCATCGATGGAACCACAAAGGCCTCCTGCGTCATTTGGTCATCCGACACAGTGTGGCAGAGGATGCCTACCTCTTAAATCTCGTCACCACCTCCGAAGAAGCCCTCCCCAAAGACTTTGTAGATCATATGCTTTCTCTCTCCATGGAGGGTGAGATCAAATCCATCTACCACACCATCAACGACTCCACGGGAGATGCCATCACAGCGGAAGAAGTCTATCATCTCTATGGAGCAAAAACCATCCAAGAAGAAGTGGTGGGACTTCGCTTTCCCATCGGTCCCTTTTCTTTTTTTCAGACCAATAGTAAAGCTGCCGAAGAACTCTATACCTATGTAAGAGAACAGGTGGAATCCGTCGACTTGCTATGGGACCTCTACGCAGGCTCGGCTGTCCTAGGATCCATCCTAAGCCCTAAAGCAAAGAAAATTTATTCTGTGGAAATCAACCCCGCCAATATTGAAGACGGGAAACAAGTTTTGGAAATCAACGACATCCACAATGTGGAATTGGTTCTTGCCGATTGCAAAGAATTCGTAAAAAGAGAAGACAAGGCCGACATGATTGTCATCGATCCGCCCCGTATGGGACTTCATCCCAAGGTGAGGGAGAGTTTGAATCAATCTGGAGTAAAACAGATTCTCTATGTGAGCTGTAACCCCAAAACCATGCACATCGACATGCAAGAGATGACCCAGTATCGAGTCTGCCGTTTGAAAGGATTTTATAATTTCGCCGCCACCAAACATATGGAAGCGGTAGCCCTTTTAGAAAAAAGAGATTCCTAAGTAAAATTTTTCCCAAACCTGTCACAAAACGTGGTCTCAAAACGGATTCTATACGAGGGATAAGAAGGAATGGGATGAATACTCTTATGAGTCTCCTAAGGAGGCACTATGCAAGTTAAGAAAAAGAACTATCTTCGCACAGCGCTGCGGACCATGGGTTTTCTAATGAAAACCGCACCCAAACTCCTGCTTTTACTGCTCCTCTTCCTCGGTGTGCAGGCCTTGGTACCCATTGTGGTCACCACGGCCATCACGAGATTTATTGACGGAGCGATGACCTTCACAGGAATCGGGGATAGCCTACCAATTCTACTCCCCCTCTTCATCGCCTTGGCACTGGATGCCATGGTGGGTCCGCTGGTCATGATGATTCAGGGAGAATTGACCGACCTGGTGGCAGGCACCATGAACGATGAACTTCATGGAGCCATCGACAAGATCAATACCCTAGCTGTCTTAGATGATCCCACCACATACCACCGACTGGAACTCTTGCGACAAGAAATCGCCTATCGACCGGTGAATCTCTTGATCTATTCCATGAGCATCTTTCGCATGTGTATTACGTTGCTCGTCATTTTTATCCAGTTGGCATCCTATTCCTTTTTCATCCCCGTCATCTTATTCATCAGCCTACTCCCCCAAAGCGTGGCCCTCTATAAACTTCAGGTGGAGGCCTTTGAAAACACCGTCTATCGAAGCCCCCTTGCACGACGACTCCACTACTTTTCAGAAGTGCTCCTCAAGCGAAACTATGCCCAAGAGAGATTGGTCTATCGCTTTGCGGACACTGTGAGAAAAAAATATAGAGACACCTTCCAAACCATCTATGAGGCTTCCAAGAGAGATCGGCGAAGAATCACCATTGCCAGCGAATGGATCGCATTGGGATCGGTCATCGCCCTCATTCTCCTCACCCTCTATTTCTTCCGACAGGTCCTAGTGGGAGTCTTTAGCTTAGGTGCCTTGGCCATGTTCCTCCAATATATGCGCCTTGCCAGTCTCTCCTCCTTCCAACTCATCCAGGAAGGAGCACTCCTCATGGACACCATGCTCTTCATGGACCATTACTTCGACTTTTTGGGCGAAGACCGCAATCTAAAAGAAGGAAATCTCCCCCTCAGATCCATCAAAACCATCGAATGTAGGGGTGTGAGCTTTACCTATCCGGGGCGAAAAGAGCCGGCCCTCAAAGACCTCAACTTCCACATTGAAGCCCCATGGAAAGTGGCCATAGTGGGTGTCAATGGGAGCGGAAAGACAACCCTCCTCAAGCTATTGCTCCGACTCTATGACCCCGACCAAGGAGAAATCCTCGTCAATGACCATCCCATCAGCGCCTATAAAATAGAAGATGCGAGAAAAGCCTTCGGAGTCCTCTTCCAAGACTTTGGAAGATTCTCCTGGAGCGCAGAAGAAAACATCACCATCGCCAGACCGGAAACCAAGGAAAAAGACATGGCTTCCTATGAGATGGCCCTAAAAACCAGCGGCGCAAAAGAAGTCATGGAAGAACTTCCCCATGACGAAGAAACCTATCTCGGCAAACTCTACGATGAGGGAGTGGAACTCTCCGGTGGGCAATGGCAAAAGATTGCCACGGCGAGAGCCTTTTACCGAGAAGGGGACGGAAGAATGTTTGATGAACCCAGTGCGGCTCTGGACCCCTTGAGTGAGAAACATTTTTGGGATCGGCTCTTGGCTTGGTCAGATAATAAACTGACCCTGTTCACCAGCCACCGGCTCCATGGACTTCAAAAGGCCGACTGGTTCCTCGTACTCAATAAAGGGGTGCTGGAACAACAGGGAACCTTTGAGGATGTCTATGAAGTGGAAGGCGTATTCCGACAACTCTACGATGCCCAAGCCAAAGCCCAAGAGAAATAAAAAAACCTCCATCAGCAAAGGTGGAGGTTTTTCTTTGGAGCAAACAATCAAAAAGTATATATCTTGTTTCCTAACACCCAACGTGATATGATACATAAAATACATAAAAATATTTTTCTAAAAACTGTCACAAAAGATGGTCTCAAAACGGATTCTATATGGTAGGTTATATATGGATGAGGAGGGAAAATGGAGTTTGAATCTGGAAATGAAAAAATGGCTTTTATTTGTCAAACCTATTCCACGCGGATGAAGGCCATTGCATATCAATATGTACAGGATATGGATTTGGCAGAAGATGCGACCCAAGAAGCCTTCATAGACATCATGCATTCCATCGATAAAATCTCCATTGAGAAGGGAGGGAAGATGCCCACCCTCATTGGATTTATCGTAAAATGCAAAGCCATTGACATTATCCGAGCGAGAAAAAACCTGGTTTTGGTGGAAGAATTTGAGGAATCCATGTTGGGGTTTCATTGTGAGGAAGTGGGAATCTGTGAGACCAACCAAATCTATCAAATCATCCAAACCATGAAAGAAAGGGATCGGGTTATTCTTTTATTGCGTTTGGCCCTAGACTTGGATTACCAAGAGATTGCCAAGAAATTGGATATTAGCGAAGCCAATGCCCGGAAACGATATGAACGGGCAAGGGGAAGATTGCAAATACTATTGAGAAAGAAGGGAATCTATGAAGAATAAGTTGGATGACCATCAATTGAAAGCCCTATTATTTAAAGAGCTTTTAGAAGAAAATAAAATCGATGGACCGGAAACTATGGAACTTTCTGATGGGCTCACATTGGAATTGAAAAAAATGCTGGCAGACCAAGATCCCCTCCCCCAAAAAAGAAAAAAGACCTTTGGGTGGATGAACTGGAGAGTGGGAGTGGCGACCCTTTGCCTGTCATTGCTTCTTCTTTCCACCATCATATTTCCTGTACAAAAAACATGGGCCCACATTAAACAGGCTGTAATTGCAGTATGGAAAACCTACGACGATCATGATGAAGTCACCTTTCGAGAAGTGGAGGTAGGGGAATCTCAGGAAAGGAGGGATGAAAAAGTTTCCCTAGAGGTGGGCTATATTCCGGAAGGCTATACCATAGAATTGGATCAAGACCATGGTTTCCGTGTTGATAAGTGTTTTGAGAAGGGGGATAAATTCATTATGATTACCGTTTCCATTGCCAAATCAGCTAAAATTGGATGGGATAATGAATATTCCACGCGCCATTCCATGGAGATCAATGGAAAACATATAGACTATATTCATAGGGGAGATACCTATGCATTTTTATGGTTAGATGGGAGATGGGCCTATCGGATCACATCCAATGAGTCCTTAGAAGAAAATAAAAAAATTATTCAATCAATAAAATAAGGAGGTTATTATAAAATGTTAAATAAAGGGATAGCAGCAATTATCATAGTTGCTGTGATATTTATGGGCGCAACAGAATGTATGGCCATGGGTGGAGAAGTAGTACCTTTTTATAATGAATTAATTGGTGAAGAAGCGGAATTTTATATAGATAATGATGGAAAAAGCACTCTAATTATAAGTGCTAGTTCTTCAGAGTCTGGATCTTGGACCTTGTCAGCGGTACTACAAAAAAAGAGTGGTAGCAGTTGGGTTTCGGTTGCCACGTTTAGTGAACGCTATTCTAGATCAACATGGATTGTTTTTTCTAAAACAAAAAATTTAAACAGTCGTGGAACCTATCGGTTCAAATATACCATAACTCATAATGGATCCACGAAAACAGGATATTCGTACACAGATAGCTATTAATAGGGTTCATCCAAAGTAGATTATTATTATTAAAAAAATAATAATAAAGTGTCACAAAATGTGGTTGTAAAACGGATTATAAGTGAAGGGGTAAAATAGATTCAACAATCTATAATATCTCTGAAGCTGTTTCTAATAATAAAGAAATGGCCATAAAATTCGTGATTTAAAGTCAAGACTTATGAATTTCGAAAGAAAGGAGAATACAATGAAGAATTGTAAACTGACGATGGTATTAACACTGGCACTAGTGTTGATATTAACAACAACCGCATTCGCAAAAGTTACCATCTTATGGAGAGCGTCAGACTACACGTATGTTTCAAGTGAACATAAAGATGGGCTTTCGTTTCCATATTACGGAGTAGCTTCTGTAAAAGGAACGGATCGAGGAGTAGATGATTACGGACAACTCATATATTATTCCTCAACGAAAATAACATATGATGTACAAGGTGATATCTCATTTGCTAGAGCTCGTTCAAAAAACGAACATGATTCTAGGCAAGTTATAAAAGAGTTAACTGCCTATGATAAGCCCAATAATGGTCCAAAAACTAGAGCCTATTATAGCTATGAAACAGAACCTGTGACATCCAATTACAAACGTAATATCCTCAACAAAACCAGAGTATATACAGGACTTTTAGAAGAGGGAAGTACTCCCGTTATAGGGGAGATTCTAAAAATCGTTAAATAACTAGAGAGGGGTGTAGCATGCTTCGAAAACTTATGCCAATCGTTTTACTATTGGCTTTACTCAATTGCATATGGGTAATGGCACTAAATCATGTGTTCGGGTCTTTCCTGTATGATACACCCTATTACTTGGAGTACGATTATATAACCCTAAGGAAGGGGAAGGATTCTGAGAAAGACATAGGTCTTGACTTTTTAAATCAATATGAGGATTTGACGGTTATTGGAGAAACGGATAAAAATCAGGAAATCGGAGTATATGACCCCACGTTCCGGTACTATGCTAAGGCAACTAAACTCATTGTAAGAACCGTTTTACGATATTTTTCTGAGGAAGACTATAGGGAAAAGAAGAATGTCAGTATATTGATCACATCCATTGATCAAATAATGAACTCAGGCAACTCTTTAGAATATATTGACGCTCTTCGCCGATGGAAAGAATCAGTCTATACTACGGAAATTATCCATATGTTGGACATTCATTCAGATATAGGAAGAGGAATGAACCATGAATTGGTCCGGAATTTCTTTTCCATTCCAGCTGAAGATATACGGACCATCTATTTGCAATCCCCCAATGGACAATCTGCAAAAGAAGCGAGGGATCGATTGAAGGGTCTAGGATATGTAGAGACAAAACGTGAAAATAGGAATTCTTTTGTAGATGCAACACATTTTGCTTTTACCGAAGCCACCTTATATACCCAGATAATATATTCATGCGCTCTATTTCTCTCCCCCCTCATTCTCTATGTGTTGGCAATGTATATCATCGGATACTATGAATATTTGCATACCTATCGCATGTTTGGTGCCACCATGGGGCACATTTGGAAACTCTATCTTTGGCCTCTCTTGGCGGTGGGTGTGATGGCTAGTCTTATATCCTCTGCTCTAATGGTATTGTTTCTTGGATGTACAGTTGGTCACTATATAACCCTAATCATTTATGGCAAACTACAAGTCTTTCTATTATTGGGTTATAGCTTAGTTGTTATATGTGCTACACACGGAATGTATCTTCGTTCAAAAGCGAGAATGGAGTAAGTATGTTGATGGATATTTTTAAACTTGGTTTAAAAGATATATGGAGAAATAAATGGATTTTTCTTTGTTTTGTCGGATTCATATTGACGGTTTCGCTTGTTCTCGCCGCCATAGGGGCAACATTGGTACGCTTGTATCGGCAACCGACGGATAGTTTGGAGGTGAAGAGATACTATGAAACGGTACCCATTTCCTACTCCTTTGAGGAGATGGACCGAATAGAGGAACAATTGAATCAGCTTTTCCAAGAGGGGGGTTATGGCAGCTTTAATATAAATGGTTCCGATTTGGTAGGCGAAAAATTTGATGTGTTCTCCACAATATTTGTGGGTGAATTGGAGAAATATGGAGACAATCGCATTCTTTGGTGCATGCCATCCCAAATGTTCTCTCAGGTTCATGCCGTAAGATCGGAAGATATTCGCATTGTAAACCGCGAAAATATTGATTTGGATATTGTTAAACGAATCAATTGGAATAAATTACCCGAGGAAGGAGATGTGTTTTTTGAATTAACCTCCCATGAATTTAGGGATATTGCATCTTTTTCTCCGGATGTAAGTCAATGGTGCGAATTGGTTGAAAGTTCTTATTTTTCCAAGGAAGATAGAAAGACGGGACTGGACACCAAAATGGAAGAGATTTTTCAGCAGGGCCCTATCCGACTTTATAAGCAATCTTTGGATTTTAAATGCAAGGATGAGATGTATTTTATGCGTCATTATATGTATGTGTATGGAATTCTTAGTGTCTTATCAATGTTGGTTTGCTTTTTTCTCTTTCTAAAATATTTGTATAGTAAATTATGTGAAGAATATAGAATCCATTTAATTTGTGGGGCAACCATGAGAAGCATTCTTGGTCGGAATTGTATTTTTATTCTAGCCATGGGACTTGGAAGTTTGTTGATAATGAACTATTTAAATCGTTTTCAATGGAATGAAATGGCGCAGTGGGGCTTGGCAATTACCTTGCTCTGGATGGTGGCCTTGGGAATTGCCACCATGGCAATGCTTGGTTCCAAGAGTATAGGCACAAAGATTAAAGGAGACATGTGATGATTCAAATTGACAATCTCACGAAAAAGTATAGGGGGCAAGTGAAGGATCAATCCATTTTGGATGATTTGAGCTTTTCTGCTAAAAAGGGTGAGAAAATACTCATTGAAGGAGAAAATGGTGCAGGAAAGACCACCTTTCTTAAAATCCTCGGATTGCAAGATCGCAATTTCGAAGGCTCCTATTTCATTGAGGGAAAAAAGATAGGCGATAGAAGGGAACGGGAGATTGCACGATTGCGCAATGAAGTCTTTGGTTTTGTCTTTCAAGATTACCATTTATTGGAAGAGGAAACGGCCTACAATAATATTTTAGTTCCTTTGATCTATTCTAAGAAGTATAAAAGAAAAGAGAGAAGAAAACGCATAGATGAAATCGCTGCACTGTTGGAGATAGAAAGTTTACTTAAGCAAAAGGTCAAGAGGCTCTCTGGGGGAGAAAAACAGAAGGTGGGGATTGCAAGAGCCTTGGTAAACGGTCCCAAGATTTTGCTCATGGATGAGCCGACCAATTCCTTGAATCTTAGAATGAAGGAAAAAATCATTGATTACACAGAAAAGATCATGGGCTCCGATAGTATCTTGATTATAGTGACCCACGATTTGTCGGTTTTTGACCACTCTCTTTATACTATTTATCGATTGAGAGATGGAAAGTTGATTGAGAAGTAGGATACTGTACAGTTGTAAGAAAAAAGATTGAATCAAAAAATTAGGAATTTATAGGTATGAAAAAAACAGTATGGATATTGATTCATTAGAAAGAAAAGGCGGGGTTTCTCGTCTTTTTTATTGGAGGAATGGAAGATTTCTTTTTCGTATAGAAAAAGAAATGGATTTCTTGTGTTTCACTTTTCTCTCATGATATACTAGGGGTAGAAAAAAAGGAGGTACCTATGAGTCACACACTTGGACCAATTCATTATCTTATGTACGACAAGATCCAATTTCAAGATCGCATTACAGAATATTTGCTGGGGGATAACCCCGCTTTTCATAGATTAAACGAGGTCATGCCCCCGGTTTCTCGGGAAGACTTGGCCACCCTCATCGACACGCCCAATATTCACGGATGGCTTTCCGCTCGGATTGATGTGGTGGAATCTCGATTGAGTTATGCTCTTCATGCCACAGAAAATGCAGAGGAAAAGTTATATGCCTTTGGAAAGAAGATGGGTAAGGGGTATTCCTACGACTCGCCCGATGATGTGTTTGAGGCCATTCACGGAATTTTGCTCGACGGCATGCCCTGTGATGGCGCTTTGGAGGCACAGGGGGATGAGGAGGGGAATCTCTATCTTATCGAAGTGGAAGATGTTCACGCGCCCTATGAGAAGAATCCTCTTGCCACAGATCCCAGTCTTAGTTTGACCAAGACCTGTCACGGAGGTCATGATCATGACCATCATGAGGCTTTTGATGTGCAAAGAGAAGCAAATCTTAGGGTGAAAGAAGAGGGAGATGCTACACCCAAGTCTGTCTTTTATACTTGTCGATTGGCATTGTTGCGTGGATTTATGGAGCCGGCAGGTTACGGGGTGGAGATGATTTCCGGCACCGATTATAAGGTGTATAAAAAATAATGGCCTATGGTTTTCTTCGCATCGACTGGACCGGTAAGAGGGTCTTGGTCGTAGGCGGAGGGCCTGTGGGCCTTCGGAAGGCAAAAAAATGTATGGAGTTGGGGGCAGAAGTTACTCTTGTAAGTCCCACCATGGCATATGATCTGGAGGGTCTTTTTCGTTTGCATCGGCGAGAGGTGGAAAAAAGAGATGTGGAGGGGATGTTTCTCGTCATAGCTGCCACCAACGTAAAAAATGTCAACGAAGAGATTGCTTCTTGGTGTTTGGAAAAGGAGATTCTTGTCAATGTGGCCGATGATCGGGAGTTGGGAGATGTCCACTTGGTGAAGGAATTGGATGCCGGTGGGGTGCAGGTCGGTCTTTCGACGGCCCACGGGATTCCCTTTGCGCTTCGACCCATCGGGGAAGATGTGAGGAAGGCTCTTTTGCCATGGAGCCATGGCAGGATGGAGCTTTTGGCCAAGATTCGGCAAGAGATGATAGAGCAAGGTTTGTCGGAGGAAGACAAGAGGAGGATCTATGCAATTCTTCTTTCTCTCGGAGAAGAGGGATTGGAATCTTTTTCTCTTGCAGAGGAGCTTGAAAAATAAATCTTTTCCTGTTATACTTTTCTAATGGGAATGAAGTTCTCCCCCGGCAACAGCCGAAACCGCTTACACAAGCTGATGACTTCTATAAATTTTTTATAGGAGCATTGGCTTTTTTGTTAGGCTCCGAGGAGGTTCAAAATGTTACTTAGTTTAGGTATTTTATTGTTGGTTGGATTTCTCGCAGGAGAAGTGTTTCGTAAATTGAAATTGCCACCATTGGTGGGAATGCTTCTCACAGGGATTTTCTTGGGGCCCTATGTCCTCAATGTTTTGGATGGAGATTTGCTTTCCATTTCAGCCGATCTTCGCAAAATCGCCCTCATTGTCATTTTGGCAAGAGCGGGTTTAAATTTGGATTTGGCCGATTTGAAAAAGGTGGGTCGTCCGGCGTTATTGCTTTGCTTTTTGCCTGCTACCTTTGAAATAGTGGGGATGACCATTTTTGCACCGATGATTTTGAATATCACCACCTTACAGGCCATGGTTTTGGGTACGGTGGTGGCGGCCGTTTCTCCGGCGGTCATTGTACCGACCATGTTAAAAATCATGGAAGAAGGCTACGGCACGGATCAAAGTATTCCTCAGATGCTTCTTGCGGGGGCGTCGGTGGATGATGTGTTTGTCATCGTATTATTTACCTCCTTCACAGGGCTGGCAAAGACGGGTACTTTTTCCGCCATTGGACTGTTACAAATTCCCACGGCGATTGTATTGGGAGTGTTGGGGGGAGTGCTCTTAGGATATATTCTTGCGAAGATTTTCAAACGCTTTCCCATGGAGGATATGGCGAAACTATTGCTCACCTTAGCCGGTGCATTTTTTCTCGTGAGTGTGGAAGCCCATGCTACGGGTATTATTGGTTTTTCGGGGCTTTTGGCGATTATGGCCATGGGAATTACCATGAAAAAGATCCATGACGGGGTGGCGCTTACTCTTTCCCGCACCTATGGAAAGATTTGGTTTATCGCACAAATTCTTCTCTTTGCTTTGGTCGGTGCGGAAGTGGATGTGCGCTATGCCATGGAGTCGGGTTTGACGGTGGTATTGTTGCTTGCTCTTGTCTTAGTGACCCGTATGATGGGTGTTTATTGCTGCACACTTTATACCAAATTGAATAAAAAGGAACGACTCTTTTCGATGATTGCTTATACCCCCAAAGCCACGGTGCAGGCGGCTATTGGAGGGATTCCTCTTGCCATGGGCCTTCCCGGTGGAAAGACCATCCTCACGGTGGCTGTGGTTTCCATTTTACTTACGGCACCTCTGGGAGCCTTTGCCATTGATCGAATGTATAAGAAGTGTTTGAGGAAAGGCAAAAGTCTTCTTTCTTAGCTATTAAATGTGTCCCTCCTATGGTATAATGGGTAGGATAAAGGAGTGTGGACATGAAAAAGAGACTATTGCTCCTCCTGTTGGTACTTTTTTTAGCAAGTCATAGGATCGGAGCCGAGGATATAAATACAGAGCGTACAACCAAAGAACAATGGGAGGAAAAATCATCTCAAGAGGAAGAATATTTTTCTCTGGGTTCTTTGCGGTATGAATTTCTCTTTGACAAGCTGCATGATATCAACGATGGGACAGGAAAGGCCAAAAATCATCACCTGTTGTTGGTGCGGGTCGGTGGTTTAAAATCTCTTTTCTTGTCGGAAGCCATGGACGGGATGCCGGCTTTGAGACAATGGAGTAAGGAAAAGGGCAAACGTTTTATGCCCCATTGTGTACCCTTGGTGGGTGCCGATCCCAATGATGATGGTGAATTTGTTACCTTCCATAGTCTTTATCCCTATGATAAAAAAAGCTCCATGGAGCAATATGAGGGGGAGGGGCTCTATGGACTTGCCAAGATTGCAAGTCACCATGGATATTCGGCCAGCGCCTATCTTCACCACCCCAAGAATAAAAAGAGAAAGGAACGTTTTTTCCCGGAGATGGGATTTGAGAAAATGGTCCTGTGTTCTGATCCAACCCAAGGAGTGGATGATTTTCTTTCAGACGTGCTTTCCTCCCTTCAACAAAAAAGTAAATCTTTTTCCTATGTTTCTGTAGATCTTTTCGGAGAGCATATGCCCTGGGAATTTAGAAAATCATCAGCGGATGACAGAAAAGAAATGGTGCGGCAAGAGTTGGAGGCCATGGATCGGAGTTTGGTTCAATTTCTTCGTAAGGTGGAGGAGAAGGCTGAGGATACGCTCATTGTTCTCTACGGAGATTATGGGCCGGTGGAGGATGGCATATTTACTCAATTGATGGGTAGCTTGCCAGGACTTGAAACCATATCGGACGATCTTCCGGAGAGAATGGTTTTTCCTCTGTTTTTTTCCATGGGCACCAAAGAGAAGGCCGAGTCCGATGAAAGTCTTTGTTCATCGTTAGATGTGTTGCCGTCGATACTCAATCTCATGGGTTGGAATGAGGAGGTGGTACCTCTTTTCGGTCGAGATTTATTTTCAAAATCATCGGGGCAGGAGAGGGTATATTTGCAACGCCCCTTACCCAAGGGAACCTATGTGTATCGTAGGAAAACCGCAGATGGGATGGAACTTGCGGTGGGTGCAAGAGAGAATATGGAATTCTATCAGGAGGCCCATCGTCAGATTGATCTTTGTCAGGGGCTTTTGGAGCGAGGGACGGTGAAAGAATTCATCGAGATGAAACAAAGGGGCGGAGAGATGATGCTCCATCCCAAGTACACCATCACCCATGCAGGCGGTGAGTTATGTGGTATGACTTATACCAACATGAAAGAAGCCCTAGATGAAAACTACGACCGTGGCAAGAGAATCTTCGAGGTGGATATCGAAACCACGGCAGATGGCAAGGGAGTCTGTCTTCATTCATGGGATGGTTTCGTATATAAATTTTTCAAAAAGGAGCCCCATCGGCTCTTGACGAAATCGGAATTTATGGATGCGGAAGAAGTCCATGGTTTTACACAAATGGATTTGAATCTTCTGATACAATGGTTTCAAGAACATGAAGATGCCATCCTCGTCACCGACAGCAAACGTAATACCATCCAAACCCTTACCTATATAAAAGAAAAGGCTCCAGAGTTATTGGATCGCATTTGGCCTCAGATTTATGCCCAAGAAGAATATCTTCCAGTGAAGCAACTGGGGTATGAGAATATTATTTATACTCTGTATATGAGTGGAGATAGTGACGAAGAAGTTTCTTCCTTTGCCAAAGATCACCCTCTCCGGGCAGTGACCATGGAGAAGAGGAGGTACGATGGAGGCTTGGGGAAATTGCTCATAGATCAGGGAATAAGGGTTTTTGTTCACACGATCAATGATCGAACCCAAGCCACGGAGCTTCTGAACCAAGGAGTGAAAGGGATCTATTCAGATCGTTTATAAAAAAATTCTATTTACGATTAAGAATGGATGAAATTGGGCATATTAAAAATAGACCATGAACAATTTATAGAGGAGGAAATTATGAAAGCGAATCTTATTTATTTTAGCTCCACGGGGCATACAGAGGCCATGGCCGATGTGGTAAAAGAGGCATTGGAAGAAAAGGGGTATGATGTAGAGGTGTACACCGACGAACAGGGTTCGGAATTTGCCGATGCAGACTTGTTGGTCTTTGGAAGCCCGGCCTGTGGAACAGAGGAAGTGGATGAGTCCATAATTGTACCCACCATTGATTCCATCGATGACTTTGCTGATAAAAAGGTATTTTTATTCGGCTCCTATGGATGGGGTGGCGGAGAGTACATGGAAACATGGAGATCCGAAATGGAAGGAAAAGGTGCCATCATGGCAGCAGAGCCGGTGGTTTGCCTAGAAGAGCCGGATGATTCTGTGGTTCAAGAATTGAAAGATGCCATTGCATCTATCTAAAAAAGTCCCAAGGGGCTTTTTTTATTGAAAGAAAGAGGGCCATTCCAAGTCGAGGATTGGGTATAAATAACCAAAGGAGTGTATATGAATACAGCAGCAATCATTACGAGATTATGTCTTGCCGCTTTGGTGGGAGGACTCATTGGGATGGAACGGGAGGCACAGAATCAGCCGGCCGGTTTGCGTACCCATATTTTAGTTTGTGTTGGATCAGCTTTGATTATGATGGTGAGCGTGTATGTTCATCAATCTTTGGGGGCAGGAGATCCGGGAAGAATAGCGGCCCAAGTTGTCAGCGGCATGGGTTTTCTTGGCGCGGGAACAATTATGGTTCGTGGATTTGATATTAAGGGACTTACTACGGCGGCCTCTCTTTGGGTCAACGCTGGCATTGGTTTGGGAATCGGTATTGGTTTTTATTTAGGTTCGGTGGTGGCTTCCATCATCGTTCTCATCGCTCTCTTTTTCCTAGGGAAGCTGGAAAATAGAATGATGCATAAATCTTACCGTGAACTTATTTTATATACGAGGGATGAAAAATTGACCTTCACCCAAATGACCAGCATCGTTCGAAATCTCAATATTCGAATCAAGAGTGTTCGTTTGGAGCCGGAGGATCCTCGTAGGAAAAGTCCCATGATGTTACACTATGAATTGTTTATGCCCTTCGACTTGGAGGAGGGTATCTTTATTCAAGAGATTGAGGAAATGAGCGGTTTGGAACGGGCTATTTACGAGAGAAAACTCGTGTTCAATCGAAAGGATTAATATGTTATTGTTATTTGAATTTTCAAATTTTTTGTCTTTTAAAGATGAGTCATCTCTTAATATGACGGCCATGGATTGCTATAGGGATCATCCCTATACCTTGATGCCCTTAAATGCAAAGGAAAATGTGCTTCGTGTGGCAGCGGTCTATGGGGCCAACGCCAGTGGGAAGAGTAATCTTTGCTTTGCCTTTGAAACGTTTCGTTCTATTGTGTTGGAGTCGGCCAATATTTATACCAACGTAGCGTCTTCCACCATCCAACAAAACTATACACCCTTCTCATTGAAAAGAGATGGTGGAGATACTTCTTTTCGCATGGTGGCAAAGGTGGGTGAGAATGAATACACCTATGGCTTTGAATATAATGGAGAGCGAATTGTCCGAGAGTGGCTATATGCAAGAAATGATACGACCCATCGACAAAGGACCATCCTAGAGAGGTATTCCAATGGAGAGATGGAATTTCATCGAAGCGTTCCCAGTCGGTGGAAGTCCATGGCCACAGCCATTCCCGACCATGTGTTGGCTTTGACTTTTTTTAATACTTTAAAAGAGGTCCATGGCCCTTTGCGAGAAATGTTTTCTTTCATACAGAAAACGCAGGTCATGGGAACGGACTTTTATGAGGCCAAGAGTCTTTTGGAGAAAAGACTTCCCGAAGAGATTCGACAAGATAAAAGGGGCTTATTGGAATTTTTGGAGGCCATGGATACGGGCATCATTGACCTTCGTTTGGATCAGATGGGGGGAGCCGATATATGTTACACCATCCATCGGGGACCGGAAGGGGAAGATTTCACTCTCCCCCTCCACCGAGAATCGGACGGAACGCTAAAAAGCATGGCCCTCTATCTCTTTGCCAAAAAGGCAGTTCGTGAGGGAAACACCATGTTCATTGATGAACTCAATGTGAAGCTTCATCCCTTGATGTTGAAGTTTATCATTGATTTATTTTATGCCCCCAGTTCCACGGCCCAATTAATTTACACCAGTCATGACACCAGTCTTTTGGATAAGAGGTTTTTCCGTCGGGATCAGATTTGGTTTGTGGAGAAAAATCAAAGCGGTGAATCCCAATTGGTGGCCCTGTCCGATTATAAAATGTTGCCGGAAGAGGCCTTGCAGTCCAATTACTTGGCCGGTGTCTATGGTGGCATTCCCGCCCTGAAAGATTTTTCTTTGAAGGTGAGAAAATGAATCACAGAGATAGACGGAAGGCAGAACGAAAAAAGAGAGAACCGAGAAAGGGACATACCCGAGAGCCCAAGGCCAATTCCTTCCTTATTGTGACAGAGGGAACGAAGACGGAGCCCTATTATTTTCAAGGATTGGCTGAAAAAATTGAAAAGACCCGTGGTGGAAACATCCATATCCACGGTGTGGAGCCCATTGTAGATATCGAGGGTGAAGGAAGGGCAACCCAAAAACTGGTGGATCGAACCTCGGAGATTTTGCATCGTGCGAAGATTTTCTATCAACAGGTATGGGTCGTCTTTGACAAGGATGATTTTCATGATTTTGATGAGGCGGTGGAAGAAGCGGAAAAGAGAGGATTTCACGCCGCATGGAGCAATGAATGTTTTGAGTATTGGCTCTATTTACATTTTCGATATAGTCAAAGAGCCCAGACCAGGTATGCATGGTATCGTTTGCTACATGAAGAATTTCGCAAACAAAAATTGGGGAAGGGTTTATATAAGAAAAATTATGATCGACTCTTTGACATGGTAGCCAAAGACGGTGGATTGGATCGGGCCATTCAAAATGCCAAAGAGAGGATGAAAGCCTACAAAAAGGGAGTGTCTTGGCCCTCGGGATTCAATCCAGGAACCACAGTTCATCTCTTGGTGGAAGAACTTCGGAAGTATATAAAGGAGGACTAAATGGATCTTATCAAGGGAATCTTGGGCATTATTATATGGGGTTTCATCTTTTTGGGAGGATATACCTTTTTGAAGTGGATATTTTCTGGAAGTGGAGGAGGATGATCCTTCGACAATGATGCACGGGATGCATCGGCCTATGAGGATGAAAGAAGGAGACATGAAAAATAGAATGAACAGAATTTCAATGAAAAAGGGATGGCTCATGTTGGCCATGGGGCTTATACTCGTTCAAATGGTGGCCTGTATGCCACTGAATGAGCAATCAAAGGAAAATAAATCTTCTTCTGTAGAGGTAGATCAAGATGTTTCAAACCATGACGTGGATCAAGTTTCCATGGAAGAAGAGTCAAAAAAGTTTAAAAAATCTCAGTGGAAAACCTTTCCGACAGTGGAACAAGCCACCTTTGTGCGCATGGTCGACGGCGATACCATGATAGTGAAGCTGGAAGGAAGCCAGAGAGAGGAGCGGCTCCGTTTGCTCATGATTGATACGCCGGAATGTGTCCATGAGGATCCAGAGAAAAATGGTCGTTTCGGAGAAATGGCCTCGGAATTTGCCAAGGCTCTGATGGAGGAAAGAATTGGGAAAAATGGCACGGTCTACTTGGTGAAGGATGTCAGTGACAGGGACCAGTACGGTCGGTTGCTGCGCTATGTATTTTTGAAAGAGCCAAAAAAAGATGATGTGCTTACTTGGTTGGAGGATAGCCTCAATGCCATCATGCTCTATGAGGGATATGCCAATGTGGTGACCTTTCCGCCGGATGTGAGCCAAAAGGATTTTTTTCTCGCCCTTTCCAAGGATGCGAGAAAGGAAGATCGAGGTCTTTATGCTCTCACAGACGTCACCAATTTGAAAAAAGCCCAGGCCTTGGATAAGGCTTCTGACCACGGTGAGGATCAGGGGAAAAAGACAGAAGAGGGTGACGTAGGGGATGAAGTGACCACCATGGATGGGGATGAGCTAGCCTTTGTGAAGGCCGAGGGAAGAATCATCGGAAACAAAAAGTCCAAGTATTATCACTTACCCGACGGAGAGGGCTACAAAAAAGTCAAGGCCAAAAATGCCGTTTATTTTGATACGGAAGAGGAGGCCATCAAAGCCGGATACAGAAAGGGAGGGAAGTAAAATATTTTATTTCTTTCTTCTATGGTTGGAATATATAGGTATGATACATGGGAAATCATGAGAGTTTATGCCCCTTTGCCAAAGGGAGGGTTCTATGCAGAGATTTTGTATCTTTACATTTTTCTTAATATAGAGTACTATATGAGAACGGAAGGAAGATCGATATGAAACGTGCAAGAGAAATTGATATGTTACATGGCCCTCTATTGGGTCGACTGATTAGTTTTGCTATTCCCTTAATTTTATCGGGTATTTTACAACTTTTATTCAATGCCGCCGACATTGTGGTGGTGGGAAGATTTGCTGGAAAAGAATCTTTGGCAGCCGTGGGAGCTACCTCTTCTTTGATTAACTTACTCATCAATATGTTTATGGGGGTTTCCATCGGAGCCTCTGTTATCATGGGACGCTTCGTTGGTGCTGGGGATTTTAAGAATGCAAAGGACACACTACATACAGCCATCACATTGGCATTTTACGGTGGAGTTATCATGGTATTTGTGGGCGTCTTTTTAGCCAAGCCCCTTCTTTTGATGACCGGCACACCAGAGGAAGTGTTGCCCCTTTCCATACGCTATATGAGAATTTTTTTCTGTGGCATGCCAGCCTTTATGGTATATAACTTTGGTGCTGCTATTTTTCGTGCCGTGGGAGATACGAGAAGACCCCTTTATTTTTTGATTGTGGCCGGCGTGATCAACGTGGCCTTTAACCTTTTATTTGTCATTGGTTTTCACATGGGTGTGGCCGGTGTTGCTTTGGCGACGGTCATCAGCCAAGTTGTTTCTGCAACGTTGGTCATCACTGCCCTACGCCAAGGGGATCATTTTATGCGACTCAATATTCGAAAGCTCCATGTTTCCAAAGACAAGGTTTTGGCCATGCTTAAAATTGGAATCCCCGCTGGATTGCAAGGGGTCATCTTTAATATTTCCAATGTGTTGATTCAGTCCTCGGTCAACTCTTTTGGTCATACGGTCATGGCAGGAAACACGGCTGCTTCCAATATCGAGGGTTTTGTGTATATGTCCATGAACGCCATCTATCAGACGGCCCTTAGCTTTACCAGTCAAAATATGGGAGCAAAAAAATATCATCGGGTGGATAAAATCCTTGTACGCTGTTTGGGTCTTGTCATCGCCGTGGGTGTTGTCATGGGATTGGGAGCCTATTATGCCGGAGAAACGCTTCTTGGCATATATAACTCGGATCCGGAGGTCATCTCCTATGGTATCTTACGGATGAGCCTCATTTGTTCCATGTATGCTCTTTGTGGCATGATGGATGTCATGGTGGGGAGCTTACGGGGAATGGGATATTCCATTGGTCCCATGATCATATCTTTGGTGGGAGCTTGTCTTTTCAGAATCATATGGATTTTTACCGTATTTGCCATGTATCGCTCCTTGTTTACACTTTATGTATCCTATCCCATTTCATGGGCGCTGACCTTCCTCATGCATGGGGTGATGTACTTGGTGGTACGCAAAAAAACTCTTTTCCCCCAAGAAAAATTGGCACAAATCTAGAAATAAAGATGACAAAGATGGAGCAATCCATCTTTTTTAATACTAGATATAGAAAGGTTTGATACAAGATATTCAGGGAAAAGTATTTTTTACAGAATCAGGATGGCTTCTTGAACACAGAGGATGGGTTCCATGTCTTTTGGACTTTCCATTGGAAAAGAACAATGCCATGGTAAAGAATTCTATTGAAAAGAAGAGGCGCAATTGATATACTTAAAATGTACTTAGTGGTACAAACATAGGAGGTAAATATGAAAAAAATTGCGTTGGTATTGGCACTTGTTATGGTGCTAAGCGTTTTCGCTGGATGTGGAAAAAAAGATGATACGACGACGAAAACAGAAGATGGAAAAACGGTGATTGAAAAACTAAATGTGGCGTTTGTGCCTTCCAGAGATCCCGATGAAATTGTAACGGCAACAGAGCCATTGAAAGACATTTTGAAGAATCAATTGGCAAAAAGAGGCTTCGAGGTCAAGGAAGTCAACATCACTGTTGGAACGAGCTATGAAGCAGTGGGAGAGGCCATGTCCGCAGGTACCGTTGATGTAGGATTTATTCCCGGTGGTACATATGTACTCTATGATGATAGCGCTGAGGTCATTTTGACCGCCACAAGAAAGGGCGTTTCCGTGGAGAGTACGGACCCCAAAGAATGGAACGACAACAAGCCCACCACCAAGACCGATGAACAAGTTACGTTCTATCGGAGTCTATTCATTGCCGGTCCCTCCGAAAAGGGGCGTGCAGTTGCAGCGAAGGTCAATGCGGGAGAAAAACTCACATGGGAAGATATGAATAGTTTGAATTGGTCCGTCATGGGATCGTCCTCTTCCTCTGGATATATCTATCCCTATCTCTATCTTCGTGCAGAGTATGGCAAGGCCATCACGGATTTGGCCAATGTGGTACAGGCCGATAGTTATGGTAGCTCCATGGCAAGACTTGCTTCTGAGCAGGTGGATGTTTTGGTTTGCTATGCCGACGCTCGGATGGACAATGTCGAAAAATGGACTTCCGAATTTGGTCGAACCGAATCCATTTGGGATGAAACCAATGTTATTGCAGTGACCGATAAGGTCTATAACGATACCATTTCTGTTTCTAAAAATTCATCTATTATGTCTGATGAATTTAAAAAAGCTCTCACCGAAGCCTTTATTGAAATTGGTGAATCCACCGAAGGAAAAGAGGTCATCAAAATTTATAACCACGACGGATATCAAAAAGCCAAACCTTCCGATTATGATTCGGAAAGAGAAGCACAAAAACTCCTAAGAGAACTGAAAGAGAAGTAAACAGGAGCGGGAGAAATCCCGCCCTTTTTTATGAAAAGGATGTACTATGATTGAATTTAAACATGTAGATAAGGTGTACCCCGGTGGATTCAAGGCCTTGAAAGATGTGACCTTGAATATTGAGCAGGGAGAGTTTGTGGCCATCATTGGCCGTTCCGGTGCAGGGAAAAGTACCCTCATACGGACCATCAATAAGATGCACGATATCAATGGCGGAGAATTGAAAGTCAATGGCATCGATGTAAGTCAACTCAAAGGGAAAAAGTTGCGCCAGTTTCGTCGAGATATTGGTATGATTTTCCAATCCTTCAATTTGGTGAAACGAACCACGGTGATGAAAAACACTCTGACAGCCTTTGTACCAGAACTGAATTTTTTCCGTTCTGTGCTTGGTATTTTCCCCAAGGAGCATAAGCTAAAAGCCTTGGAGAGTTTGGACCGAGTGGATATATTGGAGAAGGCCTATGTACGGGCCGACCAATTGTCCGGCGGACAACAACAAAGGGTGGCCCTTGCTCGCACCTTGGCACAAAACCCCCAGATCATATTGGCCGATGAACCGGTGGCCTCTCTTGATCCGGTGACAGCAAGGCAGGCCATGGACTATTTCTTAAAAATCAACCAAGAACTTAACATTACGGTCATCATCAACATTCACCATGTGGATTTGGCCTTGGAATATGCCCGTCGTGTGATTGGAATCAAGGATGGGGAGATTGTCTTTGATGGTCCGGCATCTGCGGTGGATGCTTCTGTTTTGGAAACCATTTATGAAGATAAAATTGACGAAATCAACCTAAAGGAGGTCCAAGGTGAACCTCTATGATCGTATCTTTAAACCTCGCCCCATGACTTTGTCCAATGGAAAAGTGGTCTATGAGAAGCGCAGTCGAACACCTTTGGTATTGCTCATACTTCTTTTACTCACCTATGGTTCCATGCGGATGACAGGCTTTAGTTTATATACATTGCAGGAGCGAGGCGTTGAGTTTTTCAACATCTTAGGCAAGATTTTTCACCCCAATTTGAGTTTTATGAAACATATTTGGGGACCGCTTTTTGATACCATTAAAATGAGTTTTCTCGGATCCTTTTGCGGTGCATTTTTCGCCATGTTTTTTGCTTATCTTGCCAGCACCAATATGATAAAGAGCAAGTTTGTGGTCATGCCCGTACGATTTTTATTTAGCTTGATTCGTACCATACCCACCCTTGTCAATGCTTTGATTGCCACCTATATTTTTGGTTTGGGAACCTTGGCAGGAACCATTGCTATTTTTCTATTTTCTTTTTCCTATGTGGGAAAACTCATGTATGAACAAATTGAAACGGTGGATATGGGCCCCTTTGAAGCCATGATGTCCATGGGATTTTCTAAGCCCCGGGCCTTTTATCACGGGATTTTGGTTCAAATCCTTCCCAATTATCTTTCCGTTTCTCTATATAACTTTGAAGGAAATGTACGCTATGCAGCCATCCTTGGGTATGTGGGAGCCGGTGGAATCGGACTCATGCTCAGTGAGAATATCTCTTGGCGTCAATGGGACAATGTGGGGACGATTCTCTTGGCTGTCTTTGGCACGGTTTTTGTCATTGAAAGCATCTCTACCCACTTCCGAAAGAAATTGAATTGAGGTGAAACATGGAACAAATGAATCGAACCTATGAACCTAAAATTCAAAAGAAACTAGGGGAAGAACCCCATCGCCATCTCTATATCTTCATGATGGTCAGTTTAATTTTGGGAATGCTCATTTGGAGCTCCACGGCCATCCAACAGGGCAGCAAGGGCAAGGGATTTGAAGTCGCTTGGAGTATTTTACGGGGTATTTTTAACCCCGATGGAGAACTGTTATTTAACTTGACCAGCAAGGGCGTCCCCTATCTCTTGTTAGAAACCTTGAGTATTGCCTTTTTGGGAACCATTATCGGTGCCATCATATCGACGCCGGTGGCCTTTCTTGCCAGTTCCAACGTGGTACCAAAGCCAGTGGCATGGGTGGTTAAACTCTTTATTATGTTGGTCCGCACCATTCCCAGTTTTGTCTATGGACTTATGTTTATCCGTGTCACAGGACCGGGACCCTTTGCCGGACTTCTTACCATGAGCCTCACTTCGGTGGGGATGCTCACCAAACTCTTTTCCGAATCCATTGCCGTATTGGATAAAAATATTTTGGAAAGTCTCTCTTCCCTAGGGTGTACCACCTTTGAAAAAATTCGTTATGGAATTTTACCCCAACTCTTTGCCAACTTTGCATCGACGGTGATTTATCGTTTTGATATCAACCTTCGGGATGCCACCGTCCTTGGATTGGTGGGAGCCGGTGGAATTGGTGCTCCCCTCATCTTTGCCATGAATGCCTATCGTTGGAGAGAAGTGGGAGCCATTCTCCTGGGCCTTATTATACTGGTCATGTTCATTGAATGGTTTTCCACCAAACTGCGGACCAAGCTGGTGAGAGGATAATATGAAACTCTATTTTACTTCCGACAGCCATGGATTTTTATTCCCCACGGACTACTTGGACCGGGAACCTAAGAAGATCGGTCTCTTTCAAGTGTGGCAAGAGTATGAAATTGACGGAAATACATTGATGATAGACGGGGGAGATACCTTGCAAGGATCTCCCTTCCTCTTCTATTACAAAGACAAGAACGCTCCTGAGATGATGGGGAACTTCTTTAATCTTGGTGGTTGCCAATATTACACCTTGGGAAACCATGATTTCAACTATGGATATGAATTTCTCCGTCGCTATGTGACCAACTCCAAGGCCACCCTTCTTTGTGCCAATGTGGAAGATGTGACGGGACAGATGGAGATTCGTCCCCACGCAATTCATACCTTGGAAGATGGAACGAGGGTGGGACTTCTTGGTGCGGTCACCCACTGGGTCAATCTTTGGGAGCGAAAGGAACACATTGAAAATTTTCGCATCCGGCATCCCTTGGAGCCTCTTCGAAAGGCTCTCAACGAAATCAAAGACCAATGCGACGTGACCGTACTCATCTATCATGGTGGGATAGAAGAAGATTTGGATACGGGAGAAAAATTGGTGAACAATGACGAAAACATTGGAGCCGAACTTGCAAGAGAATTGGATCTAGATATTCTCTTGACGGGCCATCAACATATGCCCTTTGCCAATAAGATGGCCTACGGAACCCATATTGTCCAAGCCCCGGCCCATGGCGAGGGAGCCGTGGAAATTCTATGGCAAAAAGAAAAGATAGAATCTCGCATCATCCACCCGAAAAAATCCAGCTCAATTCTTGCCCAAACCTATGCATCCTTCGACCAAGAAGTGCAGGATTACTTGGATCGACCGGTGGCAAAACTTCCCCAAGATCTCCTTCCTGAAGATCGGTTGGAAATGGCACTCAAAGGATCGAAGTTGGCGGATTTTATCAATGGCATTCAGAAGGACTATGCCCAAAGCGACCTATCCATCACCAGTTTTGCCAATGAAATAACGGGATTGAAAAAAGATGTGACATTACGGAACGTGATGCTCACCTACCCCTATCCCAACACTCTGGTCGTTCTTGAAATCACAGGGGCAAAGCTAAAAGAAGCATTGGAACAAAATTATAGCTATGTGGTCTATGACAATGGAACCTTCTCCATCAACGATCGTTTCACTACACCCAAAGAAGAACATTATAATTTCGATTTTTTCTATGGGCTGGAGTACGATATAGATTTTACGAAGGCCATAGGAAAACGGATCACAAACTTACGTAGAGGGGGGAAACCCATCGAAGCAGAAGATAGGTTGACCCTCGCCATGAACAATTACCGAGCCACGGGAGCGGGAGGATTTGATATGTATACCACCTGCCCCCTAGTGAAAGACATTCAAAGAGATGTACAAGAAATCCTCATAGAAGCCATCGCCCGGATGGGCGAAGAGTAGCTTTGGAAGCTACTCTTTTTCATTGGGACGACAGGTTTCAAAAGTTGAAAAAATGGCTAATTTGGGGTATAATTAAGTGTTTAGAGATTGTATTTTTAAAATGGTAGAATATTGTTTTTTATAGAAAGAAAGGAAGTACTATGGGACTGTTTCAGAAAATCTTTGGAGATCCCTCTTCAAAGGCATTAAAGAAAATTGAACCCTTGGTCAACGAGGTCATGGCTCTGGAAGATGAGTACAAGGCTTTGAGTGACGAGGAGTTAAAGGGAAAGACGGCCTATTTTAAAGAGGAATTGGCCAAGGGAAAAACCTTGGATGATATTTTGCCGGAGGCTTTTGCGGCTATCCGCGAGGCCGATGCCAGGGTGCTAAATATGCGTCCCTTCCGTGTACAGGTCATCGGGGGAATTGTCCTTCACCAAGGCAAGATTGCCGAGATGCGTACCGGAGAAGGAAAGACTTTGGTGGCAACCATGCCAGCCTATCTCAATGCCCTCACCGGAAAAGGAGTCCATATTGTCACGGTCAACGATTACTTGGCAAAGCGTGACCGCCAGTGGATGGGCAAGGTTTTTGAATTTATGAATTTATCGGTTGGTGTCATTGTCAATGGTATGAAAAATCCCGAACGGAGGGAGGCCTATGCCGCCGACATTACCTACGGAACCAACAATGAGTATGGTTTTGATTATCTTCGGGATAATATGGTTATTTACAAGGAAAACATGGTCCAAAGAGGACAGAACTATGCCATCGTCGACGAGGTGGACTCCATTCTCATCGACGAAGCAAGAACGCCTCTGATTATCAGTGGACAAGCCGATGAGGCCACCGATCTTTACACAAGGGCTAAGAATTTTGCAGCGACCCTTTCTTTTAGAAAGTTAGACCCGGATGAGAAACCCTATAGTCCCTTGGATTTTGATCGAGATATTCCCGAAGAAACGGTGGATTTTCTCGTGGACGAAAAGGGAAACTCAGTCAGTATCACGGAAAAAGGTACGGCCAAGGCTGAGAGTTATTTTGGCATTGAAAATTTGGCCGATATAGACAATTTGGACATTATGCACCATATTCAAATTGCACTGAAAGCTCGGGCCCTCATGCACCGAGATAAGGATTATGTCATCAAGGATGGAGAGATTATCATCGTTGATGAATTTACGGGGCGTTTGATGTATGGACGGAGATATTCGGATGGTTTACACCAAGCCATTGAAGCCAAGGAAAATGTCCATGTGCAAAATGAATCCAAGACCTTGGCCACCATCACCTTCCAAAACTATTTCCGTATGTATGATAAGCTTTCCGGTATGACCGGTACGGCCATGACCGAGGAAGCTGAATTTAGAGAGATTTACCATATGGATGTCATCGATATTCCCACCAATAAACCGGTGATACGTATTGATGCGGAAGATGAAATCTATGCTAGTATGGCAGCCAAGGATCGAGCCATTTTACGGGATATTAAGGATTGCTATGAGAAGGGGCAGCCGGTTCTTGTGGGTACGGTAACCATTGAGGATTCGGAACATCTCTCTTCCCTTTTGAAGAAAGAGCGGATCCCCCACATGGTTCTAAACGCCAAACATCATGACAAGGAAGCGGAAATCGTGGCACAGGCCGGTCGATATAAGGCGGTAACCATTGCCACCAACATGGCAGGACGTGGTACCGATATTATGCTGGGCGGAAATCCGGAATATATGGCACTTAAGGATATTCGCAAAGAAGTAGAGGATGAAGAGCTTTTGTCTCGGATTCAAGGCCATGAAGATACGGAGGAGCCGGAGCTCATTGCCTACCGTAAGAAGTATGCCGATTTGATTGATCAATACGCCGATGATATTCGGGAAGAAAAAGAAAAGGTTTTATCTGCCGGTGGACTTCATATCATTGGAACTCAACGCCACGAATCAAGACGTATCGATAACCAGCTTCGTGGTCGTTCTGGACGACAAGGTGACCCGGGATCTTCCCGTTTCTATATTTCTGCGGAGGACGATCTCATGCGGCTCTTCGGAGGAGAACGGTTTAAGACATTGGTGGAACGACTCAATGTAGATGAGAACGAGCCCATCAGTCACTCCATGATCAGTAAGCGCATTGAGGGGGCCCAAAGACGGGTGGAATCCAACAACTTTAGCACCCGTAAACATGTGCTCCAATATGACGATGTCATGAATCAGCAAAGAAACGTGATTTATACGGAACGGCAGAAACTCTTAGAGGGGGGAGATTTTAAAGAAAGAATCTTGACCATGATGGATGCCACCGTGGAAGATATTTTCCAAGGCCACTTGGGTGATTATGAAAAAATTGGCGAATGGGATGCGGAAGGATTCCGCGTAGAGGCCATGAGCCATCTCCGTGTGGATCCCGGAATTCAAAAAGATCCCTACGAGGCGAAGGAGTTGCTGGAAAAAGCGGTCCAGAGTCTCTATGCAGAAAAAGAAACTGAATTTACGGCGGAGCGACTCCGTGAAATTGAGAGAATCCTCTTGCTGAGAGTGGTGGATGACAAGTGGATGGACCACATCGATGCCATGGATCAGCTGAAAACGGGCATTGGGCTTCGTGCCTATGGTCAATCAGATCCTGTCAGAGCCTATCAGTTAGAAGGTTCCAATATGTTTGACGAGATGAACCGTGCCATCCGGGAAGATTTCTTGAAGGTGCTACTCAGTGTGGAAGATCCTGAGAAAGTACAAAAACGTCAGAAGGAGAGAAAGATTACTCTCGGCCCCGTCAAACAGACAACTTTTAAACGCAACAAACCCCGTGTGGGAAGAAACGATCCCTGTCCCTGTGGCAGTGGAAAGAAATTTAAGAATTGTTGTGGAAACAACTAGGAGATACTATGGAATTGATTGCTACGGATTTTAATGAAATTAACGAATTGATTGAGACGGTAAAAAAGCTGGGTGAGTCCCTTTGACCCGGAGGGGATAGACAGGGAATTGCAGGAGCTAAAGAAAAAAAGTTTGGCACCGGATTTATGGGATGACAGTGACTATGCCTCCTCTCTTTTGAAGAAGATATCGGATTTGGAAGGGGAAATGGAAGACTACGAATCCCTTTTAAAGGAACTGGAAGACACCAAGTTTTGCCTTGAGATGGCCAATGACTATGATGATGAGGAAGAGGCCAAACGATGCAAGAAAAATATTCGCCGGTTGGCCAAGGAAGTGGAAAAGTATTCCTTGCGCACCATGCTCGGTGGAGAATATGATCACTTGGATGGGATTCTTCAGATTCATGCCGGTGCGGGAGGATTGGAGGCGCAAGACTGGGCCGAGATGCTGATGCGGATGTACACACGATGGGCAGAGGACAAGGGATATAAGGTCGAGATTTTAGATATGCTCAACGACACCGCTGGAGGGATTAAAAGTGTGACCCTTTCTGTTGCCGGTCGCAATGCCTATGGATTCTTGAAAAGTGAAAAGGGAGTCCATCGCATGGTTCGGCTCTCACCTTTTGATACGGCCGGCAAACGACACACATCCTTTGCTTCTGTTGATGTGATGCCCAAGCTGGATGATGATATAGAAGTGGAAATCAATGAAAATGATTTGGAAATTGACACCTATCGTTCCAGTGGAGCCGGTGGTCAGTCGGTGAATACCACGGACTCGGCTGTGAGGATTCGCCACATTCCAACTGGGATTGTGGTCAGCTGTCAGAATGAACGAAGTCAGTTAAAAAATAAGGAAGTGGCAATGAAAATTCTTAAAGGAAAGCTCATTGCACTCAAGGAAGAGGAACGGAAGGAGAAAATTGAAGATTTGGCTGGAAACTATTCTAAGATTGAATGGGGAAGTCAGATCCGCTCCTATGTGTTCCACCCCTATCGCATGGTCAAAGATCATCGAACCGACATGGAAACGGGAGACACAAAGTCGGTCATGGATGGGGACATTGATGAATTTATCAAAGCCTATTTGTTGAGGGAGTAAGATGAAACGGGATATTTCAAAGATAGAAGAGACCAAGGCCCTTGCCTATAAAATTGCCAAACATTCCAAGCCGGGAGATATTTATTTTCTGCGGGGGGATTTGGGTACGGGGAAGACGGCCTTTACCAAGTTTTTTGCCCAGGCTCTAGGCGCCGATGCCAAGAGCCCTAGTTTTGGTATTGTCAATCTCTATCCGGGAATTACCCATATGGATCTGTATCGATTGGAAACCTACGAGGAAGCTCTCAACATTGGTATTGAAGATATTTTAGAGGATGATACCATCAAAATCATTGAGTGGCCCGAGATTTTAGAGGGAGAAGAACCAGATCTTCTTCTGGTTTTCTCCTATGAGGGAGAGGGCAGGAGCGTAACCTTATCGGGGCCATTCTTGGAACGGGGGGCACTATGATTCTTTTATCTTTATTGACGGGAACAGCGTCCACGGGAGTGAGTCTAGGAAGAGATGGGGAGAGTCTCATCTCTCTATCCATTGAGGGAGGAATCCGCCAATCGGAAACGGTTTTTTCCATGGTGAAGGATGCATTTCAATATGTGGATCTCACCATGGATGATGTGGATGGGGTGGCCGTACTCCAAGGACCGGGAAGCTTTACAGGGCTTCGGGTGGGCTTTGCAGCGGCCAAAGCCATTGCTTTTGCCAAGGACATTCCCTTTCTACCCATTGACACCCTCGATGCCATTTATGCCAAGACCGATGTATCAGCCGATGTTCTTGTACTGATGGATGCGAGGAAGAATCGTTGCTATGGAAAATATTTTCACAAAGACGGAACTTGGGATGAGGAAGGAAGGGTATGGGAGATGGACTCCCTACCGGAAGCCTCTGGGGAGGTTTATGTCTTCGGAGAGGGACTTTTGAAATACAAGGATTTATTGAAAGAGAAAAACTATCTATTTACCCTTGAAAAAGATATCTTTTTGGACGTATCGGCCCTAGAAAAAGCGGCCTTTCAGTTACCCAAAGAAAAGTACCAAAGAGCCTATGAAGGAGATTTAAATTATTTGAAGACCAAGGAACAAGTGGTATGTCTCAAGTAAGACCCCTACAAGTATCCGATGGAGATTGGGTGGAGACCTTGCATAGAGATATTTTTGGATATGGTATTTCTTTGAAAGATTTTCTGGGAGAGCACCATATTGCCTTGGGAATAGAAGGGAAAGCCTATCTTCTTCTCCAATGGATCCCCCCGGAAGCAGAAATTCTATACCTTGCTGTGGAAGCATCGTTTCGGAGACAAGGAATGGCTCGAGCCATGATGGAAACATTTGTTGGCCAATATGGACCAGAGAGTATTTTTCTCGAAGTGAGAGAAACCAACGAGGAAGCTCTTTCCTTTTATCGGAAAGAGGGGTTTTGCGCCATGGGACGAAGAGTGGATTATTATGGGGTGGGATTGGATGCCATCACCATGGAAAGAAGGTATGATTGAAGAAGCTAGGGAAATGGAGCAGGTGAAGGAAATGGAACATAGAATAGAAAATACAAAGGCGCTGACCTTAGCCATTGAAAGTAGCTGTGATGAAACTTCTGCCGCAGTGGTAGAAGGACTTCGGACGGTGCGAAGCAATGTGGTCAGTAGTCAAATTGCGACCCATGTGACCTATGGTGGTGTGGTGCCAGAAATTGCTAGCCGAATGCATATTGAAGCGATTCACCATGTGGTGGAGAGGGCTTTAGCAGAAGCCGACACCACTTTGGATGCAATTGATTTTCTCTCCGTCACCCAAGGCCCCGGTCTTGTAGGTGCTCTTTTGGTGGGTGTAAGTTATGCCAAGGGGTTGGCCATTGCCACGGGAAAAGATATTGTGGGAGTCAATCACATGAAGGGTCACATTGCCAGCAACTATATCACCCATCCCCATTTGAAACCGCCCTACATCGCTCTTGTGGTGAGCGGTGGACATAGCTATATCATGGACGTCATCGACTATGACCACATGGAAAAACTGGGAGAAACGAGAGATGATGCCATGGGAGAGGCCTATGATAAGGTTGCTCGAGTGCTTGGCTTCGGATATCCAGGAGGGTCTGCTTTGGAAAAACATGCCTTGGAGGGAAGCCCCACCATTGATTTTCCCAGGGTGTATCTTGAAAAGGGGAGTTTGGACTTCTCTTTTTCTGGACTAAAAACGGCGGTCATCAATCATATCAATACAGAAAAAATGAAAGGACATTCACTCAATAGCCCAGACATTGCCCGTTCTTTCCAAGATAGCATCATTGAAGTGGTTCGAGACAAAACCATGGATGCTCTTCACCGTCGGGGAAGGAAGATCATTGCCATCTCAGGAGGGGTCTCGGCCAATACTGCTCTTCGAAAGGCATTGGAAGAAGTAGCATCCAAAGAAGGGGTGGAAGTCTATGTGCCAGCCCGTGGATATATCTCAGACAATGCAGCCATGATTGGAGCAGCGGCTCAAATTGAGTATGCCCTCCATGGACCATCGGATTTGCGGTTTACCGCTGACCCCAATATGAAGTTATAGAATGTTGAGTATTTGAATATTTGTATGTAAGTAATGAATAGGGCGTAGCCCTATTTTTTTAGAAATTTCCATTATACGAACCATTGACCCTTGGGCAATTCCATAGTAAGATGAAGATAGTCGTGATGGAGGTGGATTATGAGAAAGAGATGTTGGATTGCTATTATGTTGGTTGCTCTCCTCTTTTCTGTGGTTGTGGAGCTGGAAAGGGATATTCGAAAACGGAAAAAGAAGAACGGTTTTCACAACTAGATGCTCTACAAATGAACGGGCCAGAGGAAGTACTGTCTCGTTTTCCTGAGAAAAATATATTTTTGCTGGGCGAAATGCATGGAGTCAAGGAGAGTTTTGAGATTGAGCTGGCTTTTTTAGAGGCCATGGCCAAGGAGCATACAGAAATTCAGATCGTCTTAGAATTTTCTCCATGCAAAACCTTTGCCTTGAAACAATACATAGAGACAGGGGATGAAAAAATCCTTTTAAACACAATAAAAAATGCCGAGGGGAGCTATACTTTTAGTAATGATTATGTAAACTTCTTTCAAAAAATTCGAGAGTTTCATGAGAAAGGAATAAGTCTTCACTTGATTGGCGTAGACCAGGAATTCACAGCGATGGACATAATCTCTGCATTGGAGCTTTTGAATAAAGAACGTTTTAAGCAAGAAATTGAACAGATTCAATTGGTTCAGAATAATCTTTCAGAATTGATTTATCAACTAGATTCTTGTACAAGGAAATGGAAGAAAATATTGACAGAATCCAAGGAAGACCAAGAACTCAAAAAGATAATTGGTGGTATTGAGGATTATTGTGTAGCGGTGAGAACTGCGAGAGATGATCGAGATGTTCCTATGTTTCAGCGATTTAAAGAATGGGTAAATCCCGAGCTAGCAACCCTAGGGATTTTTGGAGTCTACCATTTGTGCAAACAAGTGAATCCTACGTATAAGAATATGATTCCTTATCTGCAAAAAACCTTAGGAGAGTGCCTTATAGAAGATGAGATTTTTCAAGAGAGGGTAGCACTTGCAAATATGTTCTATATTGATACTGTGGGTATGACCAGAGATGGTGGAGAAGACGAAATTCTTTCAGAGATTCCAAGAAACGAACCCTTGATTGACCATGCCTTGAAATCTTCAGAGTCAACTGTATGGTATCAGACCAAGGGGCTTCCTCAAAATCTATACGATGAACCTTTGGAAAATTGGTGTGATTTTGTTATGATTGTCAAATATGGCAAAGCTGCCACCTTTTTTAACAAATAATAGAAAACATCCCTCCTATGGGGGGTGTTTTTATGTTCAAGAAAATAGTTTATTGAAAAAATAGTGGTTTTCGATTAGTATAAGGGAAAGGGGGACAAGGATCATGAAGAAAATTTTAATTGTAGATGATGATCACGATTTGGTTGCTATGCTGAGTACCTTTTTAGAAATGAAGGACTTGTGTGTGGAACCTGCTTATTCTGTCAAGGATCTCCCTGATGATTTTGAGGGAATTGATTTGGTTCTTTTAGATATTAATATGCCAGGAGATGATGGATTTCATATCTGCCAAATGATTCGAAAAAACTATAACATTCCCATTCTATTCTTAAGTGCACGTGGAAGTGAAAAGGATCGAATCCATGGATTGATGATCGGAGGAGATGATTATATTGTAAAGCCCTTTTCTTTGGAGGAACTCTATGCAAGAATCCATACGAATTTATATCGGGAGGAGAGACTTCAAGAGGAAGTGATAAAGATAGATTATGGCAAAAGGACTCTATCCTATCAAGGTCATGAGATTATCCTAACGAGAATAGAGTTTGATATTGTGGAATTGCTATTTCGTCATCCAAAGCAAGTGTTTGATAAAGAGAGAATATATGAGAATATTTGGGGATATGATTCCGATGGCGATGCGCTGGTAGTGGCAGAGCATATACGGAATATTCGAAATAAAATCAAAGAAGTGACGAATCGGGAATACATTAAGACAATTTGGGGGATTGGATATTCATGGAATGGTTAAATCACTTAACTTCACGATGGAAATTAAAATATAGTTTCATCCTTTATGAGTTCTTATTTTTGTGTATAGGAGTTCTGATGGGATTTGTTTTTCAGCTATTTCTTGAACAATACAAAATCTCGGTTCTCAAAAGGATGATTCTAGAAAATAGAGATCCTCGTATCTTTGAAAAAGTCATTTTATCCCAGTCTTTTTATGGGATAGTCCATGGAATTATTTTTATCATGTTTCTACTTTTTGGTATATCGTTATTTTACAAGCACAAGATGAAAAAACCAGTGGAGCTTTTAAATACACTGGAAGCAAAGCAAGAGTTTTTCTTGGAAAATGAGGATGAGCTTTCATCGGCCTGTATGAAACTACAAGAACAATTTATGCAATTGGATATATCAAGAAATACCGTGCTTATGGAATCTCATTTTTTAAATCGTAAACTGGACACTATTTTTCATGATTTCAACAATCCCTTGACCATATTGAAGGGAGATACAGAGATTTTAGAGATGAGGATAAAAGATGATATCAACCAAGAGATTATCCAGAGGATGAAGCGAACCGAAGACAGAATGGAAAGATATCTTAAGAGAATGAGAGAAAAAGAAAGACTGGAATGTGTTGCACCGGATATGCGGAAACAATCCTTTGCAGAAGTGGTTGAGAAGTTGAAGGAGCAAATTTCAAAGGGAGATGGAATGAAAGTTATTTGGGAATCTTTTTTTGTAGAGGATGAGGTTCTTTTAGATGAGGATTTCTTTTTTGAGGCCATTGAAAATGTGATACAAAATAGCTTTCGATTTGCTCGCTCTATGGTGATGTTTCGAGCGGAAAAAGGAGAGGATGAAATCCTTTTTTCCATCCAAGATGATGGACCTGGCTTTTCTAAGGAGGCGCTCCAATGTTTCAATCAATGCTATTATTCTGATAATCCCGGTGTGGGAAATGCAGGGCTTGGCCTATATATTGCTGATATACTCTTACGGAAAATGGATTGTACAATGGAAATTAAAAATGTAAAAGGAGCTAAAGTCATCATTCATATTCCCTTGTAACTTGGAAATTTTTTGGAAATTAGATTGTATACTTCCTATAAGGAGGTAGAAAATATGCATGGAATTATATTGAAAGATGTGTGTTATTCCTATGGAAATAAAAAGGTATTAAAGAATATATCGGTGGAAATTCCTTCTGGTATGTTTGGTTTGTTGGGAAGAAATGGCGCTGGAAAAACAACGATGATGAAGCTTATTACAGGGCTTTTACCCTTGCAAAGTGGGACTATAAAAGTGGAGGGGGTTTCTGTAACCAATATTAGAGAGTTAAGAAAAAACATTGGGTATTTATCACAAGACTTTGATTTTTATCACGATATGAATGTGTTGGAAGCCTTACATTATTTGGCCGTGTTGGATCATATACCTAGACAGATTTCGAAGAAAAGAGTAGAAGAGCTTTTAGATTTGGTCAATTTAAGGGATGTCTCACGTGATAAAGTAAAGGCACTTTCTGGTGGAATGAAGAGGAGACTTGGAATAGCCCAGGCTCTTCTTAACGATCCTTCTGTACTCATTGTGGATGAACCCACGGCAGGACTGGATCCAGAGGAAAGGATTCGACTGCGAAAACTTTTGGGAGAATTGGCATCGAAGAAAACGGTTCTTCTTTCCACTCATATTACGGGGGATATCGAAAGCAGCACTAGGAACTTGGCCATTTTAAATCAAGGAAAGATGATTTATAGAGGAACCATCGACGATATTTTAGAAAATACAAAAAATTATACCTATGAAGGAATTGTGTCCAGGGATAGTTTTCATGATCTGGATCAAGCCTATCATGTATATGAGCAACAGGATACACTAGAGGGCATCCGGGTTAAGCTCTTATCAGGTAGGCCTGTTGGATCTGGTTTTACACCAACAAGACCCTCTTTAGAAGCAGCCTATTTAAATGTTTTATATGGGGAGGGCAACAGATAATGGAACTTCTATGTATGGAATGGAAACGGATTATAAAATCCTGGTTTTTTTGGGTGGTCATGGTTTTATTTATTTTTTCGGTTCATTCTCAATTGGCGGAGGAAGATTTTTTCTCAAGACCCAAGCCTGGAGAAGATAGCTATGGAACCATGCGCACGGATGATTTTGAGATCATTTACCAAAATGCCATGTTTGAGCTTTTACAAAGTTATCAAAATAACGGCTATACGACCTATCCCATGGCATTTTATCGTCACAGAAAATTAAATACCGAAGAACAAGATATTATGTCCCAAATTATTATGCAGCTTACGGGCTTTTCGAAAGATACCATACAACAAATGGCACCACAGGACATATTTCAAGGGGGATACATTCTTCCAGAAAAAGAAATGCTGTTTGCATTATTTTACAAGGTAGATGCTCTTCTCGGTGGTGGATATTTTGATAAAAATACATGGATGGACAAATATGGCAGGATTGAAAAAACATATGCGATGGCGCTGGAAGAGTATGAGAATATTCTATCGAGGGGATTCACAAAAGATTTTGCAAGAATTTTTTGTGATTATGCAGGTGTCTTTGCAGGTCTTTTAGCCGGTTTTATGCCCGTTTTTCTTTGGTATAAGGATCGGAAACGAAGGGTGACGGACATCATTTATGTAAAAAATGTATCCGATGTATCTTTATTTTGTGCGAGAACAATGGCATATCTCCTAGCTTTCATCGGTGTAGTATTCCTTTTTGTAACCTTCTATCAATGGAAAGCAATCCATGCCTTTGGTTGGAAAGCGATTGATACATATAGCTTATATTGGATGGCTTTATATTGGTTACTTCCAACTGTTTTTGTAATCACCGCACTTTCATCTTTGATAACTATTGCCACCGATAGTCCTTTGGCGATACCTGTCATAGTATTGACATGGTTTTTATCTGTGAGAGGTTCGCTTTATAAATATGGATGGAAATTGATTCCTCGACATAATGAGTTTGGTAATGAAGTCTTTTTTCTAGAACATTACAAACAGTTGATTTTGAATCGGTTGCTATGGACTGGAGTAGGTATCTTTCTGAGTCTTATCGCCATCTATGTATTGAAACAGAAAAGAGAGGGAAAATATGTTACGAAAATTAAGCTCCATAGGTAAGATGGAATTTCGGTACCACATCTTTCTTCCACTGTGCTTGACAGTAGTCCTTCTCGGAGCCATAGCATTTCTGTTTGGCATAGGCAATCTAAGAAAAACCGATGAAATTTTAATCGTAGAACGACTTCTACCTCTAATGGGTATCATCCTAATGGGTTCCATCTTTCGTCCAGAGGATTCGGAGAGTATCGATGTTTTACGATTGAGAAAAACGAGCATTGTGTCCTTATGGGGTTTGCGCTGGGCCATTCGTTGGATTATATTTGGACTGCTACTTGCTTTGTATTGTTTTTTGATACGTCAGAAATCGGGACAATTAGAATTCTTACCCATGTGGATGCATGCTCTAAGCATTGGAACTTTGGTTGGCGGAGCCACACTATTTCTGCAATCCATAAGATGGGGGGAGATTTTATCCTATATGCTCATCCTTTTCTATATGATCATTCAATGGATGTTGGATGATAGGATCTTAAGGGTTTTCTATCTTTACACATGGAGCAAGGGAAGGGGTGGCAGAGATGCCTACTATCTTCTAATAGGAGGTACCTTGAACTTATGTGCCATCTTCATACACAGTCGTCGGAAATAGATGTCACCTTAAAACCATTGAAAAAACTGTACACCGAGAGGGTGTATGGTTTTTACTTTTTAGGGGATTTGACCACAGAATCAATCCATAGTAAGATGAAGATAGTCGTGATGGAGGTGGATTATGAAAAAGAGATGTTGGATTGCTATTATGTTGGTTGCTCTCCTCTTTTTCTGTGGTTGTGGAGCTGGAAAGGGATATTCGAAAACGGAAAAAGAAGAACGGTTTTCACAACTAGATGCTCTACAAATGAACGGGCCAGAGGAAGTACTGTCTCGTTTTCCTGAGAAAAATATATTTTTGCTGGGCGAAATGCATGGAGTCAAGGAGAGTTTTGAGATTGAGCTGGCTTTTTTAGAGGCCATGGCCAAGGAGCATACAGAAATTCAGATCGTCTTAGAATTTTCTCCATGCAAAATCTTTGCCTTGAAACAATACATAGAGACAGGGGATGAGGACATTCTTTTGGAGAGCGTAAAAAACTCCAAAGGAAGCTACGCCTTTCATGGGGACTATCAGAAATTTTTTCAAAAAATTCGAGAGTTTCATGAGAAAGGAATAAGTCTTCACTTGATCGGCATAGATCAGGAGTTTTCAGCATTGGATGTAATCTTGGCCTTGGAGCTTTTGAATAAAGACCGGTTTTCTTTAGAAATAGAAAAGCTCCGACAGGCACAAAAAGATGCTATCACCTCTGCCTATCGAATGATGGAGTATTATGCTAGAAAATGGCGGGAAACTCTCACCGATTCTTCGGAGGATGAGGAGTTGGAGAGAATCATTGAAGGCATGGAGGATGCTATCGATGCATCGAAAAGAGAAAGTCATTTTAGGGATGAAGCCATGTTTCAGCGATTTAATGAACGGGTGAATCCAGAACTTCCCACCTTTGGTATTTTTGGAAGTACCCATTTGGCCAAGAAGGTGAGTCCCCCTTATAAAACGCTTATCCCTGATGCGAAAAAAACTCTGGGACAGTATCTCGTGGAAGATTCTATCTACACGGATCGACTTGTCATAGGCAATATGTACTATGTGGATTCCGCGGGGATGGATGTAGATGGTCGGAGCTTGAAAATTTATGCAGAGATTCCAAAGGGGGAGCTTTTGATTGACCATGCCTTGGAACGTCGAGAGTCAACTGTATGGTATCAGACCAAGGGGCTTCCTCAAAATCTATACGATGAACCTTTGGAACATTGGTGTGATTTTGTCATGATTGTGAAAAATGCCCAACCAACCACCTATTTTTACAGGAGAGAACAATAAAAAATACCTCTAAAGCCTTTTAGACTTTAGAGGTATTTTTCTATTCATATTCCACTTCAAGTATCTTGCTATCTTGACCATCGCATACCAATCGCAAGGTGGGATCGTCCACCAAGTGCTCCAGTTCCTCTTTACAGGATGGGTGCACTCGATAGGTGATGGATTTGATTCTACGAAGCCCGTTGGGTTGGGTGAAGTCTTTGGGTTTGGGATCCATGGTGTAATAACTCATGAGGAAGGGCATCTCGTTATTTTCGGGGAAGAAGTTTTTAAACTTCAATTTCCGATTCTTCGTGTCTTTTCGGTAAGAATGGCGAAGATAGGTGCCTTTCATGCCTCGGCTTTTTAAATAGTTGATTTCTTCTGTCAGGTCTCCCGGATCTTTTTCAATGGCCATATCCACCCATCCATAGGGGGCGTCAATGAGTTTTTTGAATCGATGGAGGGCATATTTCCCAAAGAGTTTCATGAGAAACTGAACAGGTGATGGAATATGGACGGGTCCGAGGAGTTCGATGAAGGGGCCTTCTGTGAAGTAGATGAGGGCGTTGTGGGATTTTCCCTTGGTGCCATATTCTACTTCAAAGCCTTTTTCTCTCCATTCTTCCACCGTCTGTTTTAGATTGGGGGTTTTATAAATGATGTGTCCAATACGCATAAAACTCCTTTCTTGTAAGAAGGGCATCCCAAGGGATGCCCTATTGTATTATTTATGTTTTTCAAACCACTGGGTGATTTCGTCTAATCTACGAACTCTGTGATGGGGTTTTCCGCTTCTGGAAAGTTCGTGGTTTTCTCCTTTAAAGAGGACGAGGCGAGATTCACATCCATGATATTTGAGTGCGGTAAACATCTGAATTCCCTCCGCCATATAGCAACGGAAGTCTTCATCGGAGTGGATGAAGAGGGTAGGAGTGGTACATTGGTTGGCATATTTCAAGGGGGATTGAGCCCACATCTTGTCATGGCTTTCCCAAATGTCCGAATCGGTTTGGTCATCGGCAAAGTAGTATCCAATATCGGTGGTACCCCACATGGAGATCCAGTTGGAGATAGATCTTTGGCTGGCAGCTGCACGGAATCTCTTGGTGTGGCCCACAATCCAGTTGGTCATAAATCCGCCATAGCTTCCGCCGGTGACAAAGAGTCTTTCTGTATCAATGGTGGGGTATTTGTCCAAGACTTTGTCGGTAAATTCCATCAAATCTTCATAATCGATGGCACCATATTTGCCGCGAATGTCCATGAAGTCATTGCCCCATCCGTCAGAACCTCTGGGGTTGGTAAAAAATACGGCATATCCGAGACCGGCCCAATATTGCATTTCGTGATAAAATACGGTGGAATAGACGGTTTTTGGTCCGCCGTGGATATCCAATATGGCAGGAACCTTTTCTCTGGACGTAAAGTCTTCGGGGAGTAGCACCCAACCATGATAGGTGTAGCCGTCCTTTTCCCAAGTGATTTCTTGGGGTTTGGCCACATATTTTTCTTTCAATCCATCGTTGATTTGAGAAATCTGATGTAGGTTTCCATCTTTGATTTCATAGAGCTCCTGTAACTTTTGTTCTGTGAGAGCTACAGAAATGATCTTTCCATCTTTTACGTCAATGGAGTCCACAGATCCTTCAATGGTGGTGACTTGTTTTAATTCCAAGTCTTTATCCAAACGGAAGAGTTGGCAATTGTATTCCTTGGTGGAAATGAAGTAGAAATACTTTCCATCGGCCACGGCATTTTTTCCGCCGACCAGTCGAACGTCACTTCCCACAGAACTCCAGCAGGACAGATCATAAAATTCTTTCTTCAAAATTCTCTTATGGACTGGCTCAAAGAGGAGGAAAGATCCGTTTTCATTGACACCGTGATTTAACATATCTGTATAGAGCGTGATTACATCGTCCCCAAAGAATTTGGCAAAGGCGTAGGAATTTCCGAAGAGGGGTGTGATTTCTTCCGTTTCTCCTTTTTCCATGGAATAGAGCATAATGGAGTTGGTGAGGGGTGCCTTGTCGGTGTAGCCCTCTTGAATAAACAGAATATCTTTGGTTTTGGGATGTATATCTAAAGATCCCACGTTGGTAAAGGTATCGGTGATTTCTTTCACTTCTTCTGTTTCCATGTTGAATAAGAGAAGCCTACTTCTTTGTTTGTTGGTTACGCCAGCACCGTTACTCCAGAAGGGAATTTCATCAAAGACATGATAATCGGCTTCTTCTTTTTTTGCTTCCACCATTTTCTTTTGTTCTTCTTCTGTGGCCTTGGCATAGTCTTTGAAATGAGGGTCATAATTTTCAATGAGGGCAAGATGGGTTTCGTCAACAACCTTTAAGGCGCTGATGGAACGATTGAGGGTAAAAAGTGGCTGGGCCTCTCCTCCGCGGAGATTTAGTTTATAGATGGTTGAGAGGGGAGCAGCATTTTTTTGTGCTTCTTTTTCTTCATCACTCCGCACAGAGAGGAAAAGAATTTCGTCTTCGTTGAGGAAGACAAAAGAGCCCACATTCCAAGCCGTCAGTTCTTGAGCCTTATCTTCATTGAGCCGAGCGATACAACGCTCGTAATTCTTGCCGTCTTTTTTTATGCGAGCTAAGGTAAAGAGCATTTCTTTTCCCTTAGGGGAATAGGTGGGGTTTCCTAAAAATTTGTAATTGAAAAAATCTTTCAATCCTATTTTTTCCATGATATACCTCCTAAATATTTTTTTTGGTACCTATAGTATACACCAAGATAGAGAAAAACGCATAAAAAAAATGAAATTGGGTATAAAATAAGTACAATAACCGAAAGGAGAAAGCCTATGAAACTGAATATTATCGGTAAGAATATGGATGTGAATGATAACCTAAAAGAGGTTGCCAACAAGAAGCTGGAAAAACTCAACAAGTTTTTCTCGGAGGACATCAAGGGAGATGCGGTTTTTAAAACCATTCGGAATAATAAGATTTTAGAGGTCACGATTTATCTTCCCGACGGTGCCGTGCTTCGGAGTGAGCAAAGCACCAATGATATGTATAACTCCATCGATAGAGCTGTTGCTCAGCTGGATCGGCAAATTCGCAAACATAAAACAAAACTCCAGAAGAAATACAGAAATTCTGACACCATCCGTTTTGATCGCATAGAGGAGTACAAAGAAGAAGTACAAGACGAGATAGACACACCGAAAATTGTTCGTGAGAAAACCTTTGCTCTACGGCCCATGTCCAAGGACGAAGCCGCATTGCAGATGGAACTTGTTACTCATGATTTCTTCCTATTTCTGGATGAAGCGACCAATCAAGTCAGCGTAATTTACAAACGGGGAGATGGCCACTACGGAGTTTTGCAAGCAGATGTATAATCAATGCCCCCTCGGGGGCATTTTTTTGAAGGGTGAATTATGAAGGTAAAGGTAAAAATATATGACTTTGATCATACGCTGGTAGATGGGGACAGCATCTTTCTTCTTTGGAAATATGCCCTCAAAAAAGGGTGGGTGAGCCCTTGGTTTGCCATCAAATCCTTTCTCAAAGGGGGGATTTTCTATTGTATGACCGGTCGATTTGAAAAAATGAAAGAAGGGATGATTGCTCTTTTACCCAAGTTGAGCCAGGAAGAGATGGATGCTTTCGTGGAGGATCTATTGAGAGAAAAGGGATTTCCTGCAATTCTTTCCACCATTGAAGAAGAGGGATATGTCACCATTTTATGTAGTGCATCTCCCAAAGCCTATATGGAGCTTGTTGCCCAACGATTGGGGTTTGATTACCTCATCGCTACGGAACATCAGGGAGGTAAGCTCACTGGGAAGAACAACACGGGAGAGGAGAAAGCGCGAAGACTGAGGGAGCTTTTTCAAACCATGGATATGGATGTAGACCCGACTCTATCTAAGAGCTACACCGACAATCCAAAGAAGGATGGACCCATGTGTTCCTTTACCAATCAGCGGTTTGTGATCAATAAAACTGCCGAGGGGTATGTGACCTTGAACGATACCAGCGGTACCTCAGCATGACTAGAAGAGCTGTTGTATTAAGCGTTTTATTTGGTATTATTTTTAGTATATCTATTTTGCTCTATGGACTGCTGAGCTTTCAAGAATGTGAAAAGGGCAGCTACAAGATTAAGAGCAATGGCTTTCGAACCAAAGTATACTTTATAGAACCGCTGGGAACAGAAAAAGAAATTCTTCGCAGATGGGGGAAATTTCATTCCTTTGATATAGGGGACACGGATGGCGATGGAAGAGAAGAGTTGGGCATCGTCATGGGAAAAATTTTTTCTAAGCGAGGGAATCGTACCATCATACTGAGTGTGGATGAAGAAGAAACTGTCAACATCCACTTCGATGTAGATATGACGTCCATTCGACCTTGGAAGATTCGCTTTGGAGATATCAATGGCGACGGGAAAGATGAAGTGGCTCTGGGAGTGTATAAAACGACTCCCTTTCATCATCGAATGGACAATCGACTCTTTTTCTATGAGTTAAAAAAGGAAAAGCAGATCCTCTTTCCAATTTTCAGGGCATCTCGACTCATATCGCCCTATTATGATTTTGAATTTGTGGATATGGGGGGATATGACGCACCGATGTCCATTGAACGGACAGAGGACAATCAAAGAAAAGTACGGATTTATAAGAAAGATGGGTTTGGTTTTATCCTCACCCATGAAAGTGAAGTGTATCCTCGAGGGGATCATTGGAACATCGTGGAAGGAGAATACTATATCCACGGGATAAAGGTATGTCCAAAGGACATAAGGAGGGTAGATGAATGAAGAAAATAAGCTTATTACTCGTTGTCGTCTTGATTGCATCAGTGGTGTTGCCGCTTTCGGCATGTAAGAAACCCAAGGAGAAGGATGATCCTACAAAAGACTCCACCGTGGTCGATACAAAGGATGACGAAGCGAAGAAAGATGACTCCCAAAAAGAGGATTCCAAGGACAAGGATTCAAAAGATACTGGGAATACAATGGATGAGGGAGCAGGAGATTTTTTAGATCAATATGACGAGGCCGTTGAGGTTCCCTATACTCCCATTAAAATCTCTCCAAGTCTTCCCAACCAAGGCCCAAATCAGGATTTATCCAATGTCAAAAACAGAGACCTTTTCGTCAATATGAGTGAAGATCAGAAGAAGGCTTTGGTGGATAAGGGCTTTTTCATTGGAGAAAGACTAAAATTTAGATATTCCATGGACGATCCTCTTCATCGTCACATGCATGAAGTCTATGATAAAAACGAATATGCAAATGTTGCCAACTTTATTACCACGGACTCTGTTCTTCAAATTTTCCACTTGTTTTATGATAATTTCCTCATGGATTTGGAAGCAAGAGAACTATTGCCGGCCGTAGAAGAGTTAGTCGATCACTTGATTGCTGACGGGGCAAAGCAGTACGAGAATGTAAAGGATGAGAAGTTGAAGGAATTGGCAATGTACAATTTGGCCTACTTTGCTACGATCAAGGGAATTCTCGCAGGTGGGACTCCCGACCTTGCAATCCTTCCCGACGAGGCCATCGCCATGGCGGAAAAAGAACTACAAAATATTGAAGCACAGTCTTTCGCCTATTCCGCTGTGATGGATATGGACATGGATTTCAGTCAAATGAAGCCCAGAGGCCATTACACCAAGAGTGAAGACCTTAAGAAATATTTTAAAGCTGTGATGTACATGGGACAGGCAGGATTTTTCCCTGTGAATATGGATACGGGACAAAGAAATGAGGATGTCCTCGCTAGAGCCCTTCTCATGACCCATGTTACGACCAATAATGAAGAATCTTATCGGCTTTGGAGTCGTGCCCACGATCCCATTGATTTTCTTGTTGAAACGGCCGATGATTTAGAAATTAAAGATTTTGCCAACATACTTTATGGAGTCTATGGAAAGGACCCCGACCTGAATCAATTGTTGGAAGAAGACAAAATGGACAAGGCCTATGACTACTTAGTGTCTTTGCCAGCTCCAAAAATTGCAAGTTTTAAAGGGTATTCTTTCCGCCTTATGAGCCAGCGCGCTGTGATAGATAATGTATGGATGCAAAATCTAGTGGAGATATGGAAACCAGGAAAACCATCCAATCGCCCCATTTATAGTGGGAAAGACCTCTTCGGAGTCTTTGGGATGAAGGCTGCAGAAGATTTACAGATGGCCGATGAAAGAAATAAAAAATGGGATCAATATGAAACGAGATTTAAAGAAACCAAGGAAAAGGCCTCTTCCATGAAAGAGGAAGACTGGACGAAAAATCTTTACCGTGGATGGCTTTGGGCTCTTACGGAACTGACCCCCGAGTGGGGAGAAGGATATCCTCACTTTATGCAGAGCGAAGAATGGAAGAAAAAGGACCTAAACGCTGGACTCGGCTCTTGGGCTGAAATCAAACATGATACCCTTCTCTATGGGAAACAGGTGGTAGCACAAATGGGTGGACCATCTTTTGTGCTAGAATTGCAAAAAGGATACGTGGAGCCCAATGTGGAACTGTACAATAAATTGATTTGGCTAACCGATTATACAGAGAAGAATTTAAGCGCAAGAGGCCTTTTGAGAGAAAGTACCAGAGAACGACTGTTACGCTACATGGATCAATTGGAATTTTTGCGAGATGTATCCATCAAAGAACTTACAGGTGAAGAAGTAACGGAGGAAGACTATCAAAGGATTGCCTATATTGGTGGAGAGATGGAATATATCATCTTAGATTTCTTACGTTTGTCGGATGAGAATTGGACCATGTTGGATTACAATGAAGATATGTGTTTGGTCGCCGACCTTATGACTGTACCTGAAAACACATGGGGACTGAAAGAAGGAGAATTTTATTCCATTGGTTTGGCCACACCTCGTTCTATCTATGTGGTCTATCCCGTGGGAGATGAGTTTTTCATCGGACGAGGCTCCGTATTTTCGGTGTATGAATTTATTTCTCCCACTCGTTTGAATGATGAAGAATGGAGAAAGAAAGCCAGAGCAGAGGACTTGCCGGAAGAGGGAGACTGGCTGGATGGAATTTTAGAGGAAGAACCCTTTGAGTTTGAAGAGCCTGATAGCAAATATTTCGAATATTAAAGGAGAACGCATGAAAAGAGACTTCCTTTTGGGAAGGGCAGTGCTTTTGGTAATTCTAACAACGCTTTTGAATGCATAGGAGATGAATTTTATATCGGACGAGGATCCGTATTTTCAGTCTATGAATTCATTTCACCAGAGCGACTCCAAGATGAAGAGTGGCGAGAGAAAATCTACTCTGGGGATGTACCGGAAGAAGGAAATTGGATAAAAGATCTTATCTTAGACGATCCAGTGGACTTTAAGGTTGAAGAATATGAATACGAATAGGAGGGATGTAAATGAAAAAAATAAGTATCCTGCTAGCCATCCTCATGGTGATGGCGCTTGTTTTTCCACTCACTGCGTGTAAAAAACCCAAGGATAAGGAAGATGTAACAAAGCAAGAGGAAGAACAGAAAGAAGATTCAAAACAAAGGGAGGATGAGAAAAAAGAAGATATCGATGCGATAGAAATTGACGATGCAGCCAGCGCCTTTCTCGATGACTATGATGTATCGGTGGAGGTGCCCTACACCCCGGCAAAGTTTCAACCCAATTTGAAGGACCGGACCCCCAAGGCAGATTTATCCGATGTGGCCAACATAAGTTTATTCCCAAGTTTGACAGCGGCCCAAAAGAAAGCCTTGGTGGATAGAGGATTTTTCATCGGAGAGAAACTTTCCAATGACTATGGTTTTGAGAGCAATCTTCATAAACATATGCATGAGGTGTATGATGAGAACGAATACAGTGGTGTACCCAACTTTATTACCACAGATTCTCTTCTCCATGTGTTCCACCTCTTTTATGATAACTTCCTCATGGACTTGGAAGCCAATCAGCTTTTACCGGCCTTGGAAGAGCTTGCCGATGGAATGATGGGCGATGCAATCAACCAATATGAGGCTTTGGAAGATGAAAGAACCAAGGATTTGGCTTTAAAAAATATTGGATACTTTGTTACCATCAAAGGACTTGTCACGGGAGGCGTGCCTGATTTCCCGACCATCCCCGATGAAGCCATTGCCATGGCAGAAGAGGAAATAGAAAAAATTGAAGCACAGACTCCCACCTATTCCGATGTGATGGATATGGACATGGATTTTAGTCAAATGAAACCCAGGGGCCATTACACCAAGAGTGAAGACCTCGAAAAATATTTCAGGGCCGTGATGTACATGGGACAGGCTGGATTTTTCCCTGTGGATATGAATACGGGACAAAGAGATGAGGATGCCCTTGTCAGAGCCCTTCTCATGACACATATAATTACCAACAATGAATATTCCTATCGTATGTGGAGTCTTGTCCACGACCCCATCGACTTTTTGGTGGAAACCTCCGATGACTTGGAGGTGAAGGATTTTGCCACCCTTCTCTATGGAGTCTATGGAAAAGATCCAAATTTAAATGAACTCTTTGATGATAAAAAGATGGATGCTGCGTATAGCGGACTTGATAGACTTCCCAAACCAAGCATTGGGGATTTCAAAGGTCAGTCTTTCCGATTTATGAGTCAGAGGGCGGTCATCGACAACGTGTGGATGCAACAACTCTTGGACATTGCAGAGCCGGGAAAACCGTCCAATCGCCCCATTTATAGTGGAAAAGACCTCTTCGGGGTCTTTGGGATGAAGGCCGCAGAAGAGTTGCAAATGGCCGATGAGAGAAATAAAAAGTGGGATTTATATGAAAAGAGATATAAAGAAACCAAGGAAAAGGTCGCTTCCATGAAAGAGGAAGACTGGAAGAAAAACCTCTACCGTGGATGGCTCTGGACTCTTATGGAACTAACCCCTGCGTGGGGAGAGGGATACCCTCATTTTATGCAGAGTAAGGAATGGAAGTATAAGGACCTAAATGCAGGACTTGGTTCTTGGGCTGAACTCAAACATGATACCCTACTCTATGGAAAGCAGACCATGGCGGAAAAAGGTGGATTCTTTCCAGAAAGAGTCAACTATGTGGAGCCCAATGTGAACCTGTATAATAAACTTGCTTGGCTGGTTCAATTTTCAAGGGAAAACCTCGATATGAGGGGCTTATTAAATGAACGACTTGTGGAAAACTTAAAATATTTCCAAGAAACTTTGGAGATTATACGAGACGCTTCTATAAAGGAATTAGAAGGAAAAGAATTTACCGAGGATGAAAGCCATACATTGGATTTCATTGCAGGAATCATGGAACGAATCATCATGAATTTCTTCCCCATGGATGAAGATATGTGGGTCTTTGATTTTTCTGATGAGAATATGTACATTGTGGCAGATCTCATGATGACGCCGGAAAACACTTGGGGGATTCCAGAAGATGCTATCTGGACGGTGGGATTAGCCTCCCCGAGAGCCATCTTTGCCCTATTCCCTCTAGGGGATGAACTTTACATTGGACGGGGTTCCGTATTTTCTGTCTATGAATTCTTGGCAGATGAGCGGCTCAATGATGATGAATGGAAAGAAATGGTAAAACAAGGGGAAATTCCTCAAGAGGAAGACTGGTGGCAAGAGCTCATTGAAGAAGATCCCGTGGAAATTGCCCTACCAAGTATAGAATATTAGACATAAAAAGAACTCGCCAAGGAGCGAGTTCTTTTTATTTGGACAAAAATTTCTTTACATCGGGACCGACGTAGATTTCGTCATCATGCAGTAGGATGGGCCGCTTTATCAACATTCCATCGGTGGCAAGAAGGGCATAGGCTTCTTCATCACGCATGTGGGGTCTTTTATCTTTCAAGTTCATCTCTCGATAGAGAATACCCGAAGTATTAAAAAAACGTCCAATGGGAAGCCCCGATGCTTGGTGCCATTGTTTCAATTCCTTTTTTGTAGGGGTATCCTCCACAATGGAACGAAAGGTATAGTCCCAGTTCTTTTGTTCCAGCAATTTCTCTACATCTCTGCAAGTGGAACATTTTTTATATCCAATCAATATGTTCATGATCTACCTCCTTTATTTCTTATACCCTTTTATCCCATGGATGGGAGTGATATAATAAAAAAAGGAGGAAGTATGACAAAGAAAGATCAAATACGAAAAGAAGTGAAGGAATTTTACAAGAAGGTATCCACCGGAGAAGAAAAAACCAGTATCACCGCCGATGAACTCTATCGCTCCCTTGGATATGATGAAACCGAATTGGCGTTATTGCCAGAGGAGGTCAAACTAGGTCTTTCCTGTGGCAACCCTTTGGAAAACCTCATTGTAAAACAAGGAGAAACGCTCCTTGACTTGGGATCGGGTACAGGAATGGACGTATTTCTTGCAAGGATAAAATTCCCCGAGGGTGGGGTGTTTTATGGTGTGGATGTGTTGGAAGAAATGGTTGAAAAAGCAAGGAATGTGGCAGAGAAAAAAGGATTTGAAAGGGTGGAATTTCGACAGGGCACATTGGTGGACCTACCATTTCAGGAGAACACCATGGACCATGTCATCAGCAACTGTGTCATCAACTTGGAGCCGGACAAACAATCCGTTTATAAAGAAATCTATCGCGTACTAAAACCGGGAGGAACTTGTATTCTTTCGGATGTGATCTTAAAAAAAGAACTCTCCAAAGAGTTGAGGGAGGCGAAGAACCTCTACGGCACATGAGTGGGAGGAGCTCTTCAGTTGGAAGAGTTAGAAGAACTCATGGGGGCGGCTGGATTTGAAACAGTGTTTATCAAGAACGAAGAAGTCACCGATGCCTATGCTCTCAAATGGGAATATGGATTGGGACTGAAAGACTATATCGGAAAAGCCCTATGCATTGGGAAGAAATAAGAGACCTAAAATGTTGGAGGAATCCAACATTTTTTATTGGGAATGGAAGAAGAACTCTAAAAATAAAAAGAAGGCCCGTGGCCTTCTCTTTGCTATTTTACTTTTCTATATACGATGGGGAGCTTGGGAGGATAGGGAGCCTCAGCGGTGACCGTTTCCTCTCCTTTGATTTCCCAGAATATTTTTGCAAATTCATTGATCTTCTCTAAGAACTTGACAGCATCTTCCCGATTGACGCCCTGCTTGACCTTGGAACCGAGCATCATAATATCATGGGTCAGCTCGTGGAGCTCGGGATACTTTTCCAATTGGGGGGCTTTTATGAAATCACCCCAGATGACACGAATCTCATGCTTTGCCTTCTCGGCGTGTTCTTCTTTTACGGCGACCAAACGGGCAAAGGTATTTCTCTTTTCCATTTCTGTGTGATCGCTTTCCAAAATATCTTTCATCTGATCCATCATACGAACCGTGGTGATGGCCGCGATTTGCGCTGTAATGGGATCATAAATACCACAGGGGATATCGCAATGAGCCTTGATTGTTTTTAGTCCAAATAATTTTTTTAACATACTTTCCTCCTATTTGTAAATCTTCTTGCTTCTCCTATATATTACCCAGAGGTTCTTGGAGATAAACAAAAAAACAAGCCATTGTCAATAACAGGACAGAAAAGCGAAAGTGTGCGAAAAGAAATGATTGCGATGGATGATGTTCACAATAGATCCCTGTGGTATTCAATGGATGGCAGAGAAGGTGATTCAGCCATGGAATGTAGGTGGACAGCAAAAGATAGAAGAAGAGGAGAAAAAACAATTTGTTATTTTAGTGGAAAAAAGGGTATAGATATCATGGAACTTATACTAACAAGAAAGAGGTGTATTGTGTGAAAGTTTATGAACTTTGTATGAAGGTGTGGGATGATACCGTTGCAGTATGGAATAAATTTGTACAGCCTACAATCACTCAGAAGATTCAACAAGTTTTTGGCTGCTTTAAATTTAAAAGAATCATTAGGACAGAATATATTGCTGATGAAAGGAAGATTTGGGTGCTTCAAATTCTAAGGCAATATTTTTTTAAGAATTTTTTTGGGAAAAGGCTTGCAAAGTAAAATTTGATGTGCTATGATAGATGCAGAAGTTATATTTGTATATAAAATAGGCATAAAATTATGATGATATTAGTTACCTATGATGTGAATACAGAAGATCAAGCTGGAAAAAAACGGTTGCGACAAGTAGCGAGAGCTTGTGAAGATGTGGGGCAACGAGTTCAGAATTCAGTGTTTGAATGCTTGGTTAGTCCTTCAGAATATCTTATACTTAAAGAAAAATTGCGGCAGATCATGGATGAAGAAAAGGATAGCTTGCGCTTTTATCGCTTAGGTAAGAATTGGCAAGTTAAACTGGAAACCATGGGGAAAGATGATAGCTACGATCCAGAAAACGATGCATTTATATTTTAACAGGAGTGGAAGATGGAGTTTATAGCGAGAAGAATTGAATATGAAGATGAAATTTTAATCCAAAGTTTAGAGAGTCATTTGGAAGGAGTAGGGCGTAGAGCTAGAGACTTTTGTCAATGGGAAGAATGTAAGCCTTTGTTGGAATTATTGGGTCTTTTACATGATGCGGGGAAAGCCAACCCAGACTGGCAAAGAGATTTGCTTAATGGGAAGTCGAAACTACCACCACATTCTAGGACGGGCATGTTTATTTTGCGAAAATTTTGGGAAGCTCTTCCAGACGAGAAAAAACATCTTGGGAATTTACTGTTTCAAGATATGATGGAATATGCCATAGGAGCACATCATGGATTATTTGACTGTCAGGATAAAGAGAAGAAAATTCATTGTTTAGATGAAAAGATTTTTAGAGAAAAAAGTTTAGAAACAACGGAAGAAACTCTAGGGAATTACTTTTCTATTAAGCAAAGGGATAGATTAGAAAATCTCTATGATGATACTATGAAGAAAGTCGCTTTTAGTTTTGCAAAAAAATATCCTAAAGACAAAAAAGAAAAACCAGATGTGATGGGTTTTGATATGAGTTTTATCACAAGAATGTTTTTGTCTATGCTTATTGATGCGGACTGGACCGATTCGGCTTCCCTACAAGGTTCTTATGAAGAAGCGTACACTCGTTTAAGAAACAACTTTTCTTGGGAAAAAGCCGTTGAAGACTTTGAGGGTTATATTGAAAAGAATTTTTCTGCCAACAATGATATGAATACACTACGAACAAAAATATCAGATGAATGCAAGGAGAGTGCTGGCAGAGAAACGGGAGTCTATAAACTGAACGTTCCAACAGGTGCAGGGAAAACCGTTGCCGCCATGCGATTTGCATTGCATCATGCCAAAAAACATAAGAAGCAAAGAATCTTTTATCTATCTCCCTATATCAGTATTCTAGAGCAGAATGCCGACACATATCATGCCATGTTTTCTTCCAAGAGTATTCAACCCCATATTTTAGAATACCATAGCAATTTGGTGCAAGATGACACCGGTGGAACCCATGATTGTGATTCGGAAGCGAAAAAATATATTTCAGAGAATTTTGCGGCTCCCGTTATTTTGACCACTTTTGTCCAATTCTTAAATTCACTTTTCTCATCCTCAAAACAGGCCTTGCGTAGATTGCATAGATTTCAGAACTCTGTGATTATCATCGACGAAATTCAGTCAGCACCTTTAAAATCTCTCTCCCTTCTCCATTTGGCGATCAATGCTTTGAACAAGTTCTTTGATACTACATTTGTCATTTGTTCAGCCACCATTCCAACAGCGGAGGAAAATAGAACACAGGAAAAACAATTGGCGCTCATCCAATATAGTGACAATCCCTATCTAACGAAAGACTATAGAGAAGAGGTTGTGTTCCAAAGATTTCAGACCCATTCTCTCTTACAACATCCTCCTTACACGGAAGATACATTATCAGAGCTTCTCATGAAAAAACAAAAGGAACATTTAAGTGTTCTATGTGTTGTCAACACGAGGAAAGCCGCGAGGATAATATACGATTCTCTATGTAAAAAAACGGATATTCCTCTATATCATTTGTCTAATAACATGTGTGTAGCTCACAGAAGAAAAATTTTAGAAAAAATTCGTGGACATAAAATCTCTGAGCCCCATATAATTATTAGCACCAATTTAATTGAAGCAGGAGTTGATCTATCCGTAGGTACGGTGATTCGGTCTCTTTCAAAAATGGATTCTCTCGTGCAGGCAGGTGGTAGATGCAATCGTCACAACGAACTGAAGGGTGGTGGACATCTCTACCTTGTGGAATTAGATTCTCATTTGGAAAATACAGAAAAGCTTATGGAAGTTCGTAGAGGGAAAGAAAAAGCCAAAGCCAAATTAATAGACTTTCAAAAACATCCAGAGCGATATAAGAGAATGTTAAGTGACATTATGTTGGATATGTATTTTAAAGATTATTATAAAAACATAGAAGGTGTGACACATTATGAAGGGAAACAAACTACAATTTTAAATTTGTTAGCCGAATGCCAGATGGCTTCCAACATCAACCATGTATTACAACAAAGTTTTTTAACGGCCGGGGAGTCATTTCAAGCCATTGAAAACGCAGGCCATGGAGTTATTGTTCCCTATGGCAAAGGAAAAGAAATCATTGCCGATCTCTTGTCCAATTCCACGAGTATACATGAAGCATATGCATTGATACGAAAGGTACAAAACTATTCAATTAACGTATATGAATATACAATACAGGAGCTCTGTAAGAAGGGTGCTCTTATCTTTTTAGAAGAGTATGGAATGTATATATTAAAAGAGAATTATTATGATGAAGAAACTGGATTGAATACTGAAAAAGGGTTTATGGAAACCATTGTATTATAAAGGAGGCGAATATGCAGAAAGAAAATAAAATTACTTTCAGTGTTTTTGGAAGAAGGGCACTTTTTACAACACCGGAAAGTAAACTTGGAGGGGAAAAATTTTCCTACCACATTCCAACCTATGAATCTTTGGTTGGTATGGCAAGCTCCATATATTGGAAACCTACCATCCAATGGATCATCGATAGGGTACGAATTATCCAACCAATTCAAACGGAAACAGTTGGAACAAAGTTAAGGAGGCTGGACGGGAAAAGTGACCTCGCTTACTACACCTATCTACGGAACGTGGAGTATGAAGTGGAAGCACATTTTGAATGGAATCTTTGGAGGGATGATTTGAGTCATGATAGAAATGAAAACAAACATTTTTTCATGGCCCAACGTTCCCTTGAAAAGGGAGGAAGAAGAGATGTGTTCCTTGGAACTAGAGAATGCCAGGGCTATGCGGAGCCCATAGAATTTGGAAAACAGAAAGGGGCCTATGATCAAACTCCAGAGCTAAGTTATGGATTATCATTTCATAGTTTCTCCTATCCAGATCAAAATGAGAAGGGCGAGCTTATAGCTCATTTTTGGCATCCCACTATGGAATATGGAATCATCACCTTTCCAAAAGCCGAAGAATGCTCCGTGCGGCGGGTGATTAAAAAGGGAAGCAAAAAGGAATTTGTGCTAGGACAGAATCTGCGATCCGTAGAAGAGGAGGTGGAGGTATGAGTTACTTATATAACTTATACAAAACCTATGATCATGTGATGGAGAGTGGGAAGGCTACTTATGAAGGCAAGGCAAGATTACTTCCCGTGGGAACTATCACTCAGAATGCACAGGTGAAGGTCACCATTGATGAAGATGGGGATTTTGTATCTGCCGATGTGATTCCAAAGGAAGATGCCGTAACGATTATACCTGTGACGATATCATCTGCAGCCCGAACAGCAGGCCCAGTACCTCATCCTCTTTTCGACAATATATGGTATATGGCAGGTGACTTTGAAACCTATTATGAGTCTACAAAAGCAAAAGACGACCCTTATAACAAAAATTTCGTGCCCTATATGGAGCAATTAGAAGAATGGCTTACCTTTGGGAGAAATCCCTATCTGGAAATTCTATTCAAGTATTTAAGCAAAAAAACATTGACGAAAGACTTAATTGATGCAAATATTCTCACCTTAAATGAAGATGGTAAGCTTACAGAGGACAAGATTTCTTCAATTGTACAATCCAAAATTTTCTTCCGATTTGAAATTTTAGTGGGCGGACGAAGCCACGAACTATGGAATGATAGGGAATTGATGAAAGAATACGGAGACTACTATCTATCCAAATTAAATGAACAAGGCCATGGCATGTGTTATATCAAAGGGGAAGAAGCGTACATTACAAGTCTTCATGGAAAATATATACGAAATGCAGGAGACTCTGCAAAAGTCATATCTTCCAACGACAGTAGTATCGTCACGTTTAAAGGCCGGTTCAAAAAAGCGGATGAATGTGCGCAAATTAGCTATGAAGTTTCTGAAAAAGCTCATGCGGCTTTACGATGGCTCATTCAAAAACAGGCCTACAATAGAGATGGGCTTGTGATACTGGCTTGGACTGATGAAGCGCAGAATATTCTCCAACCCACGGACAATTTCTTTGACTCCTTGGTTGATCCAGAGGAACAACTAAGTGCAAAAAAAGCTGAAACAGGAGAAGAGTTTGCTAGGAGATTGAGAGCTTCAATCGATGGATATCGGATGAAACTAGACACAAAAGACCGAGTGAGAATTATATCCTTTGATGCTGCAACTCCTGGAAGACTGGCAACTCTCTATTATCAGGAATATTCCATTGACGAATATTTGGAACGATTAAAATATTGGCAAGAAACTGCCGCATGGCATCAATCTAAAAAAGTCGAAGAAAAGGAATGGATCAACTTCATTGGGGCGCCATTGCCCCAGGATATTGTTTTGTATGCCTTCGGAGTTCAAAGAAATTTCATGGAATTGGAAGATAAAATGATGAAATTTCATCTAAAAAGACTTCTACCATGCATATTGGAGAAAAAAAGAGTTCCGTTGGATATTGTCCAGTCGTTGATACGTACGGCATCGAGACCAATGACAAAATCGGATTATAACTGGAATAGAAATCTAGCCATCGCATGTAGCATGGTAAGAAAATTTTATATTGAAAGGAAGGGAGTGGATTACGGAATGGCATTGAACAAAGATGTTACCAACAGATCTTATCTATTTGGAAGGCTGCTTGCCGTGGCCGATAGGATTGAACAAGTAAGCAATTGGGATAAGGGAATCGATCGACCCACGACGGCAAAAAGGTTGATGGAAGCTTTTTCTAAGCGGCCCTTGAGAACCTGGAAGCAAATTTACGAAAGGATTTTACCCTATCTCAATAGCCTATCTGGTAATCGAAAGGTAGGTTTTGAAAAAACCATGCAAGAAATTATGGATAAATTTGAAATGGAAGATTTCAATTCATATAAGGGATTGAGTGGAGAATATCTCTTAGGATACAGTCACCAAATGAACGCATTTTTCAATAAAAAGGAGGAAGTTGAAAATGATCAATAAAAAAATCGATTTTGTAGGAATTATCTCTGTTACCAATGCCAACCCCAATGGAGATCCATTGACAGGAAATAGACCTCGTGAGAACTATGAGGGATACGGAGAAATCTCGGATGTTTGCTTAAAGAGGAAAATCCGTAATCGTCTACAAGACATGGGAGAAAAGATCTTTGTGCAAATGGAAGAAAGATCTGATGATGGGTGTAATTCCTTGAGTGATCGTATGAAAAATCTGGTGAAAGGAAACAAGGACAAAGATGAAGTAAGCAAGATGGTCTGTGAAGAATGGATTGACGTTCGCTCCTTTGGACAGGTGTTTGCTTTTAAAGACAAAGAAAATATGTCCCTAGGAGTCCGTGGTCCCGTTTCTATTCATTCAGCATTTTCTGTGGATCCAGTAGATATCACGAGTCTTCAGATAACGAAATCAGTTAACTCTGAACCAAGTGATGGGAAAAAATCCTCGGACACCATGGGGATGAAACATAGAGTCGATTTTGGAATATATCTATTGAAAGGAAGCATCAATTGTCAATTGTCCGAAATCACTGGCTTTAATGAAGAAGATGCAGAAAAAATCAAAGAAGCCATACGAACTATTTTTGATAACGACGCATCTTCTGCGCGCCCAGATGGATCCATGACCATGGAAAGATTGTACTGGTGGACACATAATTCAAAACTGGGAGATTATCCGTCATCCAAGGTTCATAGACAAATCACTGTGAAGAAAAAAGAAAATGTGGATATTCCCAAATCCATTGAGGACTATGAAGTCATTGAAGAAAAATTACCAAACCTTCATTTGGACTACTATGAGGTGTAGAAAAGCTCTATATTGAAATCAATCATCTGCAACATTTTGTCTTTTGTGAGAGACAATGGGGACTAATGGTCTTTGACAACTGTTGGACAAATAACTACCATACCACGTTGGGAAACATTGTTCATGAGAAAGTTCACAACCCTGAAATCAAAGAACGTAGAGGGAAAAAATTTATAGAAAGATCCATGAACGTTGTTTCCCATCAATATG
>JAUNVC010000040.1 GCA_030537875.1 Tissierellia bacterium | reverse complement strand
GAAGGGGGAAACCTTACATTGTACTTAGGGGAGATGAATCCCGAACATATTCTATTTCTCTACAGCTTTTTCCAACACATTGCAGAGAATACTTTAAAGGTTTTAGAGACCATTTATATTACCCTGCGGGAAGATGGAAATTACCTTCTGTTCAATATACAGATGACTCTGTTTAGCCGCCCTTCCCACCTATATGAAAAGGTATTTTTACAGAAGGCGAAAGCCATCGACGGGGAAATCTTCTATGAACAGAACGAGGATATCCACCATATTACAGTCCGTTTGGAAAGGAGGTAATGATGAGTACTATTTATCAATTGACCCTGGTAGAGAGGGGACTGCTTATTCTTGCCTTTGCCTTTCTTATTATCTTCCAACTCTATTTGATTATAATAAAGTGCTTACAATTAAAAAATATCTCCTCCATCCTTCTTACTTCCATCGTTTCTCTGTTTACCAATACAATTTTTATATTCCTTTTGGAAATTCATCGGACTCGAATTGAAGATCTTCCCCTTTCCCCCGTGGGAAGCTGTATGAAAAATCAAAAGGTCCTCCTCTTTCTTTTAATATGGATCTCCTTTCTCATCCACTGTCTCTACGAATACATTTTGGAGTATCAGATTTACAAGGGGCGGATTACCCCTGCCTCCATTAAAGAGGGCGGCGATCATCTGCCCATTGCCATGTGCTTTTCCGATAGTAAAGGTCGACCGATGTTAACCAACTTGAAAATGAACCAATTGTTGGAAGAACTGACGGGGCTTCCATACCAAGACATGAAACTCTTTTGGGAAAAACAGTCCCAATCTCCTGTTAATCCCAATATTCAATGGGACATCTTCCATAAGGATACCATTCTCTACCGCCTCCGAGACGGCACTATCTGGGAGTTTTCCAAAATCCCCTTAATTGTAGAGGGAGAAAAATTTGTTCAGACTACGGGAACGAATATCACCCTTTTATACCGGTTGTCTCAGGAGTTGGAGGAAAAAAATATCTACTTAAAAAAACAAAATAATCGAATCAAAAAATTACTGGAAGATATTGCCGATATTCAATCGGCGGAGGAAGTACTGGCTTCCAAAGCCTATATTCATCACAACTTGGGACAATCTATTTTGGCGACAAAATTATATCTGACCGGTCAACAACACAATTTGAACCGAGATGACATCTTTCAGATTTGGAAAGAGATGGTTCAAAGTCTGTCTGAAGGATTCTCCTTCCGTGAAAATAATATTGAAACCAGTTTGAGGGAACTCTATAAAGTAGCAGATGCCATCGGCTGTACCATTGATATCAAGGGAAGTTTTCCTCAGAATGAAAATATCTCCTATCTGATTCTACGGGGGATTAAAGAATCCCTTACCAATGCCGTAAAGCACGGACAGGCCGACCATCTCTATGTAAATATTAAATCGGAAAAACGAAAGTTCATGCGTCCATTACCGACAACGGAATATTCCCCATCACTTCCATAGTGGAAGGGAGTGGTTTGACAACTTTGCGAAGAAAGATTGAAGAATCCGGCGGCCATATGGAGATGATCTGCAAAGAAGGAGTTGAAATGTATCTATGTCTAAATCTGTGGGAAGACCGAAATATCCAAGAGTTTTAATTGTAGAAGATCAGCGTATGGAGTTGTTATTTTTAAAGGAGTTGATCTCAAAAAAGGGAAAATATAAGATTATTTACACCACAGAAAATGCCTCTTTGGCTGAAATCTACTGTCTACGAAATCCGATTCACCTGATCTTGATGGATATTTGCACCGCCGAACGGGAAAGCGGTTTGAAAGCTGCAGAAATCATCAAAAAGAAATATCCGGAAATCAAGATCATTATTATCACCTCCATGCCCGATGAATCCTTTATTCGAAGAGCAAAAGAGATCGGCTGTGAAAGCTTTTGGTACAAGAATTCAGAGGACTATGATTTAATTGATATTATGGATCGAACCATGAAGGGAGAATCCATCTATCCCGAGAGTTCCCCCGCTGTGAATATCGGGGTATGCAAAAGTGATAAATTCACGGAAAATGAAATTACCATTCTCCGATACTTGGTGGAGGGACTGAATTATCGAGAAATTGGCGAAAAAATGGAAATCAGCGAATTTTCTGTAAAATACCACTTAAAGAAGATCTTGAAAAAAACCGGATATGACAATCCTCTGAAATTAGTTGTGGCCCTGGTAGAAAAAAAGTTTATTCTTCCCGGATATTGACCCTAAACATTTAAATACTAACTCTTCCAGAAAAATACAGCATTCTGTTCTTATAGGGAGTAACAATAAAAAAAGAGAGATCTTAGATTTCTCTTTTTTACCAGTTCTATAATATCTGTTGGGATAAGAAAATATTCTTCAACAGATATTTTTATGTAAAATAAAAATACAAGACAACCCTATATCCCTTACAATATAGTTACTAACAACAATGAAAGGAGGGTTGCCAAGTTTGTAATAAACATACCATAAAATTTTACAGTTAAAAGATGTTAATGTAAAAGAATTCAAAAAAATATGAGGATTACCCGGAACTTCTTTGTATTTTGTTTGAAGGATATTGATAAATAATTTCTTGACCATTTTACTCCCTTAAATGTATTTTCCTAACCAT
>JAUNVC010000020.1:18976-20623 GCA_030537875.1 Tissierellia bacterium | reverse complement strand
TGGTGTTTATGGGAAGTTAGATGCAGTTGAATTTATTGAAACAAAAACAGGTATTCTTCCTCGGAACCTGTTGAAGGATACGGCATATGAACCTCACATTGTAGAATATAAAAAAGGGAAACAAAAAAAGAATCCATGCGATATTATTCAATTGGTGGCTCAAGTGGTTTGCCTAGAAGAGATGTTCCAAACCCACATATCATCAGCCTATTTGTACTACAAATCTATTCATAGAAGAGTTGAAGTGCCCATTGACACAAATATTCGCCTATATTTACAAGATACCATCGAAAAAATGCAGGAATATCTTAAAGAAAAAACAATACCGAACGGACGATTTGAAAGCAAATGTAAAAGTTGCTCACTTATCAATTATTGCATGCCCATAACCAATGGAAAAAGTTCAAAAAAATATATCATGGAGCATTTAGGGGTGAATCTTGAGAAAGTTAAATAATACATTGTATGTAACCAATCCAGAATACTATCTTGGAAGAGATGGAAATACCATCGAAGTTAGAGAAAATAGCTCTAGAATTGCAAAACTTCCCATTCATAACTTTGAGAATATTGTGTGCTTTAATTATACAGGAGTTAGCCCAGGGCTTTTGAAGTTATGCGCTGAAAATGGAGTTACGGTTACTTATATGAGTCCAAGCGGCAAATATATAGGAGCTTTCGAAACGGAAATCAGAGGAAGTGTACTCACGAGAAAAAAACAATATGAAGCAGCAGAAGATCCTGAGGAATGTTTAATATACTCTAAGCTCTTTATCATTGGAAAAATTCAAAATTCCATTGAAAATCTTGATAGAAGAAGACGAGACCTTGATGACCAGAGAGAAACACTGAGAATTAAAATAGACGAACTTAAAGAGTGGAAAGAAATGTGTTGTGGGGCTAAAACCTGCGATGAATTAAGAGGATATGAAGGACTGGCAGCAAGGGCCTACTTTTCTTCATTTGAAAAGCTGATTTTGCAACAGAAGGAAGACTTTGTATTCAATGGGCGAAACAAGAGACCACCCTTGGACTTCGTCAATGCATTACTATCTCTTGCCTATGGATTTCTAAGGATCAAGGTAGAGGGAGCGCTTCAAGCAGCTGGTTTGGATCCGTATATGGGATTTTTTCATACAGAACGACCTGGAAGAACGAGTTTAGCACTCGATGTAATGGAAGAAATGCGACCTTACATTGCAGACCGCATGGTACTTTCTGTAATCAACAGGAAACAAATTACGAAACGAGATTTTTTAGTACAAGCTAATGGGGCTGTGGAGTTTACAGAAGATGGATTTAAAAAATTTATTAAATATTGGAACGACTATCTTTTGGATGAAATAACACACCCATTTTTACAAGAAAAAATACAAAAGGGACTCCTTCCCTTTTGTCAAGCCATGCTCTTAGCACAAAGTATTCGGAAAGAATTAGATGTTTACCCGCCCTATATAACCCAACGATAGGCGAACCTCAATGGAACATCGAATCAATTCTTGAAACACGCATAACAAGAAGAAAAAAGTGAAAAACAAAAGAAAGAAAAAGCATGGCAAAAACTAAATATGGTATCAACAAAACAAAAATAGAAAGAAAAATACCACATTTAGCTGTCGCACCCCTCGCGGGTGCGTGGATTGAAAC
>JAUNVC010000020.1:0-18876 GCA_030537875.1 Tissierellia bacterium | reverse complement strand
AAAGAAAAATACCACATTTAGCTGTCGCACCCCTCGCGGGTGCGTGGATTGAAACGATTATTAGTTGGGATAAAGGTGAGAGCAACGTTCGTCGCACCCCTCGCGGGTGCGTGGATTGAAACATGACTTATCCCTCGCCAATTGAGGGGGATTGGAAGTCGCACCCCTCGCGGGTGCGTGGATTGAAACTTAATTTCCTCCTCAAACTCCTTCATCTGATGTTGTCGCACCCCTCGCGGGTGCGTGGATTGAAACGAACAATCCCAAGGCGAAGGAGTTACAGGAAGATGTCGCACCCCTCGCGGGTGCGTGGATTGAAACGCCTATAAATAAACAAGGAGGAAAAATTATGAATGTCGCACCCCTCGCGGGTGCGTGGATTGAAACATTCCATCTTTTTCTTGTATCCTCGAAAGTTTTCGTCGCACCCCTCGCGGGTGCGTGGATTGAAACAAGATTGTAATCATTACTTATATGCACCTCCAAACGTCGCACCCCTCGCGGGTGCGTGGATTGAAACAGCCCCCCGCCTACTACGTTTGTTCGGCAAGTCTTGTCGCACCCCTCGCGGGTGCGTGGATTGAAACTAACCCTAGATTGGCCAGTAAGGATTTTTCCAATGTCGCACCCCTCGCGGGTGCGTGGATTGAAACGGGGAAAATTATCTGGACATTGCCGAGGTCAACGAGTCGCACCCCTTGCGGGTGCGTGGATTGAAACGGTGAAGAGCTAAAAATGCTTTCCCTTCGGATTGGGTCGCACCTCTTGCGGGTGCGTGGATTGAAATGTAGTAAGAATGAGAACTACGGGTATAGAAACGTTAAGATTGGAATGGTGAATTTATGAAATCAATACCAAGTATGTATTCAATTTTAAGTGAAATACTATTAATTACTGGCATATGTCTAACGACAATGCTTATTTTCTCACAGAAAACCCTAACGTTCATACTCTGGACAGGCATGTCTATTCTTTTGAGAGTTTACCTTTGAATATACACAAAAATACTAGGGGTAAAGCTTACCCGATTAAAGAAATATGGAGAATGTTTTTTGGCAAAGGATATATCTCTTACTCCTACTCATTTCCTGAAAGTTAGAGGGTTTTATTCCTTTTATATTAATGCTGAATTTACAGATGAGAATCGAAAATCTCATGTAGTTAAAAGCCGTCTACTTAGTATTGCAAAAAGCAAGCAAATACTAGCATCTAAACATAATATAATTGTATTTAAACAGATACCTTCGGTGTATGTGTATACGGATTGCAATAATTTCGATGACTATGTAATGGATGTAAAAATTTAGATGCAGAGAATATATTAAAGGATAGCGGCGTGATTTCATATCGCCGGAAAGTCTTAAACCCAACACAGGAAAAATCTCCCACCAAAAAACCTCCAAAACTGGAGGTTTTTCATTTAATCTAATTGCACATACCATTCATTGAAGCTCTCGGCATCTTCTGTATGGTAGAGTTGATTGAGAAGGATGAGGATGCGATGGGCATCTTTTCCTTCTTTTTCGTTTAAGTCAATCACCTTCATCTGATCATTCTCGTAGATTCGATAGAGGGAGTAGGCGCTTCCGGAGGAGCCTGTGGTTTTCAGTCCACGGTGCAGATTGTAGAGTTCTGCCATGGAGGAGTCTTTGTAATCTTTGATGAGGTAGGCCACATCTTTTCGGAAGAGCAGGTCCAAGTGGTTATCTTTTTTTAATTTTGCCACGGCTTCTCCGTCCATGGCAATGATTTGATAGGTTTCTTTGTCGTATTTTCCCTCATAAAAGTCCTTGGGCATGATGATATCCGGTGCAAATTCTTTGAAGGTATCTTTGGCTGCGGATATGTCCAGGAATTTTAGGTTGAGTTCTTTTGTTTCTGTGGCGATGGAGGTAGATGATTGTTTACATCCAACCAAGAATAGGATCATAGCCAAGAGATATAGAAGAAGGTGTTTTTTCATAGGTCCTCCTAGAGGTTGTTGTTGATATGACTTACAAAGTCATGGATGTTGGTTACAAGAGTTTTTACTTCTAAGGTTCCTCTGTCCGATAATTTATTGACGGAGAATTCTTGGAAGTCAATGGAGTAGATATATACGGGACGGATGTTTCCATCAAAGGCGTTGTAACTGGGAGTCATGTTTCCACTGGCGATGGTGTGAAGGACTGTGGATAGACAGATGAGCATTCCCGTTTTCCTAGTATGGGCACGCATTTTATCCTGTGCCTCATAGACATCGTTGACCGTATCGGGAAGGGTGTAGGGGTCACGAATGGAGGAGGCAAGGACATAGTCCTTCTTTTCTTGAATCAAGTTGTACATGATGCCTTCTTTGAGGATGCCTTTTTCTACCGCTTCTTTAATACTTCCAGCTTCACGGATGGTGGAGATGGCGTCATAGGTGCGGAGCATGGCAGAGCGTTTGGAATCTAAGTTTTCCAAGGTGCCGCCATGGAGCGCTTTTTCGATATCGATGGCTGCAAAGTTATCTCCTGTGAGGACGGCGTCCACATAGCCTTTTTTGATGAGTTCGCAGAAAGCGATTCTCGCTTCATCATCATAGACAAGGGAGGGTCCAACCACCCAAGTGATGGGATCGTTGTTGGATTTTACAAATTTCATGATTTCATAGAGTTCGTCGTAGTCTTTGGAGAATGCGGTTTCGCGGCTTCTTCCTGTACGGAAGGCAAAGGTGTCAGCTTCGCCGGTTTCGGCTAGGAACCCTCCGGTGTACATATAGATTCCTTCGCTGGCGTCTTCGGTACGTCCAACCACAACCTTGTCGCCTTTTTTGAGGTTTCTAAATTCTACGATTTCCACTCTTGTGGGGCTTTTGATGACGGGGACGGTGTCCATCCGGCTTTCCACAGCCAGGACCCAGTTTCCGTCAATTTTAAAATATTCAGGATAGATGGAAAGAGCATGGTAATTGTTCGGTGCCACTCCATCTTGTTCACAAACTTCATAGGAACAGTTGGGAGCATTTTTTAGAAAATCCTGATCCCAATTTGGTTCCACATATGGATTCACTACAAAACTCATCTGAGCCTCCCTTCTGCATCTTTAAAACGAATTAAGTTGTTCCGTGCATTTACACAGAAATCTTGTACGTTGGTTACAATGGCATCCACCAGGTATCCCTCTCTTTCGTTGACCACAGAGTTTGTGGCGTAGTCGGTGATGTCAATGGTGGCAACGAAGGTTCCTTTTATTTGGTCCCCTTCCACACGATAGGTGGGGGCACATTCTACGGCAGATACGGAGTGTAGAAGTGTGGCCAATGTGATGATTAAGTCAGCATCTCTTAGGACTTCCGTCATGGCTGCCAATCCTTCTGTGGCTTTGGAAAAGACCGGGGGGAGTGGTCCATCGTCACGGATGCTTCCGCATAATACGATGGGTAAATCTTTCTCCACCATTTTTTTCACAAATCCATCTTTTACTTCGCCGGATACGATGAAACTCTTTAAATCAGGGAAATGCCGCGCTTCATTGAGTAAGTCCAAATGGTTATAGTGCCCATTGGGTACGGATTCTTGGGTGTAAATATTTTGTCCGAGGGCGGTGTTTAGATATCCGCCTTCCAAGTCGTGGGTTGCCATGGCGTTTCCAGCCAAAAGGGCTTGGACATAGCCTTCATCGGCAAGCTCAGAGAGGGCCAGTCTTGTGTCGTAGTCAAAAACCACGGCCGGTCCGAGGACCCAAGCAATTTTTCCGCCTCTTTCGTGGATCTCTTTCATCAAATAGAATAGGCGACGGTAGCTGGTGGTGCTTCCCTCATAGACCGTGTTTAGTCCATGACCAATCTTTGTACTGGGGAAGGCATCTTCGTCACGGAAGATTCCACAATCATTGCAAGGACAATCTCCGAGAAGTACTTCATCTCCTTCTTTTAGGTTGCGCGGTTCCACACAGGTGAGACCATCTTTTTTTACGATGGCTGCTTTTAGAATATGGTTGGTGGGAAGAAGCATCTTTCCATCCACCTTGACATATTCTACAAAGGGGGTGGTGAGATAACTTCCCTGTGGCAGACATCCATCTTTCTTTACTTTCGCAAAGGCCCCATTTTTTATTTGTTTCAGTTCATCTTCAGAAAAACTGCGAATCGGGGCAATAGGATAACTAAAATTCATTTTATTCTCCTCCTTATCTTGCATTATACACAATATATAGGTATAATTCCATATGGAATGAAAAATAAGAAATCTAATCCAAAGGGGAAGAAGAAATATGTCGGTTGTTACGTACTGCTTATTGGTTTTGAATAGTTTGAGTTTTGTGCTCTATGGTTGGGATAAATGGCAGGCCAAGAAGGGTGGAGAACGGATCTCAGAAAAGGTACTTCTTTTTAGTACACTTACCATGGGTGCCGTGGGAGCCGCTTTGGCAATGAAGATATTTTCTCATAAAACACAAAAGCCTTTATTCAAATTGCTGGTCCCCATTCTCATGGCCTTTCAGATTTTGGCCCTGGCTTTCTATTATGGAGCAAGATTACCCAAATAAAAAAATTCCCGAAGGAATTTTTATCGTCTTTGCATCATGGTTTGGAAGACCGTCAGTACAGAAGTGAGGAAAAACTCCAAATCTTCTTCGGGAAAATCAAAGTCCGGTGCATGATGGGACCCTTTTAAATCGGTTCCCAAGAGCAAGTGTAGAGCTTCGCCCCTCTGTTGGCGGGCTTTTTTCATGAAGACAGTCACATCTTCGCTGGCCCCAAAGTTGGGGAAGGGAATGGTGGAGAGTCCTTTTTCTTCTAAGATATCACAGATGGACTGTACCAAGGGTCCATTGTCTTCCTCGTAGGCGGTACATTCTCCAATGATTTCCATGGTATGGGAAGCCTTTCTGCTGTCGGCAACACCCTGGGCAATTTGTTTGAGTCCAGAGAACAATTCTTCCATTCCTTCGTCGGTGGTGCATCGTATGTCCATACCAAGAGTCACGGATTCCATCAGAGCATTTTTGGCTGTGCCACCGTGGATGGTGCCGACGTTGAGCATTTTTAAACAGGAGCGGTCCCGTGTCAATTGCTGGGCCAAGGGATAGAAGGCAGTGGCAAGGGATAGGGCACAAATTCCCGATTGGGGATCGTTGGCAGAGTGGGCCGATTTTCCATGAAAGGTGAGATTGAGTTTTTTGGCGGCAAGAAAATGGGTGCTGCCCACACCGATGGTATGGGGGCTTTGCCCAAGTCCGATATGGAAGCCAAGGACCTGTTGGACATCTTTCATGATCCACGGAGCAAGGGCCACAGCCCCTTGGACTCCTTCCTCCGCCGGTTGAAAGATGATGCGAACGCCCCGTGTAGGAGGGTTCTGATGTAGGTGGCGAGCAAGTGAAATGCCTAGAGAGATGTGTCCATCATGACCACAGGCATGCATTCGATTGGGGTGGATGGAACGAAAGCCTTCCTTATGGGGAAAGTGATCTTCGCTTTCCGATTCGGGAACGGGCAGTCCATCAATGTCGGCTCGCACGAGGATATAGGGTTTTTCTCCTTCAAATTCTAGGAGGACTCCCGTATAGCCTTCTTTGATATATTGGATATGGCGAAGGGATGGATTGGGTCCCTCTTCATATAATTCTTTTCCATAGTATTGTTTGCAGCCCAAATCTTCTGTCAAACGAAGAATTTCTTGGGTGGTTTGTATTTCTTCAAAGCCGATTTCTGGGAAACGGTGGAAATGTCGGCGTAACTCTAAAATAGTAGGCAAGGAATCCGATTCTTTTTTTTTGGTATCCATAGTGACCTCCTTATGCTTAGTATAATGTAAAATGATATTTTTGGAAAGAGGTTGTTCCTATTTTCATTTGACCAATGAAAAAAAAAGGTGTAAAATATTCAGGTAAGGGGGTAAAAAATGAAAAAAATATACACAGGAAAAACAAAAGACGTATATGAAGTTGATGACAAAACAATTCTTCTCAAATTCAAAGATGATGTGACAGGAAAAGATGGAGTATTTGATCCCGGTGAAAATCAAGTGGGACTGACTATGGAGGGTGCGGGTAACGCTGCTGTATCCATGACCAAGTTCTTCTACGAAAAACTCAACGACCTCGGATTGAATACTCATTTTATTTCAGCCAACACCGACGAAAATGAAATGACGGTACGCAAGGCCAAAGTTTTTGGCAAGGGTGTTGAAGTCATCCTTCGATACAGAGCTGTGGGTTCTTTTATCCGTCGATATGGTGACTATATCGAATCAGGAGCAGAACTCCCCGCCTATGTGGAGCTTACCTTGAAAGATGATGATAAGAATGACCCTCTCATTACGAAGGAAGGTCTGGCCGTGCTTCAAATTATGACGGAGTCTCAATATGATGAATTGGTTCAATTGACCAAAGAAATTGGACAAGTTGTAAAAGATGAGTTGGCAAAAAAATCCATGGAGCTATATGATATTAAGTTCGAATTTGGCTTAATTGATGGAAAAGTTGCTCTTATTGATGAGATTTCTGGTGGAAATATGCGTGCGTATAAAGATGGTACCTATGTGGAGCCTCTCCAACTAGAAAAAAATCTTTTGCAAGGATAATATCATGAGACCCTTCGGGGTCTCTTTTATTACAATTTAAAGCAAAAAGGTTACGTTCCGAGTCGCAGATGTTACAAATCTGTAACATAGGTTTATTTTGTAATACAATCGGTTATAATTGAAGTAGAGTCATATTGAGAAAGGAGTAATTTCTATGAATAAAAAACTCGTTAGTTTAGTAATTGTAGCCCTTTTACTGACGGCAATTTTCTTTGCCACGCCTACCCAGGCCCTCAGTGAAAGAATGAGCTATTTAACAGAACAAAAAATCGTCATTGGTGATGAAAATGGAAATCTTAATTTAAAGGATCCCATCGACAGAGCCTCTCTCTCCAAGGTCTTAGTATATGCTTTGGGGCAGCAAGAGAAGGCCGAAACCTTAAAAAATGTTCCCAGTGTATTCTCTGATATGGTAGCAGGGGGCTGGGCCAACGGATATGTCAATGTGGTTGCCACAGAGGGCATCGTCAATGGATATCCCGATGGACGTTTTGGTCCCCAAGACAATGTGACCTTTGAACAGGCCATTAAAATGTTTACCATTGCAGCTCTTGGACATGATGTGGAAGGTGCTGAAACTGCAAAAGGACAAGGATGGGCAACTCCTTACATTCAAAAAGCTTCCGAACTTGGTCTTTTGAAGCACATGAATACCACCGACTATAAAACCATTGCACCGAGAGAAGATATTTTCGATATTCTTTATGAAGTGCTGATGTACAAAGAAAATCAGCAAACTCTTTCCTATAGAGGAATGGTTATGGAAATGTCCGAAAAGGACAAGGCAAGAGTTCTGATTATCCGTGGAGAAGAAGAACCTTATAAACCCGAAGATATCGTAGAGTTTACCTTTGCAACGGAAGACAATGCGGAAGATTATCTCGGAAGAGTCATCGACTTTAAAGTAGGCGATGATAAAATTTTAAGAAATCCAGTCATTGCCAAAGAATATGAAGTCTTATCCGGCGGATTTACCATCGGAAAAGATGATCTCCTCTACATGAATGGATCCAAGAGAGGATTGGTTGTTGAAGAAAATAAAGAAAGCCGTCTCAACGATGCGCTGGTAAATATTGTACACAACGACGAGAGCTATTCTCTCCAAAAATATAGAGATGAAATCAAAGATGAAGCATCCTATGGTTTTGTGACCGTTCACAATTCTAAAGTGGTCTTTATTCGCACCTATACCTTCAAAGATATCGTACCTGTTAGCAAGGTTGCAGGAGATACCATTTATGTACTTCGTGACTCCAACCCCAAAGCAGAAGCCAGACAAAACGTTGTAAAGGTTTTGGAAGACACAAGAGATGGTTTAAAAGTCATCGACAGGAGCCGCTTAGGCATCGATGATGTGCTTCACATCTATAAAGATGGATTTGTCATTTTAAATAGGGACAAACGAAACGATGCTCGTTTTAAAGTGGAAGAAAAAGATGGAGTAACGGTCCTTACCATTGATAGTGTAAGCTATCCCCTCAATGACGAAGAAGGCTTCCGTGCGATTATCAACGTAAACTTCCAAGAGTACGATACAGTGTATCCCAAGAAAAATATCCAAACATTGAAATCCATGGAAGGAAATAAGAGCGTACTGCTCATCGACCTCTTTGGAAATGTTCAATTGATCCGTGGAGATTTGCAAGAGAAAGAAGAGCTGATGATTGTGACCGGTGTCACGGCCAATAGAATCCGTCTTCAGGATATGGACAATCGTCAATTGGAAGTAGCCGACAATTATGGAATTGATATTTACGAAAATGGAAAAGTCATCCGTATGATGGATCTTGCCAAAGGTGATTTGGTCTATGTTTTCACTAGAGACGGAGAGACCAGAGGAATCACCGTTGTGAAAAGAGCTACCAATATCGAAGATTCCATGGAATTAGTCAAAGTTGAAAACGGGAAATTAGCCATTGATCTTGCACCTTCCAGAGGAAGATTTGCTCTTCTAAATACGGAAGTAGCCAACTATGAACTCACGGAAAAGACCAATGTTATCGTGCAGAAAAATGGAGACTTTTTCTTTACAACCATCGCTGAAGTGGCCAAGAAAGCCAACCCAGCAAAAGGATTGGAAGCTTCTGTTGTAACAGGAAAAGATTTTGTCGATGCAAAGACGGGAAGCAAAATTCCTCAATCGGATCGCTCTGATTTGTTGCACACCGTAGTTTTCAAAAACTATGAAGAGACCACCGATATTGCTGATACTGCAACCATCCAATTGATCAATGGATTCAATCCAAAAATTGACAAAACCATGGTTGGAAACGATACAAACAAAGAAAAAGTGGAATACAGCATTTTCAAAAATGCAAGATTGGGCGAATATGAACCTGGTGATATTCTCCGACTAGAGTTGGACAAAGATGGAGCCGTGGTGAAGGCAGAGGTATTGATTACCAAAGATGCTAGAACCTACGAGATTCTTTCCATTCTAGAAAAAGATGGTGTCATTCGTTTGGAAATCAAACGGACCGATACCAACGAAGAGTTCACCAAGTATTTGGCCAAATATGCAGCCGTATTTGGAGAACTTAAAGAAGGTGCCATCATGCGTATGTATGTCGTCAAAGACGATATCGCTGCAATGGAAATTGTAAAATAGTAAGAACCTAAGGAGGATATGCATATCCTCCTTTTTTTATTGGGTCATTTGACTTTTGTATTTTTGTAGTCAAAAAGGCAAAACAAAAGGAGGGCCATAGGATATACAATGGATTTGTTGTCACAGGAAATTATAAATAGAAAGGAATCTTTATGGAACATTATATTTCACAGGAACCCATCCACCAAGCCAGGAGAAAAAATTCGAGGATGGGCCTATCTCTATGCATCATTGGAGTCTTAGCCATGTGTCTTTCCACACTATGTACCATGGTGCTTCCATCCATATTTCTCATGGATGGAAAGGCCAATATGGAAGAGCTGGTTAAAGCAAAGCCTTGGATCCTATGGATGATAGGATTTTTCCCTCTCTATATTGCTGCGCCTTTTGGGATCTATCTCATGAGGAAAACCCCCTCCACCAAAATTGAAGAACATGCCCTTGGCTTGGGAAAACTTCTCATGTATTTTGTCATGTGCGTGCCCATTCTTTTTCTGGGATCTATCATCAGCAATGTCATACAAAAGCTCGTCTCAGGAACGGAGGCCATCAATCCTCTGGAACATGTGGCAAATCAGGGGTATCTCGTCAAGACCTTATTCCTAGTCATCATCGCTCCCGTCCTGGAAGAATTCATTTTTCGTAAGACCATCATCGACCGTACCGTCCAGTATGGGGAAAAAATGGCCATCTTTTTTTCTGGTCTTACCTTTGGACTTTTCCATATCAACTTGTCCCAATTTTTCTTTGCCTTTGGACTGGGACTATTTTTTGCCTATATATACGTGCGCACAGGAAGATTACGCTATGTCATCATTCTCCACATTGCCGTCAATTTCATGGGAACCATCCTCGCGCCTATGACAATGTCGAAGGTACATCCAGACGAACTAAATTCCTTTATGGAAAATATTGCACAAGGACTGAAAGGTCCCTTGCCAGAGGGAATACAACCCTTCCTCTATTACCTGATTTATTTTTTCTCCATGGTTGCCATCGGGACTGTCTTGTGGATCATACAAAGGAAGAATTTCCATCTGCAAGAGACGGAGCAACAAGTTCCAAAAGGGCAGCGGCTCAAAGTCATGTTTGGCAACGTGGGAGTACCCTTGTTTTTGATCTATAGCTTAACCTTTATCATACGGTCTATTATACTGGCAATGCATTAAAAGTAGTGGATGGACATTGGATTTTCCTACACCAAAGTAAAGAAACATAAAAATCAACAGCAGGGTCTGTTGATTTTTTTTGTGGCTAAACGTACAATAAAGGGGGAGGTAGTATGAAAAAGATTTATATTTATCGAAATGATTATCCATCCTCAGAGGAAATTGCCAAGGAATTAAAAGAACGATTTGATGCAATATCCATTGAGGCCGAGCTCATCCTTTTAAATGGAGAAATGCCATCTTCCTCCAAAGAAGATTCCATTCATATCGTTGTGGGAGGAGATGGAACCTTTTTACAAGTGGTACGGGATACAAATTTTTCTGACGTACCCATTATCGGAGTCAATACAGGACATTTGGGTTTTTTCCAAGAGGTGACCATGCATGAATTGCCTGAGCTGGTTCACTTCTTAAAGAAGGGAGACTACACCATCGAACCTCTTCGACTTTTGGATGCAAAAGTGGAGCGTTCCGATGGAAGTGAGGAGTCGTTTTTATGTGTCAATGAAATTCTTGTCAAGGGCGTCAATAGCAAAGTCATTCATCTAGATGTCCTGATTGAAGATGTGTTTTTGGAAAAATTTTCTGGTGACGGACTCATTGTGTCCACATCCATTGGTAGCACGGCATATAATTTTTCCGTTGGTGGCGCGGTGGTTCATCCCCATTTGGAAACCATACAGATTTCCCCTCTGGCACCAATATCTAGCGCCTCCTATCGAAGTCTTCTAAACCCCATTGTGATGCCTGGAAATATGAAGGTTCGAATTGTTCCGGAAACCACCTATGAAAAAAATATTTTTGTCGTTCAGGATGGAAAAGAACATGAGATTAAAAATATTTCTGCTGTTCATGTGAGCCTCTCAGACAAGCATATTCAACGCATCCACATTCGCAAAGATATGTATTGGAAGAATTTGAGAGATAAATTTATATAAAACCCTTGACAAAATCATTGTATCTGATATAATTAGGGAGTAAATAAATGCCGAAGAAAGCCGGTTGCATTTTGCGTAAATCCTGCCGAGGTCCAAAGATGATTTTTTTCATGACCTCGTTTTCGAGGTCATTTATAGTTTACCGGTAGGGAGGTGTACATTTGAAGGAACATGTTTTAAAGAAAAAAGAAGCCCTCGTTTCTGAGATTAAAGAAAAAATCGAAAAATCTCAGTCCATGGTTTTGGTAGATTATCGCGGTCTAAACGTAGATAAGGTAACCCAACTCAGAAAATCTTACAGAGAAGCAGGTGTGGAATACAAGGTATATAAAAATACCATGATGACCCGTGCATTCAATGATCTGGGATATGAAGAATTTACCAAATTTTTTGAAGGTCCCAACGGAATCGCCTTTTCTTATGAGGATGCCGTAGGCGCTGCCAAAATATCCAATGACTTCGCCAAGGAAAACGATGCGCTGACAATCAAAGCAGGAATCGTAGATGGCAAAATTGTGGGCTTAGATGAAATCAAAGCCTTAGCCGAACTCCCACCCAAGGAAGTTCTTATCGCACAGGTGCTTGGTGGCTTAAACAGCCCAATCCAAGGATTTGCAAACGTATTGTCGGGAACCATGCGTTCTCTCGTCACAGCTCTTGACGCAATAAGAGCAAAACAAGAAAATAATTAATTTTTGGAGGTTTATCATGAGTGAAAAAGTTACCCAACTTATTGAAGAAGTAAAAGCTTTAACCGTTTTGGAATTAAGCGAATTAGTAAAAGCATTGGAAGAAGAATTTGGCGTAAGTGCTGCTGCCCCTATGGCTGTTGCTGCTGCACCTGCAGCTGGAGCTGCTGGAGCTGCTGCTGAAGAAAAAACCGACTTCGATGTTGTTCTTAAATCTGCTGGAGCAGAAAAAATCAAAGTTATCAAAGTGGTTAGAGAACTCACCGGTCTCGGACTTAAAGAAGCCAAAGAAATGGTTGACGGAGCACCCAAGACTGTTAAAGAAGGCGCATCTAAGGATGAAGCTGAAGAAATCAAAAAGAAATTGGAAGAAGTTGGAGCCGAAGTCGAACTCAGCTAATTTCATTAAAAATGCCCACCTGTGTGGGCTTTTTTTATAGAAAAAAAGAATGTTATTGTAAAGTTTTATAATTCCATATTTTTTTGGGTATAAATATGTATAGGGAGGAAATAGATTCGATGAAAAAATTATGTATCGTTATCATTTTAGTGGCGCTGATGTTGCTATGGTTTCTGGGGCCTTTGTCCGCAGGATTTGCCAGACTATCAGCAGCAGCCTATCTTCATAGATTGGGAGAGGGAAAGGATTTTGCATTTATAGATGTGGAATTTGCTCCCCCATATGGAGAATATTTCGTATATTATAAAAGTCTATTGGATGGCGAAAAAGAACAACGAGCCATCCTGGTAGGACCGAAACTGTTTCCTTTCTTTATTCGATCAGATTCGTATAGGCCGATTGGGTAAGCTATGTTTCGAACATTTCTTCTGATAGTATCAGACAGTGCATCCCAAGATCGGTCTTTGGATCAAACCACAGAAGCCTTGATGAAAGTTCTCCCGGCTTCCTATGAGGTGGTGGGAAGGGATATTTTACCCGACTGTCCTGAAGCCATTGCACAAAAGCTCATAGAACTTTGTGACGGAGGCGAGGTGGATCTCATCCTCACTTCCGGCGGCACTGGATTTTCCCCCCGTGATCACACACCGGAAGCCACAAAAGCGGTCATCGAGCGAGAAGCACCCGGCCTCGCCATGCAAATTTGCTTGACAGGCCTTACAAAGACACCCCGTGCAGCCCTATCCAGAGGATTGGCTGGAATTCGAGGGAAATGTCTGATTATTAACTTACCCGGCAGTCCCAAAGGTGCCGTTGAAAGCCTGGAGAGTGTGCTGGGAATTTTAGACCATGGACTACAACTCCTATTAGATAAAGAAGGAGATTGTGCCAATACAAGAGGAGGAAACAGATGAAGAAAAAACCATTGACAAGTACGGTAAAGGTTCGCATTAGTAGGAACGAAGGATTCTTTGGACCGGGAATCGAAGAACTGCTTCGTGCTGTGGAAGAAACCAAAACGGTGAAGGATGCCATTGTCCTTGCGGAAATGAGCTATTCAAAAGCGTGGAAATTGCTTGACCGCGCCGATAGAGAATTGGGATTTCCCCTATTGCGTCGCAGAAAAGGCGGACCCAAGGGTGGAAATTGTCATTTGACTCCTGAAGGAATTGATTTTCTTGAGAAATATGAAGAGATGCGTAAGCGTGTAGAAGTTGAGTCGGAGAAAATCTTCCAAGATGTATTTAAGGACTATATCTAATTTGAGAATTTATTAAAAAAACATAGGCAAATTTTAACAAAATGCCATAGACGGCTCAAATTACAGAGAGTGTTCGATAATAGACAGACTTGACAAAATGTTCTTAAATGATATAATGGTCTTTGCATAGTGCGAAGATCATTTTTCTTTGCACAGAAGTTCAAACTATAGGAGGATATTATGAACAAAAAACTAATTGTTATGTTGGCCCTAGTGATTGCTTTTGCCATGCTCTTCACAGCATGTTCCAAAGACAATACCAAAAAAGATGAACCCAAAAAGGTAGATAAGTCTGATGATCATTCCCACGATCATGACCATGACCATGATGACGAAGCAAGCATCAATGATTGGGAAGGCACATGGAATAACATGGGCGCATACCTTGATGATGCTGAAGTGCAAGAGGGTTTTGAAAAATTGGCTGAAAAAGAAGGAATCACTGTTGAAGAAGCCATCAAAAACTATAAAGCAAAAAGAGATTGTGAATTTGACGGTCTTGTGATTGCCGACGGAAAAGTCACCTTCCTCGATGGATTCAAAGATAAAGACGGAAAAGAAATCGAAACCGTCGAATACGAATTCGTTGAGTCTGTCAAAACCATGCACGGAAATTTTGAACTTCAATGGGACGTTTTCAAAGCCAAAGGTGATGCAAAATACCCTGTTCTTCTCATGATGCCTGTTCACGGCGAAGAGTCTTTGACACACTTCCACATGAGATATGGTAAAGACAAAGATGAACTCATGGGTAAAGATGGTTGGTATCCCACCTTTGTAAAACCATCCAGCACATACGAGCAACTCGTCGATGAAATTGCTGAATAATTTAGTAATCAAAGCCTGGGTGTTTGCTCAGGCTTTTCTTTTTATAAAGTCATCACAAATTGTACGATAGGTTTAGGGAAAAACATGGATTATATCAATCGTTGCAAATAAAATGACGGAGTGAATCCTAGAGTATGTTGGAATGGATGATTTTATTCGGAAGTATATAGGCAATGCCTATGATGGAGGAAAATATGAAACACAGATTACTGCTGTCCGTGGTGATCTTACTCTTGGTTCTATTGTGCTTCACGGGCTGTGGTGGAGATCAGGGAGAGGAGGATGGAAAACCGATTGTCTATGCCTCTTTTTATCCCATCTATGACTTAGTTCGTCAAGTGAGTGGTGATACCCTCAATGTGAAGACCTTTATGCCAATGAATGCAGATCCCCACCTTTGGGAGCCGACGCCTAGGGATATGGCCAGACTTGCCAACGCCGATATGCTCATTGTCAATGGAGCAAATATGGAGCGTTGGTTGGACCAAGTTCGAGGAGCTCTGCCAGATTTACCGGTGCTGGTTCTCTCAGATTCACTTGAACTCATTACCTACAAAGGGGCTTCCGCCATGGGAGACTTTCAATATATGGCCGCATTCCATGGCAACACAAAAGATCGCTATATCATTGATTTTGGTCATACCCACGAAGATATTATGCGGGTGTGTTTTATGAGAAAAGGAAAGGATGAAACCTTGGAAAGCCTGGTGAAACGAGGCAAGAAGTACATGGAGGAAAAGGGAAAACTCATCGCGCAGAAGGAAACCATTGAAGTGGAAGAAGGCCAAGTCTACGCCCTTGAAATGGGCCATGAAAGTGGTGATATTTACTACCAAGTTCCGGAAGAAGGGGAATGGGTGTTTATCTCTGATAGAATTTCAGAAAATATTCTTCCCTATAATCTCTTGGGAGCAGATGGAGAAAAGATGGATCTCGATGAGATGCTCACCACATCCACCTCGGGCTTTGACAAAATCACCTATGATCCACACTCTTGGTTGAGTCTTGGAAATGCGAAAATTTATTTGAATTCAATTCACGACGTATTGGTTAAAAACTATGGATACAAGAGATATTACAATAAAAATAAGGTGAAGGCCATTGACACCCTCACCGATTTGGAACTGGAATATCGGCAGAAATTTAAAGACATTCCCCTTCGGGAGTTTGTGGTCACCCACTACGCCTATCAATATTTGGCCAATGAATTTGATCTCATCCAATTCCCCTTGCAAGGTCTTGTTTCAACCCAAACACCAAGTCTTAAGACCATAAAAAAAGCATTGGATTTTTGTGAATACAAGGGAATTCATACCATCTTTTATGAAACGGGAATGGCACCCAAAGGTGCAGATACATTGGCCGGGGAACTTGGAGGAACTACAGTTCCGCTCAATTCCATGGAATATATCAAACCTGGAGATCACGAAGAGCCAGGTGGCTATACGCGGATTATGCGAGAGAACTTGGAACATTTATATGAATCTTTTATACGATAGATGAGGTAGATATGGAACATATTGTGATGAAAAATGTTCATTTCGGATACACCGCCGATGAAGTGGTGAACGATTTGAATTTTGAAGTACGAGCTGGAGAATTGGTATCCATTTATGGAGAAAATGGATCCGGAAAATCGACTTTGTTAAAATTGATGTTGGGAGAATTGAAACCCCAAAAAGGAGAGGTCACCATATTGGGAAAACCGGTGATCAATCGGAAAAGTTTCAAGGAAGTGGGATATGTGCCTCAAGTGCAAAACTTCAATCAAATCACCTTCCCGGTGACGGCTTTGGAGTTGGTGGTTTTAAATCTATATGAAGATTTTGGATGGCTCCGTATCCCGAGAAATAAACACTTGGAAAAAGCCAAAAGTATCTTAAAAGAAATGGGACTGGGGGAATATATCAATGCCCCCTATAATGAATTGTCTGGGGGATTAAAACAAAGGGCCATGATTGCACGAGCCATGCTCCGTGATCCCAAGATTCTCATCTTGGATGAACCCACGGCTGGAGTGGACAAAGAAAGTAAAGTCAATTTCTTGAAATTGGTGGATGAGATGAATAAAACAAGAGATATGACCATCGTCATTGTGACCCACGAGCTAGAACTGGTTAGCGAGTATCTCACCATAGATCGGGTCTATTCCATGGAAGAAGGGAGGTTGCACCATGTTACAATATAGCTTTATGCGATATGCACTGTTGGCGGGACTCATGCTATCCATCATGATTCCCATGATTGGCGTTGTCATGGTGAACCGAAAAACCTCCATGGTGGGAGATGCCCTATCTCACACCTCCTTGGCAGGTGTTGCCGTGGGACTAATTCTAGGATTTGATCCTGTCATTGGTGCCATCGTCATTTGTATCTTCGCGGCCTTTTCCATTGAAGGAATTCGTCGTCGCTTTCCCCACTATGGAGATATGGCAACCGCCGTCATTATGAGTACCGGACTGGGACTCGCTGCGATTTTGACCAAGTGGGCACCGGGAGGGAACAACTTTGAGACCTATCTCTTTGGTAGTATTTCCTCCGTCACAGTGGCGGACCTTCGCAATGTCATTATTGTATTTATTCCTGTGGTGTTGGCTTCTGTTGCTTACTACGGGGCTTTGCTTGACATTGCCATCGACCCCAACTTGGCAAGAATGGCTGGAGTCCGTGTAAAACGAGTGAATGCCATTTTCACATTCCTCACCGCCATCACTGTGGCCTTGGCATGTAAGATTGTGGGAGCTCTTCTTGTGGCCTCCCTCATCGTACTACCTGTGGCAACAGCACTCATCGTGAGCCGCTCCTACAAGATGACCTATATCATCTCCGTACTCCTTGGTGTACTTTATACCATGAGCGGAATTGTCATCTCCTATTATCAAGATGTACCCACAGGGGGAGCCATTGTGATCATGGCAGTTATAGGAATGATTCTCATGACCATCTATGCAAGAGTTAGAAAAATTCATACAAAAGAAGCATTGAAAGATATTCATATTTAAACCATACCTCCGAGAAATCGGAGGTATTTTTAAACGTAATGTATTTGGAGAATCAGGAGTACCCCAAACCGAATCAAGTAAATGATCCGATTTGGGGTATACATATCATAACCGTAGTAGAAATGTAAAATTATGTGAGGGATGCATATGAAATACACACCAGAGAATTTTCAACTAAAAGATGGTAGAATCTGCAAAATTCGAGAAATTCAAGTAAAAGACGCTGCAGAAACCGTTGCATATTTGAAAGCCATTATGGGAGAATCTGATTTTTTGAATTCTTATCCAGAAGAAATAACCATATCTGCTGAAGAGGAAGAAAAAATGATAAAAGGCTTTAATGAATCTGATCATATGCTTATGATTGTTGTCGAAATGGATGGAAGACTGATTGCAAATGGCACAATTACAAGACTGAGAAAACTGAAAACGCGCCATCGAGGAAATGTTGCTGTTGCTGTGCGAAAAGAATTCTGGAACCTAGGAATAGGAAAGAAACTGCTTCTATGTCTCGAGGACTATGCTAAAAAATTGGGTCTTTCCCAACTTGAGCTCGACTATATCTCAGGGAATGAAAGAGGCAGGATTCTTTATGAGAAAAGTGGATATATCCAAGTGGGAGAAACTCCTAATGCCTACATTTTGAAGGATGGAACCCGATACAACAAGATAAAAATGGTAAAATATTTAGAAAAGTTCTAACTCTACAAGACCCAGTGTATGGGATGAACAATCCTCTTTATATAGAAAAAATACATAACTAGAACCTTTGATGTGCTTGAAACTTTCATTGGAAGCAATTCGCTTTTTAGCATTAAATTGTAGGAATACGGGAGTAAGTAGAGCAAGCGGAAAAAGGTAAAACGGCATAGAGAAGTTACAGGAAGATTCAAAGGAACCAACACGGAATAAGAGCCAAGACATAAGACTGTAAGTTAGGATAAGAAATGGTATAATATTAATATGGATAAACAAATTTGAATTATAGAGGAGATAATACAATGGCTTTTGACTATAAAAAAGAATACAAGGAATTATATGTGCCAAAAAGTAAACCTAGTATAGTTACAGTACCAAGCATGAAGTATATAGCCGTTAGAGGAAGCGGAGATCCTAATTCAGAAGATGGTGAGTACAAGCAATCCATAGGATTACTCTATGGTATAGCGTACACAATCAAAATGAGCAAAAAAGGGACACACCAGATTGAAGGATATTTTGACTTTGTAGTACCGCCACTTGAGGGATTTTGGTGGCAAGATGGAATTCAAGGTGTGAACTATGCACATAAGGAAAATTTTAAGTGGATTTCCGTTATACGATTGCCTGATTTTGTTAAAAAAACTGACTTTGACTGGGCTGTTTCAGAAGCTACCAAGAAAAAGAAAACTGATTTTTCAAAGGTAGAATTCATGACCTATGATGAAGGA
>JAUNVC010000019.1:10244-20914 GCA_030537875.1 Tissierellia bacterium | reverse complement strand
ATCCTCCGACAATTTTCGAAGTAATAAAAAAATTCTGATACAAAAAAGGATTTACTTTTTCCAGTTTTCCCAGCTTGAGTTCTTCGCGTAAATAAGTACTAGAAATCTTTTCATTACCAATGTATACAGAGGGAAATATCATTACAGTTATATCTTTCTGTGCGCATAATTCTTTTAAAATCTCCGCATTTCCTGATGCATGAACACCAAATCTAAAATCTTCTCCAACAATTAATTCTTTGATCTTTTGCTCTGACAAGTGAAATACAAATTCACGAGGGGTCATTTTACGTATCGACTCGAAATTCAATAATTTCACTTTTTCTAATCCCATTTGTTGAAGAAATAGCACTTTATCTTTTGGATTCAAAATAAGTTCTCGACTCCCCTTCGTATGCACATTAAAAGTATACAGCAAAGAACGTAACTTCTTTTCTTCTGCTTGCATCAATACATTTTGAATGAGCATTTGATGCCCAATATGAATTCCGTCAAAATTTCCGATAGTTGCTATATAATTCATTTAAACCTCTACTAAAAACAGTTTTGTAAATAACTGATTATTATGACGCTTAGCAAGTGCAAAATATTCATTGTTGTGCTTCAGCCATATGGCCTCTTCAGGGTTCCCATTGTTTTTTATTTGAATTCCATGTATAAGGCTTTGTCGTTCAACATCCGTAATTTCAACTACCGGGTAAGGTAAAATATCATCAGAAATTTTCTGTATACGAGACATCATCGTTGAAGAATCGAGCTTAGAAATAGATAGCGCATCTTCGGAATGTAAATTTCCACTAGATGTTCTGCGCAAACTCGATATATAAGCTCCACCACCAAGTGATTTCATGTAATCTTCAATGACCGTTCGAACGTAGGTACCACTTGACACGCACATAGAAAAAGAATATCTCTCTTGGTCTGATAATGAAACATTAAAATCAAAGACCTCAATTTCTCTAGGAGCTTTTGTAATGACGATACCTTTCCTTGCATACTCATAAAGCTTTTTACCATTATGTTTGACTGCGCTATAAGCCGGAGGTATTTGAAGTGATTTTCCTAAAAAAAGATGGGTCTTCTCTTTTATCTTATCTTGTGATATCAATGGAAAGGCTTCTACAACCTTTCCAGTATAATCACCAGTATCCGTTGTAAATCCTTGAACAAATTCTCCCTCGTATCGTTTGCTAAGCTGCATAAAGTAATCTGATAAGCGAGTATATTTGCCAAACAAAACAATCAATAATCCCGTTGCAAATGGATCTAAAGTTCCAGTATGCCCTATTTTAGTTTGGATGCTATGTTCTTTTAGGAGTCTCTTAATTTTGCGAATAACATCATAGGATGTCATATTTTCTTCCTTGTCAATAAGAAGAAAACCATTTAACATAAATATTCTCCCATTGCCTTGGTTAACATATCAACAAGAACATTTACGTCCCCCTTGTAGGTTAATCCAGCCGCTTTTTTATGACCTCCACCTCCAAAAGCTTCAGAAATGACATCAACTGGAACGTATGACTTGCTTCTCAATGATACTTTATATACATCATCATCCGCTTCTTTGATAAGAAACGCAGCTTCAACCCCATCTATGTCCCTTAATATATTGATGGCTTCATCCAGCTCATAGATATAGGCTCCCGCTTCTTTCAGCATATCTCTAGTGATAATACTATAATTCAATTTCCCATTAAAAAGTAGATGCATATGTTCAATTACGTTTTTTAAAATCCTAGTTTTACCTAAGGATCGTCTTTGATAAAGATTTTCGTTGATTGCTTTGACATTAGCATTCAATTTTACTAAATCGGCAGCAGCATGATAGGTCATTTCATCAGCATTGGAGTACAAAAATCTACCTGTATCACCACTAATCCCCGCAAATAAAAGGGTCGCTATGTCCTCATCAATTTCTATTTTGTAGCTCTTGCAAATTTGATACAATAGCTCACATGTCGAACTTATGTTGGGATCGATAATATTGATATCACCATAGCCAACATTGGAATTGTGGTGATCAATGACTACTTTTATTGGAGATTTTTGAAATATTTCAACATGAGGACCTATCCGGTCCAGACTTGCAGAGTCTAATGTGATGTACATATCAGGAACTGCCAAGAGTTCTTGTTCAAAATCAGAAATATTTGGCAAGAATTCATAGGCTATCGGTATAATATCACTTTGCAAGATATGTGCATCCTTTCCCATCTGCTTTAAAATTTTGTATAGTGCTATCGTAGAACCCAAATTGTCTACATCTACAGAAACATGACTCGATAAATAAATGGTTTGGGCTGTTTCTAGAGAATGAAACCATTTGTCTGTGGAATTAATCAATGCTTTCGTTAGCATTATCTTCCTCTTTTTTTATAGTGTTCAATAGTTCATTGACTCTTGCCGCATGATCCATTGTAGTATCTTGATGTACACGAAGCTCAGGAACAACCCGTAAGGTTATATTTTTTGCTATATGTTGCTTAAAGTAACCCTTAGCATTTTCTAAAGTTTCCATGACTTGAGTTTTTTCAGCCGATGTCCCCATTATACTAAAGTAAATATCACAGTAACTTAAATCTGAGGACACATTAACATCCATGACCGATGTCATCGCAGTTATCTTTGGATCACGCATATTTGATAGCGCATTTGCTACAATTTTTTTTATTTCAGAGTTTACTCTCTCTTGTCTTCTTTTATCCATTACTTACCTCAACCATTTCATAGGCCTCAAAAACATCTCCAACTTTTACATCGTTGTACTTTTCGATGCTCATTCCAGCCTCATACCCAGTTTGTACTTCTCTTACATCATCCTTAAATCTCTTTAAAGATCCTATCTTTCCGTCAAAAATCACAACATCATCGCGCAAAACTCTTACAGATGCATTTCTTGTTATTTTACCATCTTGTACATAGATTCCCGCAATGATGGTGTTGTTTGGTAATTTAAAGGTTTCACGAATGATAGCACGGCCCAATAAATTCTCTTTTATATCGGGCTTTAACATACCTTTTACGGCTTTTTCAATATCTTCTATAGCTTCGTATATTACCTTATACGTGTGTATGTCCACTTCTTCCGACTTGGATAATTCTATGGCGTTTAAATTGGGTCGAACATTGAATCCAATAATAATTGCTTTTGAAGCTGAGGCTAACATAACATCACTTTCTGTTATACCTCCTACACCCGTATGAATTATATTGATCTTAACTTCCTCATTGGATAGTTTTTCCAAAGATGCCGCCACGGCTTCAATAGATCCTCTTACATCACCTTTTACAATGATGTTTAGATCCTTTAAGTTTCCAGCTTTGATTTGATCATAGAGATAGTCTAAGCTCACCTGATGTTTATCTGTAAGCTCCTGCTCTCGTATAATCGTTCTTTTCTTTTCTGCAATGGTTCGGGCCGTTTTATCATCCTCGCATGCAAAAATCAAATCACCGGCTTCCGGAACCTCAGATAATCCCAAAATGACCACTGGAGTCGATGGGCCAGCTTCCTCAATTTGTTCTTGCTTATCATTAAACATGGCACGGACCCTTCCGTAGGAAACTCCTGAAACAAGTTCGTCTCCTTGATGTAAAGTCCCTTTTTGAACTAATACTGTTGCTACGGGGCCTCTTCCTTTATCAAGTTCCGCCTCAACAATGGTTCCAACTGCAGGTCGATTTGGATTTGCCTTAAGCTCTTCAACTTCGCTTACAATCAAAATCATATCCAGTAATTCATCAATTCCCTCACCTTTTATGGCGCTCACTGGAACACAGATGGTTTTCCCTCCCCAATCTTCTGGAGTTAGTCCATGATCTAATAATTCTTGTTTAATACGATCAGGGTTTGCTGTTGGTTTATCCATTTTATTGATTGCAACGATTATGGGAACGTTGGCGGCTTTAGAGTGATTGATTGCCTCGACCGTTTGAGGCATTATTCCGTCATCTGCTGCTACTACAACAATAGAAATATCTGTAACTTCAGCCCCTCTTGCACGCATGGCAGTAAAAGCCTCGTGCCCAGGCGTATCCAAGAAACATATTTTCTTGCCAGAAACACTAACAGTATATGCTCCAATGTGCTGTGTGATTCCACCAGCCTCGCTCTTAGTGACGTGAGCATTCCGTATTGCATCTAATAAACTTGTTTTTCCATGGTCAACATGGCCCATTACTGTGACAACAGGAGGCCTATGAATCAGATCTTCTGGTTTATCTTCAAAATCCAATTCAAATTCATCTATCAATTGAATTTCTTCCGGCACTTCTTCCACAACTTTTATATTATAATCTGCCGCTAAAATTTCTGCAGCTTCTATATCAATCGGTTGGTTTTGATTAACCATAATCCCAAGTTCAATAAGTTTTCCAATAATTTGATTGACGGGCACGCCAATGGTTTCAGCAAAATCTTTAACCATAATGGAAGATGGAATTGCAACTTCTTGTATCGTCGTACCATCTTCGCTATACACAATATTTCCTGTAACTTCAGAAGGTTCTTTTTTAATCTTCTCTTTTTTTGTCTTTTTCTTTTTTACTACTCTACGAGTCTTTTCAAAAAAGTCGGTTGTAGCATCTTCATATCTTTTATCTTTATACTTGTCTCGACTTTTCTTTCCTTTTTTGTTTTGTGCTTTAGGTTTTTCCACAGGTTTGATAAAGGTATCTGTTTCCATTCCAGGTTTTTGTCTATCCTTACCTCTACCACTAGGCTTTCTATTATCTCTAGTATTCCCTTTAGAAAAATCTCTATTCTCTTTATTATATCCGCCAGATTTTCCTCTTCTGCCTCTATTATCATCGTCTTTTTGAGAAGATCTTCCGTCCCTTGTTCTGGATTTTTGCTCATCTCTTTGCTTTTTTCTTTTTTCCATGACCATCTTACGGGCCATTTCAATTTGTTTTTTTGCCTGCTGAGCGAGATCAGCATCCATACTGGCCATATGTGAATTCACTTTAATATTTAAAGCATTCAACATATTCAGCATATCTTTACTAGATATATTTAATTCTTTTGCAAGTTCATAGACTCTAATTTTCCCCATAGTTCACTCCTTTTGTCATCTGTACCATCAATGTCGAAAAGTCCTCATCAGATATTTTCGTCTTCAGTGCTTGTTGTAATTTAAACTTCAATTTCTTGTCATTGACACATTCTTCGTGCTTCGATACATATGCACCTCTACCGTTCAATTTATGTGTCGGATCAAGTACAATACTACCGTCTACCGTTCGTACAAGTCGATATAAATGTTTCTTGTCAAATTGCTTTCTACAACTTACACACTTTCTTAACACTTCTTTTTTCACTTAGTCTCATCACCATCTTCCTCTAGAGTCAATTCGGACTCCATGAGTTGTTTTAGAAGATCCTCTTTAATGTCAATATCTAATTCTTCCATTTCGCCGTATTCCATGGGCTTTTCATCGGTATTGAAGTTCTCTTCGTTTTGCTGTTCAAATTCATCTATTTCTTCACCATGCTGTGAAATATACTCTTCCAATTCCGCATCGTTTTTAATGTCGATTTTCCAATTTGTTAATCTTGCAGCTAACCTAGCGTTTTGGCCTTCCTTCCCTATGGCAAGAGAAAGCTGATTTTCCGGCACAAAGACAACAGAAGATTTTGTTGATGGGTCAACGAATACTTGGGTAACATCAGCAGGAGCTAAGGAATTTTTGATGAATTGTTTGATGTCCTTATCCCAAATGATAATGTCAATCTTTTCTCCACCAAGCTCCTCTACAATCGTCTTTACCCGATTCCCCTGAAATCCAACACATGCTCCCAAAGCATCAATCTCCTCGTTTTTTGAAAAAATTGCTATTTTAGTTCTACTCCCCGCTTCTCTTGCGGTATGAAAGATCTCTACTTCACCCTTTGCAATCTCCGGCACTTCCAATTCAAATAATTTTCTAACTAGATTTGGATGACTTCTTGATAAAATAATCTGAGGTCCCTTGCCAGTTTTTCTTACTTCTAAAATCATCATTTTCAGTCGTTCCCCTACATGGTAAAACTCGCCAGGGATTTGTTCTCCCGCGGGAAGAACACCTTCTAATCTACCGAGATCGATAAAACAGCTCCCTTTACGTATTCTATTAATTTGTCCCGTTATGAGTTCATTTTCTCGATCAATATACTCTTGATAGATGACATCTCTTTCTGCATCCTTTATCTTTTGAATCACTACTTGCTTTGCAGTTTGTGCCGCAATACGTCCAAAGTTTTTTGGTGTAATTTCAATTGAAACGATATCGCCAACTTGAGGATCTACCAGGTACTCTTTTGCTTCATCAATAGACATTTCAGCATCTAAATCAGCTATTTCTTCGACTACGGTTTTTCTGTTTAGAACCCTTACTTTATCAGTGTCTCCAGAAAATTCTACATCAATGTCCACGTTCCCGGTGGCATTATAGTTCTTTTTATAACTGGAAACTAAAGCAGCTCGGATAGAATCTAAAATGATCTCTTTGGATACTCCTCGCTCTTTTTCTATTTCTTCTAAAGCTTGCATAAATTCACTATTCATCTTTCACCTCTTAAAATGCTAGAGTAATTTTCGTAATATCTGAACGATTGATTTCTAATCTGTCATCGTTCACATTTACAACTACTATGTCTTCCTTAACTTCAACGAGTGTACCTTGTTCTTTGTTTTTGGCACCTCTTTTTTTAAACACAATCTCTTCTCCAATATGTCGATTTAAATCCTCGGTGGTTTTTAGTGGACGATCTAAACCTGCTGAAGCTACTTCTAAATAGTAAGATTCATTGATGGGATCTTTTTCATCTAAAAATGAACTGAGTATTTTACTTACCCTCTCACAATCTTCAAAAGTAACACCCTTTGATTTGTCAATACATACTTCTAATATGATGTCTTTCTTTCGACGTATTCGATTGATTTCAATTACGTCTACAGGATCCTCTAAGAGAAGATTTATTATCTCCTTTTTTAAATCATTTAAATTCATTACACTCTCCTACAAAGAAAAGAGTGGTGGACCACTCTTTTACCTTCTACATATCTATGGTTATTTTAACATAGATTCTTATTTAAAGCAAGTTAAAACATGCTCATTTGATTTGTTTCTTGCATATTTCTTAAGATGTTATTTTCCTGTAAAAACTGAATACAAGTTTTATTCATTTTTGTTCGTGTTGCAAGATCCTCAATACTTATGAATGCACCTTTTTGTCTTTCAGCAACAATGTTTTCTGCAACCTGATCTCCTAGGTTCGGAACACATACTAAGGGGGGAATGATTTTGTGATCTTTGATTGCAAATGTAAACGCATTGGATTGATATAGATCAATCGGTGCACATTCAATTCCTCTTAAATACATTTCTCTGGCCAATTCATTCAATCTATACGTGCCCTTTTCTTTCGCTGTTAAGCTCCTGTAATCCGTTACTGAAGAAATAGCTCTCTCTATTTCATCTAACCCCTTTGATATCGTAGAATAATCAAAGTCTGTTTTTTTCGTTGAAAAGAACGTAGCATAAAAAGCTTCAGGATAATGAACTTTATACCATGCAATTCTAAAACTAAGCATGACATAAGCCACAGCATGGGCCTTCGGAAACATATACTCAATCTTATTACATGAATCAATATACCATTCCGGTAAGTCGTGTTCCAGCATTCGACTCATCTCATCCTCACTAAGTGGTTTTCCTTTTCGAACCTTTTCCATGGTGAAAAAAGAAAAATCGTTTGGCAATCCTGCTTTTAGCAAGTACGTCATAATATCTTCTCGGGTTGCGATTACATCTTTTAGCTCACATGTTCCGTTTTTAACCAGCTCTTGTGCATTGTTGATCCAGACGTTTGTTCCATGTGATAAACCACTGATTCGTATCAAATCAGAGAAATTCTTAGGTTTTGTTTCTGTTAGCATTGAACGAACAAAATCTGTGCCGAATTCCGGAATTCCTAAAGTCCCAACGGGACAATTCAAATCTTCTTCTGAAATACCTAGAGCTTTTGGAGATGAGAACAGGGACAATATTGTAGAATCATCAAAATGAATGTCTTCAATCCTTCTACCTGTATAATCTTCTAATAGCTTTATCATCGTAGGTCCATCATGACCCAAGATATCAAGTTTTAATATATTGGAGTGAATTGCCTTATATGCAAAATGTGTTGTATATACACCAGAGCTTTTATCATCGGCTGGATGTTGCACAGGCGAAAAATCATGAATGTCTTTATTTTTGGGTACAATCATAATGCCCCCAGGGTGCTGCCCTGTAGTTTTTTTTACACCGACCAGCCCTCGTATTAAGCGGTTCATTTCACCCTTGCTAATTGTTTGATTGTTTTCTTCGAAATAGTTCTTTACATACCCAAAACCGATTTTATCTTGGATTGTACCGATGGTTCCCGCACGAAATACATACCCATTCCCAAATAATTCCTCTATAAATTCATGGGCTCTTGTTTGATATTCTCCAGCAAAGTTTAAATCAATATCCGGCTCTTTTTCTCCAGTAAAACCAAGAAAAGTTTCGAAAGGGATTGTATATCCATCTTTTCTCATAGGAAAATTACATTTTGGACAATTTTTATCTGGCATATCAACACCAGCATCAAAATCACTATTTTCATAGAAAATACTATGCTTACAAGAAGGACATACATAGTGTGCAGGTAGTGGGTTCACTTCCGTTATACCACTCATCGTTGCTGCGAAAGAAGATCCTACGCTTCCTCTAGAACCAACTAAATATCCATCCTCTTCTGATTTCGCAACCAAATCCTTGGCGATGGTATACATAACCGAGTACCCATTTTTTATAATTGAATCTAGCTCTTTATTCAATCTATTCTCAACGATCTCTGGTAGGGGATCTCCATATATACTCTTCGCTCTTTCAAAGCACGTTTTACGTAGAACCTCATCTGAACCCTCAACAATAGGAGGAAATTTTCCACTTGGAATAGGACGAATTTGATCACAGCTATCCAACAATTGATTGGTATGGTCAATGACGTACTTTTTCGCCAATTCATCTGGCAAGTACTTATAACCTTCTAACATGGTTTTTGTGTCCTTCAAATACAAGGGAGGTTCATTCTCTGCTCTGAAATCACCTCGGCTTTTTGCGAGAATCTTACGTAAAATCTGATTTTCCGCGGTCATTTCGTAAACATTTCCACCGGATATGATTTTCATTCCCTTCTCTTCACAAAGGAACACCATTTGTTTCAAAAATTCAATAAGACCATTCAAATCCTTAAATCTTCCGTCTTTTAGTAATCCTAAGTAATGATCCAATGGTTGAAGCTCTACAAAATCATAGAATAGAAATTCCTGCTCTAAATCATCAAAGGTAAAACCAGTTTGAAGCTTTTTCATAATCTGTCCCTTGAGTCCCTCAGAGCCAATGATAAAACTATCCTTAGCCTTTCGAATTTCAGACAAGGGAATTTTTGGAACTCTATTAAATGTTTCAATATGGGATTTTGTTACTAATTTGTACAGATCTTTTAAACCCTCTTGATTTTTTACGTATAAGAGAACGTGAAAGTCTTCGAAGCTCGGTGGATAAATTACCTTCGACAAATCACCCATGGTTTGAATTTCGCCATTCTTTTTTAGAAGCTTTGTCAGCTCTAAAAACACCTGAGCAGTGGCCTTGGCATCAAATATTGCCCTGTGGTGTTGGTCAAGAGGAATGCCCAAACGTTCACAAACCAAATTGAGTCGGAATCGTTTTAAGTCTGTTAATACATAGCGACTAAGTTTTAATGTATCCAAATAGGCATTACTTAAACGTTTATTTTTCTGCTTAAACTTTTGTTTCAAAAATCCAATATCAAAATCAGCATTGTGCGCAACTAAAACCGCATCACCAATGAAATTTGAGAATTCTTCAATGGAATCCATAAAGTAAGATTCATTTTTTATCATGTCGTCGGTGATTTTAGTTAAGTTCGTTATAAAGGGAGATAGAGGTTTGGTTGCTTTATAAAGCTGTGAAAATGTATCCACAATTTGGCCTTCTTTGATTTTCACCGCACCTATTTCAATTACCTCATCCAAATGTGGATCTAATCCAGTAGATTCAATATCAAAAACTACAAATTCATCCTTATTATTTGTTGATCCCTGGATAAAGGTTTCTTCATCGTCAAATACAACAGCTTCCATTCCATAGACTATCTTGAAATTATCATCCGCCTCATACATAACGTCAGGATATGCCTGAACACAGGATAAATCTGTCAAACAGAAACCTCTATGACCCCACTTTTTTAATTTATGAACAAGCTCAAGGGGATCTATAGTACCAGCCAATAAGCTCATTTTAGTGTGAGCATGTATTTCTACTCTTTTGGCCAAGGCATCATCAAAATCCTCCGGCTTTTCTAATATCTTATATTCACGAATAAAGACACTCATAGATTGTTCAAACTTGTCGTACTTTTGTTCTCCAGATAAAATCATATATTGACCATCATAAAAATCTTGTTTGAACTGACTGACGTCTTTCTCATTCACAAAAGATTTTACCAAAATAGACTCTGTACCATCATACATATACATTTTTCCAATGTATAAATCTTCTCTTGACGTACCTTTTAATTCAACACTAAATAATTCCCCACAAATGACAGGATAAATATCCTCCTCTTTCAA
>JAUNVC010000019.1:0-10234 GCA_030537875.1 Tissierellia bacterium | reverse complement strand
TTTGATTGGCGTTGGATTTTTTAATCCAACTTTTTGTTTCTTAAATGCAAATCTTTTCTTGGGAGGTGTTTTATCATTGCTGATTTCTTTTATGACCTTTTTATGATTAGATAAGAAATCGTCGTTTTCTTTATCAATACTATTTAGAATGCTGTGGTGTAGTGACTCCTCCTCACATTCTTCGACAGTATTTTGCTCATCCATTTCATAGCGTTTTTCAACATTATCAATAGCTATTTTTATGCCGGGATATTTCTTTTCAAGTGCGTTCCTAAGAAAATCCAAATCTTTTGATTTGATTTGATCACTACTTTCTGTAAATAGTTTCAATATCTGTTTTTGCTTATTATATTCAGCTCTCAGAATGCTAAAATGAATTGAAAGAAAATATTCTACATCTTCACTATTTATAAAATTGTATAAAATATGTCTAGTTTCCACTCTTCTCACCATCCAGTTTTATAATTGCATCAATTAGAATATCCACTGCCTCTTCTCTAGAACAGCTTTGAATTTTCTTTCCTTTTCTAAACAAATGTGCTCCCTGTTTTGTCATTGCAAGGCCCAAGTCAGCTTCTCTAGCTTCTCCAGGTCCATTTACATGACAACCCATAATTGCAATATTTAATTTAGACTGAATTTCTGGCTTACGTTTTAAAAACTCTTGAACCAGAGCAATCATTTCTCCATTAGTTCTTGCACATGTTGGACAAGAAATGAGATTAATACCTTTCCCGTGTAAATTTAAACTACTCAGAATTAGTTTTCCTGCTATTACTTCTTTATACGGATCATCGGTTAAACTGACACGTATTGTATTTCCTATCCCCTCTGCCAATAAAATCCCAAGGCCAATGGCAGATTTAATTGAACCTTGCTCATACGGTCCCGCTTCTGTGATCCCCAAATGTAATGGATACTCTTTCAACATATAAAATTTTCTATAGGCCGCAACTGAAGTATAAATATCTGAACTCTTAATCGCAACTTTCATGTTGGTAAAGTTCAAATCTTCCAAGGTTTCCACCTCTTCAATGGCACTGGCCACCAAACTATCCACATTGACACCATGAAATCTATCAATGATTTCCCTTGATATGCTACCTGAGTTTACACCGACGCGAATGGGGATATTTTTTTCTGAAAGTGCTTTTACAAGTTCTTTTAAACCATTTTTTGAGTTCATGTTTCCCGGATTGATACGAATACAATCCGCTCCATTCTCAACGGCCCACATGGCCAACCGATAATCATATTGAATATCTGCAATAAAAGGTACATGAATTCTCTTCTTTATTTCTTTTATGGCTTTCGCATCTTCCTCATTATTTACTGCTGCTCTCACTAGATCCAATCCATATTTCTCACACAAGAGAATCTGTTGAACCGTACTTTCTACATCCGATGTAATCGTGTTTGTCATTGTTTGAACAGTGACAGGTGCATTTCCGCCAATCGCAACGTCACCCACATAAATTTTTTTTCTTTCAACTTTCATAGTAAGCTCCCAATATCATATAAAAATGTGCGCATAAACAAATAGAAGAGGAATGCAATACCAAACCCTTGCATCACAGATTCAACTTTTTTGGATAGTGGACGTTTAAAAATCATCTCAAAAATATAAAAAACCGCTCGTCCTCCATCTAAGGGTGGAATTGGAATCAAATTGAACACTCCTAAAGATATCGATATACTTGCAATCAATAAAAAGACAAACTGAACTGTAATATGTGGTACTTGATGAACAAAGTTGGCAAATCCAACGGGTCCCATAATGTCTTTTTGAAACCCACGAGTAAATAACCCAAGAAGTACAGCTACAACCTCCCTTATACCTTGCCACAATGTGAATAAAGCATTTTTCCCAGCAAATAAAAGGTTGTGTCTAGTTTTAAACTGTATTCCTAATCTTGGTTCTCCTTCCTTCGTGGTTGCATTAAATAATATTTCTTTTTTTACAAGAGTATGATTCCTCTCAATTGTTAGTGTAATCCTATCCTTTGTCTTGTACATTTTAGAACTTAGCAAATCATCCACAGTATTTACCTTTTCACCGTTGATGGCAACAATTCTATCCTGTTGCTCAACACCTGCTATAGCTGCTGGGGATTGGTCTTTTAACTGATCAACAACCGGTATTGGCTCTCCCATATTAAGAAAAAAAACGGCAAGCAAAATAAAAGCAAGAATAAAATTAAAAATAATACCATTCAAAGCTATAAATAGCCTCTTATACACCGTTGCAGCCTCAAGACAAACCAAATGGTTACTAGATAAGTCGTCCTTGCTTTCTTCTTCCTCTGTGGCGTCGAAACGACAAAAGCCTCCTAAAGGTAACGCTCGAATTGTAAATTTTGTTTCTTTGTTACGACGTTTGAATACGACTGGTCCAAATCCTATGGAGAATTCATACACCATGACATTGGTTAGCTTGGCTGCTATATAATGACCATATTCATGAATTGTTACCACAGCCATTAGTATTGCGAAGGCAATTACAATCTTCATATACAAACTCCAGTATAGAACAAGTGGATTACAAGGCAAACAAATAATACTCCATCAAATCTGTCTAGAACTCCCCCATGGCCCGGTAAAAGATTTGCAAAATCTTTTATTCCAAAATTCCGTTTTAAACGAGAAGCAAATAAATCTCCTAGTTCAGCTGCAATGCTAGCTAAAATCACAAATAAAATGAGTTTTATATCAAGGGTTGAAAAATCAAGAATTCCTTGAAAGTAAAGGACTGAACAGCCCAAAAGCAGCCCCCCCAAAATCCCAACTACCGCTCCTTCAATGGTTTTTTTGGGACTTATTTTTGGAGCGAGCTTGTGTCTGCCAAATATCATTCCACCTAAGTAAGCAAATACATCCGTACCAATGGTGATTGCAAATATTAAATAATATTTCTTTATATTATCTGGAGAATACAGATAAAGCGGTTGGCCCATAAAGAGAACGTATGTGCTTACAAATAATGTGGCCATCATGTTCTTTAAACGAGCTTCATGTTCATCAAAAATGTAGTACACAAAAATCATTAAAACTCCAATAATGAATATATCTCTGCAGGTAAAATGGAGAAAAGAGTTTACTGTCATTAGCGTAAAAATTGTAATTAAAAGAGGAAAATTAATGGTAATATCTATATTTTGAAATCCTTTGTATAGTTCATATAAAATGAGACCTGTGATACATGCCATCCAAAGGGTTGAAAGCTGACTTCCTAATTGAAATATACCAAGAAAAATAGCTAATATAGCAATCGCTGTTAGAGTTCTAATTTTTAAATCCTTCATTATAATCCTCCAAAATTTCTTTTCCTCGTATGATAAACATCCAAACATTGATTTAATAACTCATGGGTAATATCAGGCCAATGGGTATCAACAAAGATAAATTCTGTGTAAGCACTTTGCATGAGCAGAAAATTCGATAAGCGTTTTTGTCCTCCCGTTCGAATCATCAAATCGGGATCCTTCTGTAATCCAGTGTAAAGGTGGGTACGTATATCCCTTTCAGTAACACTTTTTCCTATGAATTCTTTGGACTCATGTATGTGATTGATTGCTCTTACCAACTCAGACCATGCAGAATAATTAATGGCAAAATTTACTACCAATCCAGTATTTTTTGAGGTTAATGAAACAGCCTCCTCTAGTTTAACTCTGCATTTTTCAGGAAGTTCATTAATATCGCCTAAAATATGGATTCTTACATTCTTTTCGTGCAATCGATTCAATTCCCTATTCAAATAAAATACAAGAAGGTCCATTAAAAAGCCAACTTCATTCTTGGGTCGTTTCCAATTTTCCGTTGAAAAAGCATATAAAGTAAGGGTATCAACATCACTCTCATCGGCCCATTCGACTATTTCAATAACCTTTTCCATTCCAGCACGATGACCGGCGCTTCTTGATAAGCCTCGAGCCGTAGCCCATCTACCATTGCCATCCATAATTACAGCGACATGCATACTATCACCTCTTCCTTATATAGGATACCACAGCTTTCTTTCGTTGGCAAAATTTAATGTACCTCTTTAAATCATGGATAATAAAAAACAGAGTGATGATGATCACTCTGTTTTCTTTGCAAGTATAATGAACGAATCTTATATCTCCAGCAATTCCTTCTGCTTGTCATCACTTATTCCGTCAATGGTTTTAATGAATTCATCGGTAAGATCCTGTGCATCTTGCTCAGCATCTCTTCGCTCGTCTTCTGAAATCTCCTTATCTTTCTCTAAATTTTTGATTTTATCAATCAAGTCTCGACGGATATTTCGAATTGTGACCTTAGCTTCCTCTGTAGCTTTTCCAACGACTTTTGTAAGTTCTTTTCTTCTTTCCTCTGTCAGTTGAGGGATAGCTAGTCTGACAACTTTTCCGTCATTTGCAGGGTTTAGACCAAGCTCACTTTTTAAAATCGCCTTTTCAATCTGAGGTATCACGTTTGCATCCCAAGGTTGAATGACGATGAGACGAGGTTCCGGAGCAGATATATTTGAAATCTGTTTAAGTGGTGTCATCACACCATAGTAATCCACTTCAATTCTATCGAGTAGCAATGGATTTGCTCTTCCAGCTCTGATGGAGTTCAGTTCTTCTTTAAAAACAGAAATGCTCTTTTCCATACGAGTTTTTGCATCTCTATAAGCGTCCTTAATCATGTTTTCCTCCTTTAACAATTGTTCCCAAACTTTCACCTCTTAAAGCTTTGGTTATGTTTTTTGTATCATCTATCCCAAAGACCAATACAGGAATTTCATTATCCATACATAGGCTGGTCGCTGTGCTATCTAAAACCTTAAGATTTCGATTTAGGATTTCTGTGTACGTGAGAGAGGCGAACTTGAATGCTGACTGATTTGTTTTTGGATCATCTGAATATATTCCATCTACGCCTTTTTTTGCAATCAAGATAACGTCGGCACCAATTTCTGCAGCTCTAAGTGCCGCTGTGGTATCGGTAGAAAAGTATGGATTACCAGTACCCCCAGCAAAAATTACTATGCGACCTTTCTCTAAATGTCGCACTGCCCTACGGCGAATATATGGTTCCGCAACTTCTCTCATCTCGATGGAAGTCTGCACCCTAGTATCTAATCCAAGATGCTCTAAAGCTCCTTGTAGTGCCAAACTATTTATTACAGTTCCCAGCATACCCATATAGTCAGATGTTGATCTTTCAATATTTGAAGCATCTCTGCCTCTCCAGAAATTTCCGCCGCCAACAACAATTGATATTTGAAGCTGGCCCTCCATAGCATCTTTGATACTCTGTGCAAGTTCCGATACAAAGTTCATATCTAACCCTGCGCCCTTTTCTCCTGCCATGGACTCACCAGATAGCTTTAATACTACTCGTTTATACATAGAATTACGCGTTTATTTGTTTTGCAACTTCTTCTGCGAAGTTTTCTTCACGTTTCTCAAGACCTTCGCCCACAACGTAACGAGTAAATCTTCTAATTTTTATATTTTCTCCGATTTTAGCAATTTTTTCATTGAGCAAATCAGAAACTGTTTTATCAGGATCCTTGATAAAAGGTTGTTCTAAAAGAACAATTTCTTTGTAATATTTTTCGATGCGACCTTCAACCATTTTATCAACAATGTTTTCTGGTTTACCTTCATTCAACGCTTGTTGCTTTAGTACCTCTTTTTCATGTTCAATAAGAGATGAAGGTACTTCTTCTTTTGTGACATACTTGGGATCGCTCGCAGCAATTTGCATTGCTATGTCTTTCACAAAATCCTTAAACTCATCGGTTTTTGCAACAAAATCAGTCTCAGAATTGATCTCAACCAATACGCCAATTCTTCCACCATGAATGTAGGATTCAACCACACCTTCAGCAGCAATACGAGAAGCTTTCTTTGCAGCTTTTGATAATCCTTTTTCTCTCAAAAGATCTACTGCTTTTTCGATGTTTCCTTCTGTCTCCACAAGTGCGTTTTTACAATCGAGCATTCCTGCTCCAGTTAATTCACGTAACTCTTTTACTAGACTGGCTGTTATGTTCATTTGTACTTCACTCCTATTCTTCGGTACTTTCAGTTACTACTTCCTCAGCTGACGTTTCTTCAACAACATCAGATTTGGGTGTTTCAACACTCAACTGTTCCCCTTGTTTCGCCTCAATTACTGCATTAGCAATGGTTTCTGCAATGAGTTTGACAGCACGAATCGCATCATCATTCCCTGGAATGGGGAAATCTAAATCTTCAGGATCACAGTTTGTATCAACAATTCCAACTACTGGAATATTAAGAATTCTTGCTTCAGCGACAGCGATTCTTTCTTTCTTAGGATCAACTACAAACATACATTGAGGAAGACCTTCCATATGTTTGATACCTGATAGGAATTTCTCCAGTCTTTCTCTTTCGTGACGTAGTTTGATAACTTCTTTTTTGGGAAGCGCATCAAAGGTACCGTCCTCTTCCATTTCTTCTAGTTCAAACAAACGATCAATTCTTTTTTTGATGGTCTGGTAATTTGTAAGCATTCCACCCAACCATCTTTGGTTGACATATGGCATCTCGCAACGCTTTGCCTCAGACTCAACTGCTTCCTGCGCTTGTTTTTTTGTTCCCACAAATAAAACATTGCCGCCGTCTTCTACAATAGATCTTACAAAAGCATATGCTTCCTCGACCTTTTTAACAGTCTTTTGAAGATCGATAATGTAGATACCGTTTCTCTCTGTAAAGATGTATTCCGCCATTTTGGGGTTCCATCTTCTAGTTTGGTGTCCAAAGTGAACACCGGCTTCCAATAAATTTTTCATAGTAATTACGCTCATATTACACCTCCGGTTTATTCTTCCGTTAACTTCAACTACGAGCCCAACCTCACGGCAACCGGTCTCGTATCCATTAAACGTGAGTAATTACTGATAGAGTATATCACAATCCAAGGAAAATTTCAATGGTTCACGTGTTTTAAATATAAATTTTATTACTTCTAATCAATTTAAATTTAAAATCCCAAATCATTATGCCCATCAGACCAATGTTGGGATTTTAAAAATTCTTAACATATATCATTTACTATAAGACTCTTATGTTGCATCGCTATGAAATGTTCTTATTTTGAGGATGGTGTGGACTCTTTGGCCCTTTTTTCTTCAAAATCACATGCAGAACACTGGATGAGCTTGTAGGATGCATAATTTTTTTCTGTTAGCATTGAATTGCATTTCGGGCATGTTTCTTTAATGGGCTTATTTTGTGCAATGTATTCACACTCGGGATACTGATCACAACCGTAAAAAATACGACCTCTTTTGCTTTTCTTTTTTATAATTTCTCCTTTTTTGCAATTGGGACAGCTAACACCTGTTCCCTCAACAATGGACTTTGTGTTTTTGCATTCTGGAAATCCAGGGCAGGCAAGGAACTTGCCAAATGGCCCCTGTTTGAAAACCATCATTCGTCCACATTGGTCACATTTGGTTTCACTAACCTCATCTTTTATTTCAATTTTTTTGATTTCATCTTCCGCTTTATCCAAATCCGAACGAAAATCTGCATAGAAATCCTGTAAAACTTTTTTCCATTCTTTATTTCCCAAAGATATCTCATCCAACTGGTCTTCCATCTTTGCTGTAAATTTTACGTTAATAATTGATGGAAAACTCTCCTTTAAAATCGTATTTACAAGCATACCCAAATCTGTTGGACTGATGCTTTTTCGCTCAATTTTTATATAATGTCTTGCTGATAGAGTTGAAATAATGGGTGCGTAAGTACTGGGTCTTCCAATTCCCTCTTCTTCAAGAGTTTTGATTAAAGTAGCTTCGGTGTATCTGGCGGGTGGTTTGGTAAAGTTTTGTGTCCCTTTTACACTTTTTGCAGTCAACTCCACACCTTTCTTTAATTTAGATATGTCTGTTTCTGTAAATCCAGATTCCACTCCGTCAACTTTCATAAAGCCATCAAAAATTAATTCTTTGAATTCGGCTTTGAAAATGTACGTTCCATTTACAACCGATAGCTTCGCCGTACTAATCTTTGCATCGGCCATTTGAGATTGAACAAATCTATTCCAAATGAGTCGATACAATTTATATTCCTGATCGGAGACATGTGCTTTAATCATAGCCGGTGTGTTGGAAACATCCGTGGGACGAATGGCTTCATGAGCATCCTGAGTATTTTTCTTTTTATTACTATAGTTTCGAACTCCATTATAGTAATTTTTTCCATATTTTTGTTCGATAAATTCTCCACATTTTTTTGCTGCTTCATCACTAATTCTTGTTGAATCGGTACGCATATAGGTAATCAAACCAACGCGACCCTTTAATCCAATATCTACACCCTCGTACAATGTTTGGGCAATTCTCATCGTCTGAGCAGACTTGAAATTGAGTCTTTTATTGGCCTCCTGTTGCATCTGAGAGGTTGTAAACGGCGGATAAGGTTTTTTATTTCTAGACCTTTTTTCATTGGATAGAACTGTGTATCTGCCTTTTTTTAAGGTATTTATAATTGTATCTTTTTCATCTTCCGTAGATATCTTAATGGGCTTTATTTTCTCATCGATTATGACTTGTTTTAAATCCATCTCTAAAATTTCATCTTCAAAGGGAAAATTTCCTTTAATTGTCCAGTATTCTTCCGGAACGAAGGCCAAGATCGCCTCTTCTCTTTCACAAATTATCATAAGGGCAACACTCTGTACTCTCCCAGCACTTAGTTTATTCTTAACTTTTTTCCATAGAAGAGGACTGATTCCGTAACCCACCAATCGATCAACCATTCTTCTTGCCTGCTGTGAATCAACCAGTTTTCCATCTACAGTTCTAGGGTTTTTAATTGATTCAACAATGGCTTTTTTTGTGATTTCATTAAATTCAATTCGATTTTTCTTTCCTTCAATTCCAAGAACTTTTGCCACATGCCAAGCAATAGCCTCACCTTCACGGTCATTATCTGTTGCGATATATATATTATCGGCCTTTTTTGCATTCTTTTTTAGCTCATTAAGAACTTCACCTTTCCCGCGAATCGTAATGTATTCTGGTTCAAAGGTATCGGTATCAATGCCCATTCTAGACTTTGGCAAATCTCTAATATGCCCTTTTGTGGCTAAAACTTTATTATTTTTATCCAAAAATCTTTTGATCGTTCTCGCTTTTGTTGGAGACTCTACAATAATTAAATTCAATCTTTCACTTCCTCTTCCTTATCATTAGAACATATGTTCCACCCGCTGTACATTGTATCACATCTTTTAACTCTAGCATAGTTATTATGACTTGCGCTTCTTGAATTGGTACTTCCAATTGATTTGCGATGTAATCTAAAGTATACTCTCCTTGTTGCAAAACCTCAACCACTTTGTATTCCATCGGACTTAAGTCATCATAGAAGTTTTCGGATGGACTTTCTGTCTTCTTAATAGTTGAGAGTTCGCTAAGTTCTTCTAGAATATCATCAACATCCATGACTAATTTTGCTCCATCTTGAATCAGTTTGTTTGTTCCTTGAGAATAAGGACTGATTATATTTCCTGGTACTGCAAACACTTCTTTCCCCTGTTCTCCTGCAAAACCAGCTGTAATTAGAGAACCACTTTTTGCTTGGGCTTCAATGACCAATACACCTAAACTAAGGCCACTAATAATTCTGTTTCTTCTAGGAAAGTTCCATGCTTTACCCTCTGTATTTGCAGGAAATTCCGTTAAAATGCACCCCTGTTCTGGTATTTTATGGAATAAATGGGCATTTCTTTTTGGATGAATTACATTGATTCCCGTACCCAATACAGCAAGTGTTCTTCCATCATGTTTTAGAGCATTTTCATGGGCTATGGCATCAATTCCATAAGCCAAGCCTGAAACTATGGTAATACCCATCTTTGCCAGCTCACTGGTAATGTGACTACAAACTTGTTTTCCATAATTACTACACTTTCTACTTCCAACAACGGCAATGGCAATGGGATCATCTTTTTGATACGATCCTTTACAGTACAATACCCAAGGAGCATCATCAATTTTCCTAACAGGTTCAGGATAATCTTCATCATCAGGAATATAAATTGAAATGTTGTGTCTTTCGTAATCATCCATGATTTTTTTAATCATGTCAAGATCTTTATTGTTCACAATTCTACTTATGGTTTTGTCTGAGAGAGTTCCACTTTTTTCTAAAATAGTCCTTGAAACCTGAAATACTTCTGAGACGCTGCCAAAATAATTCTTTAATTTTCCTAT
>JAUNVC010000018.1:7074-21492 GCA_030537875.1 Tissierellia bacterium | reverse complement strand
GGATGAGGCAGTTTCCAATCTCGACACCCAAAGTGAGAAACTCTTCCGACAGGCCCTATCCAACATTTCTCAGGAAAAAACTTTAATCACCATAGCCCATAGAAAATCTACCATTGAGGAAGCATCTCGCGTTTTAAACATGGAAGATCTTGGGAAAATTCTAACTTAAACCACCCATAGGGGTGGTTTTTACTGTGTAGAAGACCTTCGTACAAAAAGACGTGAAAAAACTGAAAAACCATTGGGAAAAAATAAAAAAAGTTGTAGGAGATGTTCAAGGAAGGAAGAAATGGGTAGAAATAAAATAGGAGGTTCGATATGCTCCCTAATAAAGATGTACAAAAAAACAAAGACCTAGCTCGTCAGCGAGCGGAGGCGATGGAATGTTGGTATACACTCTTTGAGGAATATAATGAAAAAGTTGAGGAAGCAGAAAAAGGCTTACAAAGGCTCGATGATGTTTTTCGAAAACTGGTCCATTATTATTACGGCCCGTGGATGAAAGACCGGGAAGTCCTTGCAGGAGAAGAATTTTATCCGTCCATCCTTGGAGAAGATGCTTTTCATGAATCCATGGAAGAGTATTTTCGACGATTGGAATCTTTAGAACGGGCAGTAAAAAAAATACAGAAACATAACAAAAGATACGTATCCAACGAGGAGGTACTATGAACATATTTGATTTATTTGGAAATCATGACGAAAAAGAAGTGGAAAAGAAAACAGGAACACCCCTACTCACAAAAATTGCTATGCTAGGTCTGCCGATCCTATTTATGGCTTTGAAGGAAAATAATAAGGACGAGAAAAAGGCGGAAGCCTTGAGAGATACGCTCTCCAGACATGAAGTGGATTCTACCGGTTCCATCTTGGATCGCTTAACCCAAGCCGATGAGGAAGACGGTGATAAGATTATGGGTCATATTCTGGGCGACAAGAAAATGGAAATGATCGATAAGATTGCAGCGGAAACCGGTGCATCGAGAGAAGAAGTCTATAAGGCTCTCAAGAAACTCTCTCCCACAGTCTTGGAGCAGTTGGCCCACGAAACTAGGGGGGATAGATCGGTGGAAGGTGTTCGTCGCACCACGGAAAGACAATTACAAAAATACCAAGAAGATTCCAACACCTTTGATCTCAAAGATATCGCCGGAAAACTCCTCGGCGGAAGCAGCGGAGGCATTGGAGATACGATTAAGGACTTGCTTGGTGGCTTTTTGAAATAAAAAAATAAAACCGGAGATATCCGGTTTTTTATTGTCTTTCATTGTATGCATCTACTCCACTTCCAACCAAGAAACGAGATAGACCATTTCTCCCCCATGAACGGCAAGAGCCGGCGTGAGGGAATTTTTTTGATAATAGGATGCATCTTTGATTTCCTGGGCAAATTCAGATTCTAACACATCGCCATCTTTTTCGTATCGACTGTATCCCACAGAAAAATAATACTCCTTCATTTGATCGAGCTTCTCATTCAAAATTTCACGCAAGGCCTTAACCCCATTCTTATCTCCACGGACCTTTTGAACTAGGGCAATCTTTCCTTCCTCATCGGAAGTGAGAATGGGAGAGATGCGAAGAACCGAAGCAATGGCTCCACGAAGTTTGGGAACCCTACCGCTGCGAATCATGTTTTCTACCGATTTGAAATATACATAAATTTTGGCATTGCCCATTTTTTCTCGGAGTTTGGAACAGATTTCTTGAAAGGTTAGCCCCCTTTCCACCAGTCGTTGGGCATAGACCATGTAAAGACCGGAGGCGATGGATGCCGTTTTTGTATCAAAAAGTTCAATGTTCATATCCTCTTCTTCCATTGCCATCAAACGCATGGCATTGTGCATACCAGAAAGGGCAGAAGAAACCGACATCATGATGACGTCACGGATTCCCTCTTTTCGAATTTTTTGAAGGACACGTCGGATGCGATCCGGATCTGCCACGGCAGTTTTGGGGAGATCTTTTCTCATTCTTTCAAAAAAATCTTCTCGATCAAAATGATTTCCGTCTAAAATAGATTCATCGGGAAAATTGATGCTAAAGGGAATTCTATAAATGGAATGCTTTTCCATATATTCAAGCGGTAAATCGAAGGCGGAATCGCAAACGAGGGCTATTTTTGACATGGTATTATACCTCCTTGGTTTAAAATATCCAAGGTCACCATTTGAAATAGGAGAGTTGCAATGGCCGTTGCCATGGCAAATTCTTCCTTCTTCCATTGGGACGATTGAAATTGAATGGATTGTTTTCCCTGTGCAATGGGAAGCAATACTTGTAACTTTACTTTTTCGAAAACCATACAAAAAGCATTATAAGAATCCGGTTCACCCATGGCCTTGACCTGTAATATGATTCCCTCATGGACCCGTGAAATTTCTAAGACTCCTTTCAAAATTGAAATGACCAGAGCGTGGGCAATGTGAAGTCGTTCATATTTTCTTCCCAAGGGTTTGGGAATCAAATTCCATTTGACATAATTGTTGACCATGGTCTTGGTGAGTAGAGATTTTTTATCCTTATAAAAAGGCTCCAAAATATCATTGACATAGGTCACCATCTCCATCACACGAAGAGGTTCCGATGGCAAATCTTCCCAAAGGGGTAAATGAAAATCCAAAAGATCATGGCTTGCCAGTTGCATACGTCCTCCTTATATGGTTATCATAACTACATAATACCAGTCCAAGGACACATTGTCAAATGAAAATGGGTATAGAGTATCATATGAAACAAGAAAAAGATTTTGGAAAACATTTAATGGATTGGTATCAAAACCATAAGCGTGATTTGCCCTGGCGTGAGAAAAAAGATCCCTATTCTATTTGGGTATCGGAAATCATGCTTCAGCAGACGAGGGTGGAAGCGGTTCGTGAACCCTATAAAAGATTCTTAGAAGCCTTTCCCGATGTCGAAACCCTTGCCATGGCCAAAGAAGAGGAGGTACATAAGCTCTGGGAGGGATTGGGATATTATCGAAGGGCAACCAATCTTTGGAAGGGAGCCCAAATGGTTTGTGAACGGTGGAAAGGAAATGTACCCTCCAAGAAAAAAGATCTTTCCCTTATTCCCGGTATCGGAGAATATACTTCTGGAGCCATTGCTTCTATCGCCTTTGGAGAAAGGGTGTCCGCTGTGGATGGAAATATGGTGCGAATCTTTAGTCGACTTGATAGATCTCCAATATACGGACAAGGGGAGAAAGGGAAAAGAATCCTTGGAGAACGAATCTTCCATCTTATGGAGAAGCTGGAAGATCACCCAGGAGATTTCAATGAGGCTCTGATGGACCTTGGAGCCACCATTTGCTTGCCCCAAGGGCCAGAGTGTGAGGACTGTCCCGTCACAGATCATTGCGAGGCTTTGGCCCATGGCGAGGTATCTTCCTATCCACCGAAAATCCAAAAGAAAAAGAGAAAAAAAGAGAAATGGACGGTACTTCACATCCATTGGGATGGAAAAATCCTCATTGAAAAACGGGGAGCCACGGGCCTTTTGGCAGGCCTCTATCAATATCCCAATGTGGAAGGCCATTGGAAGAAAGAAAGAGTAGAAAACTATGTGCGTTCACTTGGAATGGTTCCGGCACATATAGAGAAAATTAAAAAGGTAGGTCACATTTTCACCCATGTGGAATGGGATATGTGGGTGTATGAGATCCATGTGAGGAGAGGAGCAGAGGAATTACTCTTTGTTTCCGAAGAGGACTTAACCCACAAGTACTCCATCCCCACGGCATTTCAGAAAACTAGAAAAGAGAGGAAATCATGAAGTTTGAAGGAATAGTGGAAGGGACTTTCTTACGGCGCCCCAATCGATTCATCGCTCACTGTTTGGTGGAGGGAAAAGAAATCGTGGCCCATGTGCCCAACACAGGACGACTAAAAGAAATATTGGTAGAAGGAAACCGAGCCATTCTTTTGCATCGGCCATCCCCCCATCGAAAAACAGCCTATTCTTTGATTGGAGCCTACAAAAAAGAAGACAATGGAAAAGAAACACTCATCTATTTTCACTCCCACAATGCCAATGACGTCATAGAAGAAGCACTGCGAAACAAAAAAATCCCATCCCTCACCTCACGGAAAGATTTTCAATGGACGAGAGAAAAAGAATACAAAAATTCCCATGGAAAAAGTCGATTTGATTTTCATTTTTCCTACACGGAAGGCAAGGAGAAAAAAGAGGGATACATTGAAATCAAAGGGGTCACTTTGGTGGAAGGGAAAAAAGCTCTCTTTCCTGATGCTCCTACGGAACGGGGAGCAAGACACTTGGAACATCTAAGCCAAGCAAAAGAAGAGGGGAAACGAGCCATTGTTCTCTTTCTCATTCAACTCCAAGGTCCCAAAACTTTCCACCCCAACCGTAAGAGAGACCCCTTCTTTGGTGAGATGTATGACGCCGCAAAAAAGGCTGGCGTGGAAATCTGGGCCTATGATTCTAAGGTCACAGAAAATTCCATCGAACTGGGAAAAGAACTACCAGTGGAATAAAAGACAAAAAAAGATCCCGTAAACATTGACGGGATCATAGGTTCATCATATTTTCCAACGATCTTCCTCTCGGATTTCGTTGTTAAGTGCCAAGGCCTCCTTTTTGTGGAGGTCTTCTTTTAATAGGCGATACACGGTGGCGGTGAGAGGTACGGAAACGAGCATACCAAGAACACCAAAGAGACCACCGCCAATGGTGATGGCTGCCAGTACCCATAGACCGGGTAAACCAATAGAATCTCCCACCACCTTGGGGTAGATGAGATTGCTCTCAATTTGTTGCAAGACAAGGATAAACACTAAGAAAAGCAAGGCCTTCATAGGAGAAACCGTCAAGATCATAAAGGCACCCACCGCGGCTCCAATAAAGGAACCGGCCACTGGAATTAGATTCATAAATCCTATCAAAGTTCCAATCATGGTGGCATAGGGGAAACGGAAGATGAGCATCCCACCGATACATAAAGAACCTAAGATGACCGCCTCCAAAAGTTGTCCAGTGATGAAGGCGTGGAAACACTTGTCCATTGTTGTAAGGACCTTGCGAATTTTTTGAGCGTAGCTTTTGGGTAAGTAGTAATCCATCAAACGATGAAACTGATGGGCGAATCGCTCCTTATCCGACAGGATATAAAGGGCCAAAATAAGTCCCAAGAGGAAGGTCACAGAACCTGAAAGAATGGTTTTTGCCAAATCAAATACTGAGTTTAGAGCACCTCCCACTCCGCTAAAGAACATATCGGCCGTGCTACTAAGAAACTCCTTCCAATCGGTAGAAGCAAGCATCTTCTCCACATTCTCTGGCACCACCTTTGCCAATCCCTCATTGTTTTGAATGAAGGAAAGAATTTTCTCAATGGTTTCTGGAATCTCAGAAATGATGATGGCAAGGGCATCATAGAGTTGGGGCACGATGAGACGAATCAAAATAAAGATTACAAGTGCCACGGTAAGAATCGCTGCGAAAAGACAAACTCCACGGCGAGACTTCTGCACATATGGATTCTTTGATTTTGGGAAATAGAATTTCTCATATATGCTCATGAGAATATTTAGAATATAGGCAAAAATACCACCAATGATGAGCGCTTTGGCTGCATGAATAAAGCGAGTGACAAAGCCTGATAAAATGGGCCAATAATAGATTGCCAAATAGAGAAGAAAAGAGGTCAACCCTATCCGCAATAGACTCTTCCAACGAACATTCATTCCCGATCCTCCTTGTATGTATTCCAAAATTTGGCGATCTCTTTCGCCGTCAAATCATCATCTATATTTTCTAAAACCGGTGTGTCGTCCTCCGGCCGATACTTATAATGCTTATCATAATGCACTTCACAAATCCGCTTGGCAGCCATTTTAAACTGCCCATTCTCCATATATTGCAGAATTTCGTTTAAATCATCTTTTGATACATAGGGTGCCAAACGATGGACGGCGGCCTTTTGCTCCTCCAAAGAAACATCCTCAGCGTATCCATGCATCAAACGCTCTGCCCGAAGATCCATGGGAGATGTGATATAAATCCGTTTGGAACGCTCCATGGCCTCCCATAGCCCATTGGGTAAAATCACTTTTCCAATCCTCTTGCTCTCGCCCTCTGTTATGAACAGAGGAAGTTTTTCATAAGACGAAAGGGTTTCATAAAGCAAAGCCTCAAACATCTTTTGGCTGTGGGGTTCTCCCAAGCCAAGACTCCCAAGGACAGACCCCTTGTGATTTGCCATCCCCTCCAAATCCAAGACAGGAATACCCATTCCCTCCAACCGGAGCAAAAGATCCGTTTTTCCTGTGCCGGTTTGACCATAGAGAATCAAGAGAGAAAGAGATTCTAGCAATTTGGGAAGTTCTCGATTGACCATCTGTCGATATGCCTTGATGCCACCGGCCATTTGATAGACACCATATCCTAGAGCATAAAAAAGAGCAGCCACTGCACGGGAACGATACCCACCCCTTGCACAATATATACAAGTGTTTTTGCCCTCCTCGCCGAAGATGGCCTCCAACTGGGAAAGTTTGGGAGCAACGAAAGATAAAGCCCTTTGCTTGGCCTCTCGGAAATGTCCCTCCTTATAAAGAGTGCCTACAATCCGACGCTCCTCATTGGAAAGCACGGGAAAACTTATGGCACCGGGAATGTGAAACTCGGCATACTCCTTTTCACTCCGCACATCCACCAATTGCATATTCCGTTGTCGTACTTCTTCGTAAGAAATTTGTTCATACATATAACTCTATTATAACGAAGAAAGGGAAGGAACACAATGACCGCAATATCTAAATATGGAAAACGGGCAACTATGCATGTAAGATGGGTATATAAGTAAAAAGGAGGTTGAGTATGTAACAGAATAAAGAGTTCTCTTAATGATGTTTGCCTTGATTTTGGTCTTTAGCATCGGCTGCAAAAAAGATGAACCACAGGCAAATATTCAAAGGAAGGAGATTGTAGGAGATATTACATCCATAGAAGACGAGAAACTCTATGTGCATGAGAGCATTGTTTTAAACGCTCTGATGGAAGAAGATCAGAAGAAAATCAAAGAATTAAACCTTACATCAGAAGATATGCCCAGTGGAATATATCATGAACAAACGGGAGAAAAATATGAATTTACCATTGGAGAAAAAACAACATTCATATTGATCGACACCCGTGACAACTTTGACCATAATCCAGAAAATAAAGAGTACAAAACCCATTCGATAGAGGATTTGAGAAAACATCTACTAAACCCCAAGACTGGAGAAATAGCTACATATCCCTTCCTCTTCATCATAGATGAAAGCACCAATGAAATCATTGAAGCAAGGGAGATATTCGTAAATTAAAAATAAACTGTGGGAAGACCTTCCCATAGTTTTTATACTGCACAAAAGTTAGCTGACAATGAATAGTCTATAGAATAAAATAAAAAGTGAGAGGTGAAACTTATGAAAAAAATTTGGAAGAAAGAGGCGAATCTAGTTTTCTTTACCATGATATCTCTAGTGGTATATGTTGCAGCAGATATTATCATGGCCATGATATTTGGAGGACTTGTAGATAGTGCAAGTAGGGGAAGTGGACCTGAGTTTCAAAGATACATACTATATACCATAGCTTTGATTGTTACATATCCATTTATGTATTTAATCTATAATGTGCTCAGAAATAAAATGGTGTATCGATTGAGCACCATTCTAAAGCAGAGAGTATTTCGTAGTTTAATGTCGAAAAGGTTTGCAGATTTCTATTCTACGGACGTAGGTTCCAAAGTTTCCGTATTGACCAATGATATTAAAATCATGGAGAGAGATTATTTCAAAGGAATCGTAAGTTTGGTGAAGTCGGTTATATTATTTCTAGCCGCGATTATAAGCATCTTTATTATATCCAAAGTAATGGCCCTATTTCTATTGACATTATCCATCCTTTCCATGGTCATTCCACCCCTCATAGGCAAAAAGATGAATGATTATAAACGGAGGGTATCCGATTCTGAAAGTGATTATACAGCTAGAAGCAATGAATTTCTCATGGGATATGACACCGTTCGTGTGTTTGGCATTAAACATAAAGTCATATCATTTTTTGCTCAAAAAGCCGAAGCTGTGTTTGGAGCCAATATGAATTATTTTAAGTATTACAGCAAGGTACAAGCTTTCACTATTTTCCTAGGCAGTTTAACATTTATGGGAAGCTTCATCTTCGGAGGATACTTGGTAAGTAAAGACATCATAACCTTGGGATCTATGATTATTTGTATACAACTTTCAAATCACGTAACCCAACCCATCTATTCTATTGTGGGTGATGTCAATTCCATTAAATCTGTATCCAAAGTCATAGAGAAACTAAACACTATTATGGCATCTTCTGAAGTAGAGGATAGTGGTGAAGACAGAATTGGAAACACTTCATTCAGAGACAGCATTGAACTCAAAGATGTGGAGTTTTCATATGTACCAGATCAGCCCCTTCTACAGCATTTTAATTTGAGCATTGAAAAAGGCAAAAAGTATGCCATTGTTGGTAGATCGGGTTCTGGGAAATCATCCATCATTAATCTTATTGCCGGTCGATTATATCCAACCCAGGGAGATGTTTGCATTGATAATCGATCCATTCATAATGAAATTGGGGAAGATATCATTGACATAGTATCTGTAATTGATCAGGATATTTTCCTCTTTAAAGGGACCTTGAGGGATAATATCACATTATACAATGAAAAATTCACCAATCAAGATGTGATACAATCGCTTGAAATGGCGGGTTTATCCAAATTTATAGATAAAGTGGATGATGCCCAATTTGTATCAGAACAAGGAAAATCTCTATCCGGTGGAGAAAAACAGAGAATTTCCATAGCTAGAGCGTTGATTAAAGGATCACCGATTCTTCTTGCCGATGAAATATTTTCTGCACTAGACAATGAAACGGCATATAGTGTTGAAAATCAACTGCTTTCGCTAGAGGGAATCACTCTATTATCTGTTACACATAGAATCTTACCTAAAAACATTGAGAAGTACGATGAGATTATTGTAATTGATAAGGGACAGGTCGTAGAGAAAGGATCCTATGAGGATCTAATGGAACATGGGTCATGGTTTCGGGAAATGATATCTACCCCTGAAATAGACGAAAAATAATATAAAGTGACTTGAAATTGCGAAGACAAAGTCACATACAACACCCCTGGTAGGAAACCCCTCTAGGGGTGTTTTGATTTTCCGTTGGAATGTTATAATTTTTCAAAGACATCATGGGAGGTCATTTTCCAATAAAAGATTGGAGAATGAGAAAAAATAAGTTACAATATAGGAGTGGAATTACTTGGGATGTTGTGTACTATCACTTTTATGCAGGGCTTAGTTGCACGACTTTTGAATTTTACCAATGTTGACGAAAAATGAACCTTCACTTTTCTACTGGAGCGATGATTATGAGAAAAATAAAAAAATGGATCTTAAATACCAGGGTACCTATGATGCTATCCACTGTATTTCAACTTGTGCTAGCCCTAGATACTTTGATGGCCTCAAGGTTACTTTCAATTATACGGGAAAAGGAATTTGAATATGTCGAAGGATAGAACTTTCTCTTTACCTAAAAGAAAATATAAAGCCTTTGATGTACTTCGTATATCCTATCAAATTGCACCTCTACAAAGTATTATGCTCCTTTGTATTACAATCCTTGAGGGAATCATACCAACGTCGATACTGGCAATGAGTACCGCTTATTTTGTGGATACTGCCCTTTCCATTTTTAACGGAACACAGGCATATTCAGAAATATATTTGCCCCTTCTACTGCTAATCTTACTAATGGGTATTTTGAATGTCTTGGAAAGTATGTACTTGGTAGTGGAAGCGAAAATCAAATGTATGCTTGAAGGAACCTTGCTTCCTGCCATTATTGAAGTTCAAGCGAGATTAAAATATGCCTATATTGAAGATCCTAGAAGCCAAGAAATGATTGAAATCACATCAGATGAAATGGAGCAAACCTTTCTCGAGGGATTACAAGCATATGTTGCAATACTTCGTAGTTCTATTGGTATTGGCTCCATCATCATGCTTTTGATGACACAAATGTGGTGGGTGGCGTTACTCATTACGTTTTGTTCTATCCCCTTACTCTGGGTTTCTCTGTGGGCAGGGAAAAAGAACTATGAAGCAAAAGTTGATACAAGAAAATATGAGCGAAGGTACAGTTATTATTCGGATGATATTCTATGTGGAAGAGAAGCCGTGCAAGAGAGAACGCTTTTTGGATATGCCGAAGAAATGACCGACCGTTATTATGAGAATTTCAAAAAGGCAAGCAATATCCAACTACGTGTTTTGTTAAAAACACGACTTGCAACGAAGGCAACCAGTATTGCCCTCTTAGTGATTACCATGATTACTGCACTCACTCTCATCACACCCGTTTTGTCAAGGAAGGTTACACCGGGAATGTTTATGGGTATCGTGGCGGCACTTGTTGGTATGGCCAAAACTTTGGGGTGGCAATTGCAAGATGCGACGAAAAATATCGCTGAATCAAAAGAATATATGGAAGGACTGACCCAGTTACTCGCAATGGAAACATTGAGGGGGCCACGGATCTTCCTGAAAAAAATCCCATGGAATTCCAGAAAATTGAATTCAAAAATGTCATATTTCAATATCCAAATAGTGAACACAAAGTGCTTAATGGAATTTCCTTCGTCATGGAAAAAGGAAAACACTATGCATTTGTAGGTTCCAATGGAGCGGGAAAGAGTACCATTATCAAAATGTTGACAGGACAGTATACTGACTACGAAGGACAAATTTTAATAGATGGAAAAGATATACAGACTCTATCCCAGTCCCAATTGAAATCACTATTTTCTGTAATCTATCAAGACTTTTCACAGTATGAGATCTCATTGAAAGACAATATTCTTTTGGGAGATTTGGCCAAGACGCATAGGGACGAAGAAGTGACAGGGGCGTTAACCCAAGCAGGACTCCGTGAGTTGGTAGAAGAACTACCGAATGGAATAGAAACAACATTGGGAAGGATTGACCACAGCGGAATGGATGTGTCTGGGGGGCAGTGGCAAAAAATTGTTTTTGCCCGTTCCATCATGAGCCCAGCCCCAATAAAAATTTTAGATGAGCCTACCGCAGCACTTGATCCACTATCGGAAAATCGCCTCTACCTACAATACAAAGAGATAATGAAAGGAAAGACTACGATTTTCATTAGCCATCGTTTGGCTTCAACAAAATTAGCGGACAAAATCTTCGTCATAGACAATGGTGTCATTGTTCAAAGAGGACAATACGAGGAATTGGTTACAAGAGAAGGAATCTATCGAGATATGTTTGAAGAACAGAGCAGGTGGTATAGCCAATGAAAAAGAAACAATCATACATTTCCATCATTGCTCGTAATACATCCGAGTATTTTTCAAAATCGGGATTTTGGGGCTATCTAGAGCAAATGATTGCGATACTTCGAGCAGTTCTATGTGGAGTTGAAATCCTTGCAATCAAAAGGCTTTTTGATGCCGTGACTTATCAAAGGAATTTTCACAAAATTGCAATGGCTTTATTACTCTTTACACTGGTTATTGTCTCACAACAATTGCTTAGCGGACTTGGTCAATACTTGCTTAGCAAAGTTTCTTATACGAATATGGGAAAATTTATGGTGGATTTTCAACGGAAATTGGGGCGCCTTCCAGCCATTTATTTTGAAGATTCTATGTTCTTAGATAAAGTGGAGAAAGCAAAAGAGTGTTTGGAATACGAAAGTCTTGGTCATTTTGCATCTATTTGCCTACAAATGATAACCTATTATTTCGTATATCTAATGGCAGTAGGAGGATATTTGTTCCAAGCTTCTCCATTGTTGATTGGGGTCATTTTCTTGGCATTTATACCATCGTTTTTAGCCCAAATAGTAAAAGCAAAATATTTTATCGATTTGGAAGAGACATTAGCACCTGAACGCAGGCGCTGTAATGCATATAAAAATAGCATCATTCATGTACGTTCTTTTAAAGAAACAAGAATCCTTGGTGCCTATCATTACTTTTATCAATTATTCACGGAATCCTTACATCGAATGACCAATAAACGTTGGCAAACAGAAAAGAAATTAGCCTATATCCAGATTGGTCTCAATGGGATTACATTTATGGGTTTGGGTCTATCCATTTATATTTTGTTTACACAAGTGATGTTAGGACGTATTAGTGTGGGTATGTTTGCCGCAGTGTTTGTATCTCTTTCCGATGTTTTTGGAGTAATGGATGAGCTCGTTTCCTCCCATATTGGAAGAGGAAGTGAGATATTGGCGCAAGTTGCAAATTTCTACTCCCTAATGGATTTGGAAGAAACCATAGACTTTCCTACTTCACTTGATTTCTCTAAGGGAATCGTTGCAAAAGAAGTATCCTTCATTTATCCTAGAGCAGAAAAAAATGCTCTGTCCCATGTATCCTTGGAAGTTGAACCAAGAGAAACTCTTGCTATTGTGGGAGAAAATGGCAGTGGAAAATCAACATTGGTAAAGATATTGACAGGACTCTATGCTTCTGATACGGGAAGTGTTCATATTGGTGGAGAAAAAGTAAAGCAGCATTCTTTGGGAAGAAAATACCCACAGATTTCCGGTGTATTTCAGAATTTTCAGCGTTACAAATTAGCCCTTGAAGAAAATATATACATTAGTGATTTGGAGCAAAAAGAAGATCTGGCAAGAATGGATGTAGTCTTAAAAGAAGCCCAGTTTGAGCATCCCACTGCAACAAAAGATACCCTCTTGTCACCAGAATTTGGTGGTATCGATTTATCTGGAGGCCAATGGCAGAGATTGAGCATTGCAAGGGGGCTGTTTCGAAAAAGTGAATTTATGGTGTTGGATGAACCAACGGCATCCATAGATCCCATAGAAGAATCCAAGCTGTATCAGCAATTCCAAAAGATTGTAAAGGACCGCTGTGCATTGATTGTCACCCATCGTTTGGCTTCGGCAAAATTTGCGGATCGAATTGTGGTAATGGATCATGGAAACATTATAGAAATTGGAACCCATGATGAATTGATGAAACAAAATGGGAAGTATCACGCCATGTGGGAAGCACAAGCCCAATGGTATCAAAGAGATGATAGTTGATTGCCATAAAAGAGTTTATAGAAACTGTGGGGAAATGATCCCACAGTTTTAAAATGCACAAAAGTTAGTTGAGAAGCGTATTGTTATTTGGTAGAATCAAAGAGAGATATACTAAAATTTGTTAAAAAGAAGTCCTTATTACATATGAAAGGGGATAGAAGAAAAATGAAAAAAATAATATTATATTGGATGATTGGCTGTTTGATGGTTATGCTGAGCATTCAGAAAGTATATGCAAATCCAAAGGAAGAGGGAAGAATTGTGGCAAACTTTGGAGACAAAATTACTTTAGTGGACGGACGGGAAGTGGACTATAACCCTTCCTCCACACTCTTGTTTTTCAATGGCTCACTAATAACCGACTATGATTTTACTATACATAATGGAACTACAGAAATTCCTCTTTCTTTTATATCCAAAGAGCTGGGTGCCAGTATACAATGGAACGCCAAGGAACAAAAACTCATTCTTCAAAAAGAGGATAGGATGGTTCGATTGCGTATAGTAGAAGATATTCGTATAGAAAATTCTCTAGATCTAGATAAAGAGCACACCCAAGAAGAGTTGGAACAGAGCATCTACGTTCCCCTACGATACGTTTCTGAGGAATTGGGATATTCTGTGTCTTTCCATCACAGAGGCTGGAAGTCTGGAAAATCCTACTATGATACAAATATGGAAATCCCGGTGGGAGATTGTTTGGTTGAAGGGTTTCATAATATTATCATTGACAAAAAATATGATTTTGAAGGATCTCCATCCCCAGAAGAAGCTCTAAATGAAACGAAAAAAGTATGTATGGAGGGTTATATAAACTTTTCCGAGAGCATAAAAAAACAAATACAAGGTTCAAACCATTTGGATGGGGATTTAAAGAGAATCGAGCAGGAAATCAATCGAATGATCTACATTGGAGAAGTGTCAAGATACTATAAATTTAGCATGGGAATTTATGATATTTTGTATGATAGAATCAATGGTAAAATATACTTTATCATCTATTCCTCGGGAGCTCAAATTGAAGAAGTTGATATTCATTCTCCTAGCCTCTATATTCCCTTGTTTATAGTAGGTTGAGATATCATATTGGACAGAATATTGTGGATTCGAGAAAAAAGATAAATGCGAGTCAAAGAAACGGAAAGACAGGCATATTTGCAATCCCTCTCATTCTATTCTATGATAATAAAAAATAAGAAATTTCTTCGTATCAACGACACCTCTAAAGGACGTTTATTGGGGGTGTTTTGATTTTATGCTGGGATTGGC
>JAUNVC010000018.1:0-6974 GCA_030537875.1 Tissierellia bacterium | reverse complement strand
TTCCATCTTTTATTGCAAATGGCATTAACAGTTCTAGTAATGAAGGGGGTACTAACGGATGCGGGGGCTGTTTTGGGCATCGGTTTATTTGTGGTACTCGCTATATACAATATGATTTCTTTTAATCTACTGCTCACCCATCCGGAAAAATTCTTTTTTAAAAAGCATAGTATATTGGTCATCATCACCTTACTTCATATCGCATTGGATGTAAATGTGTATATGTATACGAAGTATGGCATAGAAATAAATACGCTTATTCATTTTTATCTGATCCTAGTGTATATTGGCTTATTGACTGAGGGTTTGGTGTCACTGAAGAGTTTGAAGATTTGCTTGGTTGCGTTTGTAACTACATTACTTGTTTTAAGAAATATAGATATCCTTTTATTTTTGCGTTTGCTACATGGGGGATATTTGGTCATTGGTTTTGTACCCATCTATTTGATTGTGAGAAATTGGAAAAAATTAAAACGAGATGGCACCTATAGTTATGCTGTGCTGGTAACCTATGCCATAATATTTTTAATCTTTGTTAGTTCTGCTTTTTGGATTCATATACCGGTGAGAGAAACCAACAATTTGGATGGTTATTGTATGATGCTCCTGTCGGAAACGATTCTTCTTGGGTTCATATTCAAAGGACAGAAGCAAAAGTTAGAAATACAATCAAAGGTCATTAGTAGTGCTATGGTACTACCTGTACTACTTTGGTTCCTAGTTATCTATCTATTGACGAAAGATATCTATGCTGCTCTTGTGATTGCTCTTTCTATCAATATGCTACTTTTTATGCTCAAGCACTATCGGACGTATCAAAGTCTGAGAAAAGAAGAAGTGGAATTTTTGTTTGAGGATGCCATCAAGATGGCTGCACTGGAAAGCGGTTTTGAAAAGCTATATGCGGAAAGAACCACCAAATTTTTACACGATGAAATCTTGCAAGATATTATTGTGGTGAACCGAGGATTGAAGGACCAGGGAGAAACGCACAATGAATTCAACCAGATTCTTACGAATACCATTGGTAAAATTCGTCAAGAAATCAATCTGTACAGTCCTCGTTTGAGCCAATCCAAGAGCTTAAATGAAAGCTATTACCAGCTAATCCAAGAGATTCAGTCAAGATATAAGAGCCGGGGAATTCTTTTCGACTTTCAGTGTGATGAGAAACTCTATCTTCCCCATCCATACGAAGAGGTCATCTACACCTGTCTTTACGAAATGGTCACCAATGCTTGTAAACACTCAAAGGGAACCTATACCCTCATCCAACTGGAAAAAAGAGGGGGAAATGTGGAACTGAAAGTGACCAATGAGGGGGATTTTATGGATGAAGAAGAACTTGAAATGAAAAAAAGCACGGGATTACAACTCTTGCAAATGGATGTTCAAAGGTATGGGGGAAATCTCCAAATGAAGAGTGGAGAGAATCGAGAATCGAGGGAATCCTTGGTAGAGTTTACCATTCAGATACCCATACGAAGGGGGAAAACCTATGAAAATTTTACTAATCGAAGATCATAAAATGTTTGCCACAAGTTTAAAAGAGAGTTTGGAAAAAATGGATGGGGTGGAGGTGGATCTTGTTTTCTCGGAGGAGGAAATTTATACCAAACTTTCTAGGAATATCTACGATATCGTCATGGTGGATATCAATCTCACGGGTCTTTTCACCAATAAGAATGGACTGGAAATAAGTCGAGAGATCATGGATACCTTTCCTTCCACCAAGATTGTCATTTTGACGGGATATAATCTAGAATACTATGAAGAAGTGGCCAAGGATATTGGATGTTGGGGATTTATTTCCAAGGAAGAGGATTCCAAGAGCTTGATGAAAAAATTGGAGGCTGTGGCATTTCACGATAAGAAATTTTTTTACAAGAAAAAAACCACCTGTGAAAAGTTAACCATTGCAGAAAAGAAGATTGTGCGACTGTATGCCGGGGGAAAGAGTCGAAAAGAGGTGGCGGAAGAATGTGAGATGTCTCTTCGATCCTTGACGGTTAGTTTAAATCGGATCTATGAAAAATTGCAGGTGATGAACTATCAGCAAATGACCGATAAGGCAAGAGAATTGGGATATGTGGATCCCTTTTAGACTCATAAAAGGTATTTATTATATAAGACAATTAGGGAAGGAGGGTAAACTATGGATCAGAAAACAATTTTAGAAAAGGTGTTACAATATGAGGAGAGCAAATTGTTTAGCGTATTCAAGAGAATAGAGAAACAAAAAAGAATAGAACTTGGAAATGGTCACTTTACGTTGACAATGATCTGTAAAAGATCAATAAGAACTTGCTGTTAGAACAAAAAAGACCAAAATAACGTTTCTACTGCAAATGAAATATGTAGGAAAAACGACCCAAAACAGGAGGGGCGTTTTTTATTCTGAGATTATGCGCAGAATATTTTCACACATTGACTTATTTCTATCATAGGGTATACTTATGATAATGAGGTGATTGCATGGATCAGAAAAAGTCAATTTTAAAACGGGGGATGAAGCTTTTAAAACCCCATTGGAAGAAGTTAATGGTGGGTGTATTTCTCTCCATTTTGGCCACGGCTTGTGGTATCCTCTCCGGGTATACCTTGAAGATTGTGGTTGATGATGTGTTGATGAAGGGAAATCTGAAATGGCTTTGGCCCTTGGAGATCGGTTTTATTGTCGTGGTATTGCTTGAATCTCTTTTTGAGATTTTGCAGTCACGGAAAAACGCCAAGGTGGCCGGTGAGGTCCTTCATGATTTAAAGAAACATGTGTATCATCATTTGCTTCGTTTGGATTATAGAGAGCGGAACACTCTCGATCAGAGCGGTGTTTTGAATCTTTTGACCTACAATTTGGATTCTCTTCACGGATTATTGATGCGAGGGATTCCCAGTATTTTCTCTTCTGTCATTACCATTGTTGCCGTGGTTGGGTTCATGTTTTATGTGGATTGGCGCTTGACACTTTTATCTTTTGTCATCTATCCTCTCCTCATATGGGTTAATAAGTACATACGGAAGAAGATGCACGCCTTGGAGCAAAACCGACAGGAGAAGCGTCGTCAAGTGATTCAACAGATTGGTGAAACCCATCGCTGTTTGGATCATATTTGGGTGTATAATCTTTTTTCTAAGATGGAAGACCGATTTCAACAAAAAGTCCATGGCTATCAGAATAGCTCCATCGCCATTGACGTCTTTCAGTCCATTAGTTATAAGGCCGGCTGGGCTCTGATTATGGTTCCCTACCAAGCCATTCTCTATGGAATCGGAGGGACTTGGCTCATTCGCTATGGATACCCCACCCTGGGAGTGCTGCTCATCTTTGGGAATTTCACAAATTACCTTATCCAACCCGTGATGGAACTGGTAAATCTCGGACAGAGTATTGGAATGGCAAAGGTGGGTTTTGACCAGATGGATACTTTTCTCGCCTTGGCAGAGCAGATGGAATCTCCCACAGAAGATGGGGAGGATACTATTTCCCTACAAGGGATGTCCTTTGGATATGATGATAGACCCATCCTAAAAGACCTTCACTTTGACTTTCCACGGGAAAAGACCACGGTTCTTTGGGGTGAAAGTGGTAAGGGAAAAAGCACACTACTAAAACTCATGTATGGCTTTTTGCATAGTGATGGTGGACTTATGATTCGGGAAAAGAAAAAGTCGGCAGAGGATTGGCTTAGAGGAAGAGCCTGGGCATATTTCCCCCAAAGTCCTCATCTTTTTGACGGAACATTGCGAGAAAACTTTTTGTTGGTGAACCCTCGGCTGAAAGAGGAGGATATGTGGAGGTACTTGCGACTGGTCAATATGGAAGATGCTTTTTCAAAAGAGGGCCTAGATATGGATATCTCCCAAGGAGAAAGTCGGTTTTCCGGTGGAGAATATCGGAGACTTGCCTTGGCTGTCTTTTTTGGCTATGAAGCAAATATTCTCCTATTGGATGAACCCACAGCATCTCTTGACGAAAGAAATCGGCGATTGATCTTTGAAGCCATTCAGAATATTCGTACCTATGAAAATAAAACGATTCTCATTGCCACCCATGATCAGGACATTCGCGATCGGGCAGATGTGGTGTATGAAATTCAATAAAAAAAGTCGCAGTAGATGCGACTTTTTTAAATCCCCGATAGTTTCTCCTTCATTTGGGTAAGTACATAGAGAAGGTGATACTATGAACATTGTAATTTTTTCCAAGGAAGTCTTGGATCCAGAAAAGCGTTTAGATTGGGGAGCTTTGGCCTCCATTCCCGGCGTTCAAATATTGGAAGAGGATACTCGTGACACGCAGATGGAATGGGTGGTGGATGCCGATATTATATGTGGCAATCATGTCCGTTTTGACCGTGAGCTTTTATCCAAGGCCAAGCATTTAAAGTATATTGTCATGATGTGTACGGGATACAATCATGTAGATTTGGAGTATTGCAAAGAACGGGGGATTCAAGTGTCCAACATCCCCACCTATGGCACGTCCAGTGTGGCCCAGTTTACTATGGCTCTTATTTTGGAGGCCTGTCACAGACTAGATAAGAATATGGCCTTTGTGAAAGAGGGCCGTTGGGGCAATGGTGACCAACGATTTAATTGGCAAGCTCCTCAGATTTTGTTAGAGAATAAGACGTTGGGCATCATTGGCTATGGCCGAATTGGAAAGGCCGTGGGAAACATGGCGAAGGCCTTTGGAATGAAGATTCTCACTGCCGGTCGAGATACGTTGGAGCAAGAATATGTCTTTAGAAATGCGGATATTCTTTCCCTTCACTGCAATCTCACCGAAGAAAACGAACATATGATTTGTGCTGAGACCATTGCCTTGATGAAAGAGGGTGTCATCCTCATCAATACAGCCCGGGGAAAGCTGGTAGATGAAGATGCAGTGCTCGATGGATTGCGAAGCGGAAAGATATATTGTGTGGCTTCGGATGTGTCGGAAAAAGAGCCGATCCCTCGAGATCATCCCTTGTTGCAGATGGATTCCTTTCTCCTAACACCCCATATTGCATGGAGCAATGAAAGGGCTAGACAAAATATCATCGACGGGACGGCGGAAAATATTGAGGCTTTTTTAGATGGAGATCCCATCCATCTTTTGTAAGAAGGAAAGCCTTCCAAAGTAGAATGTTTCTATGGAGGAAGGTTTTGTGTTTTTTTTTGCGAAATTATATATTGATTTATTTGAATAAACCATATATAATAGAGTGGGTTTCATGGAGAGGGGTACGGACTCCAGGAAGCCTACAAGGGGAATTGCCATGGGCAACGGAACTTTCCCCAATAACTTTCAGGAGATCGAAATGTCTAACAAGAAAATGTTTTCATTTATTTTATCCTCAAGACTCATTTTGAATCTTGCCGATAGCTTCTTTTTTATGGTGGTGCTATGGCATTTCACCGATATGTCCCCCCTTTATGTGGGAACCATTATGTTTTTCTATTCATTGGCCGATGTGTGCTCCATGTTCTTCGGGCCCATCATTGACCGTCTGGAGACAAAGCAGAGTCTCACCATGGTGGCGCTCATTCAAATGGCCATTGCCCTATTGTCCATTGTACTCTTGGGAGTGTTTGGACTCACCCGGGAATATATTCCCCTCGTATTCATCGCGGCTCTAAGCTCTAGCATTTCTTATAATATTCAAGAGACCCTCGTACCTCTACTGGTGGAAGATGAATACCTGACCAAGGCCAACTCCCTCTTGGAATTGACCGACCAAACGGCGGATCTCATTTTCAACGCCATCGCCGGAATTTCCATTGTATATTTTGGATTAAAGGAGCTTCTCGGATTTGACGTACTCCTATTTCTCATAGCCATTTTTGTCATTCGAAAAATTTCTTTCAAGAAATTCAATGCCGGCTATGAAAAAGAAGAATTTAATTATAGGACCTATAAGAAGGATCTCAAGGGTGGACTCAAGGAATTATTCCATCAAAAATACTTGGTCTACTTGATTCCCCTTCTCATCGTGAACTTTTTTGTATCCATTCTCAATGTATCCATGCCCATCTTTTCCAATGAATTTATGGAGCCTTCCAAGGTCTATGGATTTCTTATGGGAATCTCTGGCGGTGGAGCGGTGCTGGGGGCGCTCTTCTTGCAAAAATTTGAATTGACCTTGAAGCAATCCCTCGTCCTCTATGGAATATTGGATGGAATGGTTTACTTCTTGATGGCCTATGTGCCCAATTTGTATCTCATCTATGCCCTCTATGGCATCAGTGGTTTTTGTTCTACCATCATCAATATCAACTATGAAACCGCCTTCCAAAAGCTCATGCCCAAAAACATGGTGGGGCGAATCAACACAGCCATTGAAACGGCCATTTGCCTTGCCATGCCCATTGGAGCTTTGGCAGGAGGGGCCTTGCTCAAATTGATCGATGTACGGATTACCTTTATCATCTATGGAGTGATTTCCGTTCTATTGAGTGGATGGTATCTGTTGCGATTGGATAAAAATGCATAAAAAATGGAGGCATTGCCTCCGTTTTTGTAGGAAATTATGATATAAAGGCCGGTAGGATGGTATTACTCATCATAGCATAGATAAGGAAACCGTCTACGACACCAATCCAAAGGGAGTGTTCTGTCCGATATTGGAACAATTTATCTGCAAATTTGGGGGTGAGAGCCAAGAGTCCTAGGGTAATTTCAAGGAGTAAAATTGGTTTGGTGAGGATTATAATTTTGTCAAAGGATAGAATGCGTGGAGCCAAAATGACAAAATAGGTAATGGCAAAGAGAACCCATTGGAAAATCAATGGTGCTTTTGATTCGGGTAAATAGGGATTTACTGGTGTGTTTTGTTTCATACAGATCACCTCTAAACGACAAAATGAAAATTCAACAGGGCTATTATCCAAACGAGGGCATAGAGGACGATTTCCAATGGGGTCCAATAGGGACCGTCCTCCACCGTCTTTTTGATGGAATGAGACAGAATGCTTGTTTCTATCAATAG
>JAUNVC010000017.1:2894-22353 GCA_030537875.1 Tissierellia bacterium | reverse complement strand
AAATTAGAAAGAAGGAGCGGATGGAGGACTATGAATCATATGAATACAATTTATATTGGTAAAGGGGAGCAGGATGTGTTCCTTCGAAATGAAAAGTTAAATCGTCATGGGCTCATTGCAGGAGCTACGGGTACGGGGAAGAGCACCACGTTAAAGGTTATTGCAGAGCAGGCTAGTGAACAGGGGATTCCCGTCTTTCTTCCCGATGTGAAGGGGGATATGTACACCTTCTTGGAAGCCGGCTCCATGAATGAGAAATTGGAGGAACGACTCCAAAGATTGGGGTTGGAGGAATTTTCTTTCCGTGATTACCCTGTGGAGTGCTGGGATGTCTTTGGTACGGAGGGGAATCCGGTGCGAACAACCATTTCGGATATGGGACCCATTTTACTTAGCAATCTGTTGGAACTCAATGAGGTTCAGTCAGGGATTTTAAACATCGCTTTTTCAGTGGCCGATGAGAAGGGATATCTTTTATTGGATTTGAAGGATTTAAAGGCCATGCTCCACTATATTGGGGAGAATGCCAAGGAGCTCAAGTTTCGGTATGGAAATATTTCTCCGGCTTCGGTGGGGGCCATTCAAAGGGCACTTTTGGTGTTGGAAAATCAAGGTGCTGGAGAGTTTTTTGGTGAGCCGGCCGTCAATATGGAGGATTTTTTTCGCGTGGATGGCAATGGTCGTGGATATATCAATATTTTAGATGCTCGGGTCCTCTATCAAAAACCCAAGCTCTATGCCACGTTCATGCTCTGGCTTTTGAGTGAACTCTATGAACGTTTGCCCGAGGTGGGGGATGTGAAAAAACCCAAATTCATGTTTTTCTTTGATGAGGCTCATCTTCTCTTTTCTACAGGATCTAAACCTCTGACGGAAAAATTGGAACAGGTGCTTCGTTTGATTCGGTCCAAGGGGGTATCGATTTTCTTCGTAACCCAATCACCTGCAGACATACCAGATACTATTTTGGGACAATTGGGGAATAAGATTCAGCATAGCCTTCGAGCCTTCACTCCAAAAGATCGGAAGATTATCAAAGAAACAGCTTCCAACTTCCGAGAAAATCCTCGCTTTGATACGGCGGAGATGTTGACCAATATGGGAAGCGGAGAGGCATTGGTTTCTGTCTTGGATGAGGAAGGAAAACCCACCATCACGGAACACACCCTCATTGCTCCGCCCCATAGTAAATTCGGTACGGTGGAGCGTGAACGGATTCTTGCCACGGTCCAATCTTCCCCTCTCTATGGGAAGTATAAGGATCCCGTTGATCGGGAGTCGGCATATGAAGTGCTGATGGAGAAGCTGATTGCCAATAAATACTTGGAGCAATTGGAAGAAGAGCGGAAACGGGAAGTCAAGGAAAAGAGAGAAGCAGAACGGGAAGCGGCTCGCATCGAAAGAGAGAAACGTCGCAATCGCTCCTTTGTGGAAAAGGAGTTGGAGCGGATGAAAAACTCGGCGGTGGGCACCGTTGGACGTGGCGTCGGTCGTCAAATTTTGCGGGGGATTTTGGGATCGATTTTAGGGAAATAGGTTGCTAAACACGGGTGATCATTCAAGTATGTTACCCCCGTGTTTTTTCTTATAAAAGTCAATGGAAACTTTCGAATTGTTTTTGTTGCAAAAAAAAATAGATGCTATAATTGAACAGAGGGCTGTTTAATTGCAATAGATGGTAGGATTACCCAAGCATTTCATAGACGATAAAGGTATTCCAGTGATGCCGTTGTTATCATAAGGAGTAAGCGATGATTGAGGTTAGAAATTTAGAATATTATTATAAGACTTTTACCAAAGAGAGCGGTCTTTTGGGGAGTATTGAGGATTTTTTCCGTAGAAAGCATGAGATGATTCACGTTCTAAAGAACTTTGATTTGACCATTGATGAAGGGGAAATCATAGGTTTGATTGGTCCCAATGGGGCAGGGAAGACGACCTTTATCAAAACCTTAATCGGTATCCTCGAGCCCCATTCCGGTACGATTCGGGTCAATGGCTTTACCCCCTTTAAAAAAGAAAAGGCATTTTTGAAGGATATTGGTGTTGTCATTGGTCAGAAATCACAGCTTATCTGGGATTTACCGGCCATTGAGACCCTCGATATGTTAAAAATTATCTATGAAGTGGAGGATCGGATCTATAAAGAACGGCTCAGTGAAATGTTGGATGTGCTACAACTCAATCACAAGCTGAAAACGCCGGTTAGAAAATTATCTCTCGGGGAGAGAATCAAGTTTGAAATCATTGCAAGTTTGCTTCATAACCCCAAGGTGCTTTTCCTCGATGAGCCCACCATTGGCCTTGACCTTACGAGCCAGATCAATATCCATAAATTTTTAAAAAAGCAAAACGAAAAGTATAAGACGACCATTCTTCTTACATCCCACTATGTCAAGGATATCGAAGCTCTTTGCGACCGTGTCCTGATTATCATCAAGGGGGAGAAGAAGGAGGATACGACCATTGGAAAGCTCATAGAAAAGTATAGCCATGAAAAAGAGTTCATCGTTGTGAAACTGAGGGAGGCTCTTCCCCAAGAGGAACTTCTTGGATGGGGTGGATTGCCTCTAGAGGATGGTAGTTTTCAATTTACAGAAGAAACCTATGAACGGTTTAAAGAGCAGGTGTCGATCCACAAAATCGAGTCGGTGCAAAGGAATAAGAAGAGCTTTGCTGATGTCATATTTGAGATATATGAAGGGTAGCCATGAAGTACATTGCCGTCATGCTATCGAATTTTTATTCGGAGCTCAGCTATAAGCTGAATTTTATCACAGGAATTTTAAATCAAGCCATTTCATTGTTCTTGAGCTTATTTGTGTGGCTTGCCATTTTTAAAAGCACAGGAGAACAAGAAATTGCTGGCTTTACAAGACCGGATATTATCCTGTACATTGTGCTCACCAATTTGAGTATGATGTTTTTTTCCACCAGTGAAGTGGTGCGGATGGGTTCACTTGTGCGCACGGGAAAGCTTACCAATATGTTGCTAAAGCCCTATTCCATCCTTGGCTATAACCTAAGTGCCTACATTGGTCAAAGGCTTATCTATGTCATTCCATACATGGGAGTGTTATTGGTATTCTTATTTAAAAACTCCAACATCTACTACAATCTCGCCATCATCCTATTTGGAAGTATCAATTTTTTGATGTTCTTTCTGTTCATGCAGTGCATTTCCAATTTGGGATTCTACGTGGTGCAGATGTGGCCCTTTTCCAGTCTCATGAATTCCATTTATTTTCTGTTTAGTGGGGTTTATTTCCCCTTAAACATTCTCCCTAGTGGGGTATACCAATGGATGAAGTATAATCCCTTTTCCATGGTAGGATATCATTTTACACTGGCGGTACAGGAAAAACTTGATTTCAGCTCAGTAAAAGAGTTGATGCTGGTTTCATTTCTATGGCTCCTTCTGTTTTATGTACTTTATAGATTCACTTTTAAGAGGGGCTTAAAGAGATACGAAGGGATGGGTGCATAATGAATTTTAAACTCTATAAAAAATTATTATCTCACAGTTTTCAAGAACTATTGAGTTATAGGCTCACGGCCTTTCTGATTACCTTTTTTGGAATCCTCTTTTTTGCCACGGAAATCATTGCGGGCCATATCTATTTCTCGGTGACAGATAGTCTCCTTGGATGGAATAAGCTGGACTATTTAATCCTAGTTGCTTCTTCTACGATTATGATCCATCTTCATAGCACTTTATTTATTGCATCCCAAGAATCGCTGGTGGATAAGATTTTAGAAGGAGATATGGATTACACATTTGTACGGCCGGTGAGTTCCTATTTTTTCCATATCCTATACAGGATCGAGTATTCCAGTCTCATCAACCTAGTCATTGCTTGTATATATCAGGCCTATATATTAAGAGATGTGGAGCTTTCTTTTCTAACCATTCTGGGCTTTGTTGCTCTCATTCTTCTCGGCACACATATGATATTTGTCCTAAATCAGATTGTTATCACCATATCCTTTTGGACGGAGAGAAGCGAGAAGTTAATGGCGGTGCCCGAGTATTTGACAGATTTTTCCATACGCCCCCACAAGATTTATCCGGGATTTGTACGAATCATCTTCATGTATATTCTCCCCATACTCCTTTCTATCAACGCGCCAACTTTGCTCCTTCGCGGGGAGTTTCATGGTACCTATCTCATTGTTTTACTTATAGCAAACATTCTCTTGGGTATTTTGAGTAAGTTTATGTGGGAACGGGGTCTTCGGCATTACGCGTCTGCCAATTAGATAGTATAAAAAAAGCACCATAGAGGGGAAGGTTTCCACTCCAGGGTGCTTTTTTATTGGCTAATCAAAGGGGGTGTCTTCCACCACAATGGCTTTGGGGAAGATGACCGGAATGTTGTGATGTTTCAATTCATTCCATAGGTTAAAGTGATAGTAGCTCTTGATGGATACGATTTCATTGTAGCGGCAAAAGAAGGTCACGTAGATGGCAATGCCTTGGGGTTTGATGTCGGCACGAATGGCGGGTTTTAAATCCTGTTTGAAGGTTTTTGAGATACGCTCAAAATCTGCCAATTCCTCCTTATCATATTTGTCCAATAGAGTTTCGTACAATTCATAGGACATTTTTCCAGCCACTTCCAAGGCTTTGGTGTAGTCGGCGTCAAAGGGAATGAGGAGGTTTACCTCCGTCCAAACAAAGACAAAATCATGGCGGAAGTTGAAGAAGGGCTGATCAAAGATGTAGCTATTGGGTACGGAGACATATCGACCTGTGTTATCCAATTTGTCCAAGAGATCTCCTTTGACCTCAGCCATGTAGGTATGTAAGAGGCCAATGTCTACCACATCTCCAATGAGATCGCCAATTTGGAGTCGATCCCCAATTTCAAACATATCCCTTCCCATGATATAGAACCAAGCGGAGATGTTTTTGATGAGGTCTTTGGATGCAAAGATGATAAGAGCAATGGTGAGTCCAAAAATGACGGTGGTACTTCTGGTTCGGTCAAACCATGTTCGGCTCACCGATATGAGTCCAATGACAAAAAGGATATAGGTGGTACTTCGATTGATGATACCAGCAGCTTTTTGGTTATTCATCCATTTTTTCGTACCATAACTGACAACCTTATTGATGGCAAAAATCACCAATACCACGGCGAGGGTTTTGAGAACGTTGATGAGAATTTCACCCTCTTCATAGGTTTTCATTAATTCAAAAAAAGTATTCATACTTCACCTCATATGTATTATACCCAATATTTTAATTTTACAAAGTTTGATTTCATAGGATCTGGGTATATATAGTATGGACAAAAATTAAAGGAGGAAAACATGTTAACAGATTTATTCATTGAAAATATGATTGGCCAAGAATTGGGTGACTTTAAGGTGACCGCATTCAAGGATGGAAAATTTAAAGAGGTGGAAAAGGAAGATTTGAGAGGGAAATGGAGTGTATTTTTCTTCTATCCCGGTGACTTTACCTTTGTCTGACCGACGGAATTAGAGGATCTGGCAGATCACTACAAAGAATTCCAAGACTTAGATTGTGAAATCTATTCAATTTCCACAGACTCGGAGTTTGTTCATAAGGCATGGAAAGATAAAAGCCCTGCCATCGCCAAGGTAGAATATACCATGCTCAGCGACAGAACTCGTCAGTTGAGTGATATGTTCGGCGTATATGTCCCCGAAGAAGGACAGGCACTCAGAGGAACCTTTATCATCAATCCTGACTTGGAAGTCATGGCCTATGAAATTCATACCATGGGTGTTGGTCGTGATGCAAAGAGTCTTTTGAGAAAGCTCCATGCATGTCAATTTGTATATGGCCACGGAGATAAGGTATGTCCAGCAAAATGGACTCCCGGTGATGATACGCTCACACCTGGCATCGACTTGGTAGGCAAACTATAGGATTAAGGAGGAGCATAGCATATGCTCCTTTTACATAAGTGAAACCCAAACATGGAAAGGAGGAATAATGAAGAAAGTTGCCATTATTACAGGAGGAGCCGGTGGAATAGGGTTCCAATGTGCCAAACAATATAGGGACTGTCATGTGGTCCTGGCAGGACGGAAGGAAGATGGTTTAAAAGATGCAGTGGCAAAGCTAAAAAGCGATGGATATGAGGCATCCTATGTGGTGACAGATATTTCAAACAAAGATTCTGTCCAAGGGATGTATGCCCACGGGAAGTCCAAGGGAGATATTTTCTATGTGGTCAATAGCGCCGGTGTCAGTGGAGCTGGTGCCCCGCTAGAGATAGTTTATGATGTAGATGTGGAGGGTGCAAGATTGGTCACAGAAGGAGCCTATGAACACCTTGCTTCTGGGGGTGTATTGGTCCTTATAGCATCCATGATGCATAAAATCATCGAACTCAAACCTGAGGAAAGAGGGACCTATCTCCAAGGGGGAGAGAAGGGGAAAGAAATTTTTTTGAAAACAACCAACGATCCCAATACGGGATATGCATTGGCAAAGAGAATCAATGTTGAATTGGTCAAAGAAAAGGCCGATGCCTTTGGAGAGAAAGGTTTACGTATCGTGGCAGTAAGTCCCGGTATCATTCTCACACCCATGGCCAAGGAAGCCATGGAAAAATATCCAGAGAAAATGAAAGTCCTGGAACAAGCAACTCCCGTGGGAAGAATGGGAGAGCCGGAAGATGTGGCAAAAGCGGTTGCTTTTCTTTGCAGTGAGGATGCCTCTTTCATCACAGGTTCAATCCTCCATGTAGATGGTGGATTGCATCCTAGAAAATTAGGATAGAAAAAGGATTCTTCGGAATCCTTTTTTAATTCACAGGGGAGAAGAATATTAAATTTTGTTCATAATTACATATTTTAGGGATTTTCTACGAAAAAGCCTTGTATTTATTTGCGATATGTTATAAAATGAGTAGATGATAGTTAGAAAACTGGGTAAATATTACTTTTTTTAGGAGGTCCCAAGAAGCATTTTAAAGAAATCCAAAAGCAATTCGTCTTTTGGATGTAATTTTTTTGAGGGGTGAAGGTATTAGATGGTACATCCTGTACAATTTGGAAAACGAGAGAGGATGAGCTATTCCAGAATTAAAGAAGCCCTCGATTTGCCCAATCTTTTGGAGGTCCAAACGGACTCCTATGATTGGTTTATTCGAGAGGGTATTCGGGAAGTTTTCAATGATGTGAGTCCCATTGAAGACTATGCCGGTTCTTTGATTTTGGAATTTTTAGACTACAAATTAGATGATAAGATGAAGTATACGGAAGCGGAGGCTAGGTTGCGAGATGCGAACTACTCCGCTGGTTTGCGTGTAAAAGTGCGGCTTATCAACAAAGAAACGGGAGAAATTAAGGAACAAGAGGTATACATGGGTGATTTACCCGTGATGACCAAGACCGGTACATTTATTATAAACGGTGCAGAAAGGGTTGTGGTCAGCCAGTTGGTCCGAAGTCCCGGAGCGTATTATTCTAGTCAATACGACAAAAACGGAAACTTACAGGTTTCCTCTCAATTGATTCCCAACCGAGGTGCTTGGTTGGAATTCGAGACCGATACCCAAGGTACGGTAAGTGTTCGGGTGGACAGAACAAGAAAATTACCCCTTACCACCTTGCTTCGTGCCTTTGAAATTGAAACCGACGAAGATATTATTGAAGCCGTTGGTGATTTTGAAGTTCTTCGTAAGACCATGGAAAAAGATGCTTCCCATAATAAGGGAGAAGCTGTCTTGGAGATTTACAAAAGACTTCGTCCGGGGGAACCTGCTACGGAGGAGTCAGCTGAAAGTCTTCTTTATAATATGTTTTTTGATTATAAGCGGTATGACTTGGCCAAAGTTGGAAGATATACATTCAACAAAAAATTAGGACTAAGAACTCGTTTGAAAGGTTGTGTACTTTCCCGGGACGTGGCTGATCCCATGACCGGTGAAGTCATTGCCGAAGCCGGTGAACGACTGACGACCGAAAAAGCCAAAGCCATTGAAGATACCGGTATGAATCAGGTATTTATTTTACAAGATAATAAAGAATTAAAGATGGTGGGAAACCATTTCGTGGATGTGGAAGTGTTCAAGGACAAGATTGACTTGGAAGCTTTTGGTATCCGTGAAAAGGTCTATTATCCTGCCATGATGGAAATTATTGAAGAAGAAAATTTAGAGGAAGCGGTACGTCAGAATATACGGAAACTCTACCCAAAACATATTCTTGTGAGCGATGTGGTTTCTGCTGTCAACTATGAGATGCTCCTCTTTGAAGGTGTGGGAAATGTGGACGACATTGACCATTTGGGAAATCGTCGGATACGTTGCGTTGGAGAGCTTTTACAGAATCAGTTCCGTATTGGTTTGAGCCGTATGGAAAGAGTGGTTCGTGAGAGAATGACCATTCAAGATATGGATTATGCGACACCGCAAGCTTTGATCAATATTCGCCCCGTTGTGGCCGCGATTAAGGAATTCTTTGGTTCTTCTCAGTTGTCCCAGTTCATGGACCAAACCAACCCATTGAGTGAACTCACCCACAAGAGAAAAATGTCCGCTTTGGGACCGGGAGGTCTTTCAAGGGATCGGGCAGGATTTGAAGTACGGGACGTTCACAACTCCCACTATGGAAGAATGTGTCCCATTGAAACGCCAGAAGGTCCAAATATCGGACTTATGACTTCGCTTACCACCTTTGCCCGTATCAATGAATATGGATTTGTGGAAGCGCCCTATAGAAAGGTTCAAAAGCCCGAGGGTATCGTCACCGACGAAATTTATTATTTGCCGGCCGATGTGGAAGATGAAATGATCATTGCCCAATCCAATGAGGCTCTGGACGAGAACAATACGTTTGTTAATGAGCGGGTTGTTGCCCGAGGTATTAAAGGCGCCATTGATATTTTCCGTCGAGAAGACATTGACTTTATGGACGTTAGTCCCCGTCAAATCGTTGCCGTTGGCACGGCCATGATTCCTTTTTTGGAGAATGATGACGCCAACCGTGCTCTCATGGGAGCCAACATGCAACGGCAGGCAGTCCCCCTGATTACCACAGAAGCGCCCATTATTGGTACCGGCATTGAATACAAAGCAGCCATTGATTCGGGTGTTGTTGTGTTGGCCGAAAATGATGGCGTGGTGGACAAGGTTGATGCAGAAGAAATCGTCATTAAAACGGACAAACGGAAAAAAGACAAATATACATTATCTAAGTTTTTGCGTAGCAACTCGGGAACGACCATCAATCAGCGCCCCATTGTAAAACTTGGAGAAAAAATAACCAAGGGACAGGTCATTGCCGATGGTCCTTCCACAGAACTGGGAGAGATGGCCATTGGAAAAAATATTCTCATTGCCTTTATGACATGGGAAGGATATAACTACGAAGACGCCATCTTAATCAATGAAAAATTGGTGGTAGACGATGTTTTGACCAGTATTCATATTGAAGAATATGAAATTGACGCAAGAGATACCAAGCTCGGACCAGAAGAAATTACCCGTGATATTCCCAATGTTGGAGAAGATATGTTGAAAGACTTGGATGAAGAGGGGATCATTCGTATCGGGGCAGAGGTTACCTCTGGAGATATTTTGGTTGGAAAGGTAACGCCCAAGGGAGAAACAGAACTGGCACCGGAAGAGCGTCTTCTCCGTGCAATTTTTGGCGAAAAGGCGAGAGAGGTGAGAGATACATCTCTAAAAGTTCCCCATGGTGAAACAGGCATCGTTGTCGATGTAAAACATTATACCAGAGAAGTGGGGGACGAGATGCCACCAGGAGTCAATCGCACCGTTCGTGTCTTTGTTGCCACCAAGAGAAAAATTTCCGTTGGAGATAAAATGTGTGGTCGTCACGGAAACAAGGGGGTTATTTCGCGGATTTTACCAGAAGAAGATATGCCCTATCTTCCCGATGGAACACCTCTTCAAATTGTTTTAAACCCCCAAGGGGTTCCATCACGGATGAACTTGGGGCAGGTGTTGGAAGTCCACTTGGGATTGGCTGCAAAGAAACTAGGTGTTCACATTGCCACCCCCGTATTTGATGGAGCCAACGAAGAAGATATTATGGAGGCCTTGGATAAGGCCGGGTATCCCCGTTCGGGTATGATTCGTTTGAGAGATGGTCGTACCGGAGAAGAATTTGACAATCCAGTCACCGTGGGATACATGTATATGTTAAAACTCCACCATATGGTGGATGAGAAAATTCACGCCCGTTCAACAGGCCCCTATTCTCTTGTTACGCAGCAGCCTTTGGGTGGTAAGGCCCAGTTTGGGGGACAGCGTTTCGGAGAGATGGAAGTGTGGGCATTGGAAGGATATGGTGCCAGCCATGTTCTGCAAGAGATGCTCACTGTGAAGTCGGATGATATTGTGGGACGTGTCAAAACATATGAGTCCATCGTGAAGGGAGAAAACATTCCCAATCCAGGGATTCCTGAGAGTTTTAAAGTTCTTATCAAAGAATTGCAATCCTTGGCACTGGATGTGAAGGTATTGGATGAAAGGGACAACGAGATTCTTCTCAAGGAAGATTTGGATGATGATCCGGAGGATCTCAAGGTCATCACCGGAGAGCTCAATGAGGATGACAGAAAGACCCGAACCATCGATCACTCTATGACAGGTACTGGAGAAGAGGGAGAGGAGTTTAGCTTGGAAGAAATGCGTGAAAAGGAAGCTCTAGAAGATGACGATTTGGATGGAGACTTGGATCTGGACTTTTTTGAAGAAGAAGATGAGTAGAGGAGGGCAATATGTTCGAAACGGAAAATTTTGAATCCATAAAAATAGGATTAGCATCTCCGGAAAAAATACGTTCCTGGTCTTACGGTGAGGTTAAAAAACCGGAAACCATCAACTATCGAACCCTGAAACCTGAGAAGGAAGGCCTCTTTTGCGAAAGAATTTTTGGTCCGACCAAGGACTGGGAATGTCATTGTGGAAAGTATAAGAGAATTCGATACAAGGGTGTGGTCTGTGATCGATGCGGCGTCGAGGTAACAAAATCGAAAGTCCGTCGTGAAAGACTGGGTCATATTGAGTTGGCAAGTCCCTGTTCCCATATATGGTATTTTAAGGGGATTCCTTCTCGCATGGGTCTCATTTTAGACATGAGTCCCCGCGCCTTGGAGAAAGTTTTATACTTTGCCAATTATGTGGTTTTGGATCCCGGTGAAACCAATCTTTCTAAGAAAGATTTACTTACCGAGATGGAATATGCTGAATTATGTGATGAATATCCAGGACAATTTCGTGCTGGAATGGGTGCAGAGGCCATCAAGGAGCTTCTTATGGAAGTAGATCCTGAGGCCATTGCCGCCGAATTAAAGGCGGAGATTGAAGAGTCTTCAGGGCAGAAGAGGGTACGCCTCATTCGCCGTTTGGAAGTCGTGGAAGCCTTCCGTCTGAGCGAAAACAAGCCGGAATGGATGATTCTGGATTGTATTCCGGTGATTCCACCGGATCTACGCCCCATGGTGGAGCTTGATGGTGGCCGGTTTGCCACGTCAGATTTGAATGATCTCTACCGTCGGGTCATCAATAGAAACAACCGATTGAAAAGATTGTTAGAATTGGGAGCTCCCGACATCATTGTGAGAAACGAAAAACGGATGCTCCAAGAAGCGGTGGATGCTTTGATTGACAATGGTCGCCGTGGCCGTCCGGTAACGGGACCTGGAAACCGTGCTTTAAAGAGCTTAAATGATATGCTCAAAGGAAAGCAAGGTCGTTTCCGTCAAAACCTCTTGGGTAAGAGGGTCGACTATTCGGGACGTTCCGTTATCGTTGTAGGACCGGAACTGAAATTCTATCAATGTGGTTTGCCGAAAAACATGGCTTTGGAGCTTTTCAAACCCTTCGTCATGCACGAGTTGGTGAAGAGCAAGAAGGCCCACAATATTAAAAATGCCAAACGAATGATTGAACGGATGGATCCGGCTGTATGGGATGAGTTGGAAGTGGTTATTAAGGACCATCCCGTGCTACTGAACCGTGCGCCAACTCTTCACAGATTGGGGATTCAGGCCTTTGAGCCAATCCTCGTAGAGGGGAAGGCTATCAAACTCCATCCCCTTGTCTGTACGCCCTATAACGCTGACTTTGATGGAGACCAGATGGCGGTCCACGTACCTCTGTCTGTGGAAGCACAAGCGGAAGCCCGGCTTCTCATGCTTTCCACCAACAATATTTTGGCTCCCAAAGATGGAAAACCCATCACGGTTCCTTCGCAGGACATGGTTCTTGGATGCTATTATCTGACCATGGAACGTGAAAACCAAAAGGGAGAGGGCAAGGTCTTTAAGGATTATGACGAGATGATGGTTGCACACCAAGTGGGTGCACTGGGATTGCAAGCCCGTGTGCAAGTTCGCATGAAGGGTGCCGATGGCACCATGAAACGGGTGGAATCCACCGTGGGACGGTTCATCTTCAACAAGAAAATCCCACAAGATTTGGGTTTTGTAGATCGTACCAAAGATCCCCACGGATTGGAAATTGATAAAACCGTCGATAAGAAAACCCTAGGAAAAATTATCGAGGCCTGTTATGCAAAACACGGCAACAACATTACAGCCGAAATTTTAGACTCGATTAAGTCCATGGGTTATCACTACTCCACCAAAGGGGCCATCTCCATCTCCATGGGAGACGTTATTGTACCCGATTCCAAACAGGAAATGCTGGAAAGAGCCCAAAAGGAAGTTGATCAATACGAAAAGAGTTTCCGTCGCGGACTCATCAGTGAAGATGAAAGATACGAGCACGTGGTGGATATATGGAATGACACAACAGATGAAGTTACGGATGCTTTGATGGGCAGTTTGGATGTAACCAACAACATCTATATCATGGCCACTTCCGGAGCCCGTGGTTCTAAGAACCAGATTCGTCAGCTCGGAGGGATGCGTGGACTGATGGCTTCCTCCACAGGAAAAATTGTAGAGATTCCTATCAAGTCCAACTTCCGTGAAGGTTTGTCCGTGTTGGAGTTCTTCTTATCCTCCCACGGAAGCCGGAAAGGATTATCAGACACGGCGCTAAAAACTGCTGACTCTGGGTATTTGACCAGAAGGCTGGTGGATGTGGCGCAGGATGTGATCGTACGGGAAGAAGATTGTGGAAGCGATCGATATCTGGAGATTGCGGCTTTCCGTGATGGAAATGAAATCATTGAGGAATTAAAGGATCGACTGGAAGGAAGATTTCCTTTTGAAGACATCGTTCATCCTGAAACGGGAGAATTGATTTGTTCCAAAGATGAACTCATTGATGAAAAGAAAGCACAGAGAATTCAAGATATGGGAATGGAGAAAGTCAAAGTGCGTTCCGTGCTTCAATGCGACGCCAAACACGGTGTTTGCCGTAAGTGTTACGGTAAAAACTTGGCCAACAACAATGTGGTTGAAATTGGAGAAGCGGTGGGAATTATTGCGGCTCAATCCATAGGAGAACCTGGTACACAGCTCACCATGCGTACCTTCCATACGGGAGGTGTGGCCAAGGCCGACGACATCACCCAAGGTCTTCCACGGGTGGAAGAATTGTTTGAGGCTAGAAAACCCAAGGGCCTTGCCATTATTTCTGAAATTGATGGAAAAGTAACCATTGTGGAATCGGATAAGAAAAGGGAAATTTTGGTTGAAAATAAAGAAGAATCAAAAGTTTATCCCGTGGTCTTTGGCTCGAGAATCAAGGTTAAAGATGGTGATATGGTCGAAGCAGCTCAGCCGCTAACAGAAGGTTCTGTAAACCCCCATGATTTATTTAAAATCAAGGGTGTGGCTGGTGTAGAAGCCTATATCGTAAAAGAAGTCCAAAGGGCCTATCGTATGAGTGGTGTTGACATCAACGATAAGCACGTAGAAATTATCATCCGACAAATGCTTTCTAAGATACGGATCGAAGAGGCTGGAGACACGGGCTTTATCCCCGGAACCATGGTCGGAATTTATGACTATAAAATGGAGAACAAGCGTTGTGAAGAAGAGGGTAAAGTACCTGCCAAAGGCGTACAAGCTCTCCTTGGAATTACCAAGGCATCGCTTGCCACCGACTCCTTCTTGTCAGCTGCATCCTTCCAAGAAACCACGAGAGTATTGGCCGATGCTGCCATTAAGGGGAAGAAGGACCACCTCATTGGTCTCAAGGAAAATGTCATCATTGGTATGACCATCCCTGCCGGTACAGGAATGCGGCGCTATCTCACAGTGGATGTTCCCGTAGAGGAAGGAGATCCCATCCTCTATACCAAGGAAACGCCAGTCGTAAAAGAATCGACAGAGCCGCAAATTTTGGGTGATTTACCCATGACAGAAATATTAAAAGAGTTACAAAGGTTGGAAAACGAATAAAAAAAGGGCCTCTTTCGAGGTCCTTTCCAACAGGAAAACAATAGGAGGTCTGTATGGATAATAAGAAACATTGGATTACAGGGGGAGCGGTGATCTTTCTAGTGATTGGACTCTTCTTTGCCATCAAAAGACTGATCATCAACTTCGCCATCTTTAAGGCAGCGGACTGGGTGTCAGGAGGAAATAGTCTCATTGCTTCTTTGGGAAGTGCTCACAAGTTTATCATTTATCTCATCGCCATCATTTATATTGGAGTGGCCATCTATGGATTTTTGACCAAGAATCCACAGAGCGTAGGACTACTCATCATCGGAGGGGTGGCCATTCTCTTTGGAATCATTGGCATCTTCAAAAATGGCGGCCTTTTCGATTGGCTGAAATTGGCGGCCGGTGTATGTTATGCATTGCCACCGTTGCTCTCTCGAGCAAAATCATAAAGATATCAAAAAAAGCTCTTTTTTAAAAAAGAGCTTTTTTAATGGCAAAGAATTGAAACTCTAAACCATAGTTACATACTACAACTTTCCGTTTGAAATCCCCGCACTTTTACATTTCCTTGGAACTCTTTTTCGATTGGAATTTCCAAAGTTACGGTCATGTAGGTGATGACTTGTAGGGTCATCTCATTAGAAGCAGGACCATCAATCTTCGGAACGATGGTAATTTGATTCTCCTCTCGTAGTACCGACGCAATGGAGAGATCATATCCTGCGGTGGGAAATTTCTTTGTAAAAGATACCTGAATCCTATCGCCAACTTGTGACACATACATACTTTCAGCTTCGTCATAGGAACGCTCTTTATGAATGATCTTGTAAGGAATCGGTGTTCCTCCTTCGTTGGATGGAGTAGACGATTGGATATTTCTCATGTTTGAGATCCGTCGGTTTTTATTTTGTTGATCCATAGCTCACCTATCGATCTGTAACCTTGGGATTGATCCCAGGAATTTCCACTGTCCCATGGAAGGGGAGATCATGTAAGTCAATGACAAGTTCACCTTGAATGAATGTAATGACTTGAGCAACTACGTTAGAGCCGGGGCCATGGACCTTTGTAAGAATTTTGATATTTCCCTTTTGGAAAAAAACTTTTTCAACTTCCATGGAATAGCCTGCCGTTGGGAAATACCGGACAAAGGTGACGTATAGTTTCCCATCTCGAACCTCATAGTCTATACGTTCTCCCGTACTGTCGTAGATGTTTTCCATGGATGTGACTTCGAAGGAAAGCTCGCGAACTTCTTTTTCATCTTCAGGAAGATCGGGAACTTCTTTGGATGTCTCAATAAAAACGGTGTGAAGATCCTTGTCGTATGAGATTTTAAGGTGTAGCTTTTCTGCCAAATCTCTCAAACGATAAAAATGGTGGCCATCGACAAGAAGGGCCTTTGCTTTGATTTGCTCTTGGTTTATATAGAGGTTCCAAGTGCTTTTTTGTTCCGCACTAGCCTCTTTTTTTAGGCTCATTAAGTCGGTGGAAAGGGGGGTATAGTCTTTACCGGGTAAAATGTAAATTTCTTTTTTGTCTACGGAATAGTCTAAACCAATTTTACCGGATGTGTGTTGCAACAGAGCGGCCAGATCTCTTAATTTAATGTAGTTCTCCTGTTCAAATATATAACAGGGGGTTTGTTCAGCGCTTCCATCCACATTGATTTTTTGTTCATGGCCCGTGACTTTGTAGCTGGCACCGTGGATCACAGACATCAATAAAACGAGAATCAATAGGGTACATACAATATATTTCTTCATAGTAACCTCCTACCTATATTATACCACCAATTGCCACAAACTATACTTACAATATGATGACGATATGATTGCAAGAAGGAGAAATTTGAGAAGATACTAAGGATATTGAGAACAGTTCTTTTAATAAAAGGAAGATGGAGAGGTCTTAATCTTAGGAAAAATAAAATAGAGGTTCACCCAATTGGGATGCAGTCTCATTTTTCAATATATCTACATATTCATATCATTTCATATATTTTAATATATATACATATAAACGTTGATATCATTAAAAAAATTAAAAACCATATCATTGAAATGAAAAAACCTCCATGTTATAATGACCTGAAAAATCAAAGGAGGTTTGTATGAAAAATAAAGTATATATATGGTTATTGGTTTTAGGAATGATCTTCATGTACATGCCCCTGTCTCTACTGGCACAAGGTGGAGATGAGGAGGTTTTTGGATTCCATCCAAACCAAGATTCGAAGAAGGCAAGAACCGAGGAAGGTTCTGTAGAAGACCTGGAGCACCAGTTGCGAGAAAATCATGGGATTTCTCAATATGAAGCGGATACTCCCCTGCAGATTGGAACGACTGAAAATAGAAAAGTTCAGGCTCTATTGCAGAGTGGGGCAGGCAGGTATACAGGAGAGGATAGAGTCATTCTCATTGTCGAACCCAAGACAGAAGAAGATTTGATTTCGACGATGCAGGTGGAAGAACTTTCCGAGGGAGAGATTGAACAAAAGGTCGGTCGGATGGATGTCCATTCTCTTGCAGCAGAAGCAAGAGCCGCCAATCTCATCCAGGATCGATTGATAGGAAAGATGAGATCTGATGGCATTGAGTTTGAACTCATGGAAACCAGAATGTATTATCTCATGAATGCATTTATAGTAAAGACCACTTTTGAACAAGGATTGCAAATCGCAGAGAGAAATGATGTTGAGGATGTATATCTGTCAGAAGAATATAAGAAACTTTTGCCCACATCGGCAGAAGTTCATATGGAAAACAGTAAGGATATCATAAAGGCCACAGAGGCTTGGAGAGATTTTGGAGTGAAAGGAGAGGGCATGGTGGTTGCAGTCATTGATTCGGGAATGGACCCCAATCATGAGGCCATGCAATTATCAGATCCATCCACAGCCGCCATCACAAAAGATGATGTAGAGGCCTTCAGAAGGGCAAACAACAATGATTATTTTTTAGATCAGGCCTATTGGAATCCCAAAGTTCCCGTCGGTTTTGCCATTGCAAAATATGATCTGAAAGAGGAAACAATCGCATCTCATGGTATGCATGTCGCTGGAACCATCGCTGGAAATTTCCCAGGAAATCCAACCATGGGAAAACCGGCCTTCTATGGTGTGGCACCGGAGGCGCAACTTATTGGAATCAATGTGTTTACTCACTTGGGTAGTACCCGCTCCGAATATTATTTAAAAGCCCTAGACTATGCCTTTGCTTTCCGTGCCGATGCAGTCAACATGAGCCTTGGACGCTCCGTGGGTACGGAACAGGACATTGACCCATCCATATTAAAAGCGTTGGAGAAGTTGGCAAGTTTGGGTACCATTGTAGCCATTTCAGCGGGAAATGATGGGACCGTTGGTTTTGAAATTAAAAATCCACCGGCTGAAAACATGGATTATGGGGTCATTGCCGATCCCTCATTGATTGAGGCATCTCTTTCAGTTGCTTCCATGGAAAATACGAAAGTGAAGGCGAAGAAGATGGATGTCCAGGTTGATGACGGATCTAGTTTCCAGATTCCCTATCGTCATTCTGACAATAGTAGTTCCACCACAGAGACGGAACCCTTGGAAGTGGTTTTCTGTGGCCAGGGATTTCCTCAAGATTTTGAAGGGAAAGATGTGAGTGGCAAGGCGGTACTAGTGGAAAGAGGAATCATCTCTTTTGAAGAAAAGGCAGGGAATGCTTTACGGGCTACACCCAAGGGACAAGAGCCTCCCAAGCTTCTCATCTCTTATAATAACGTCTCCGACGAACTCAATCGAATGAGCATGGGAGAGGCCACTTTGCGGGCGGTATCAACAGGGAAAAGCCATGGGTTGAAGATAAGAGCCCTTTTGGAACAAGGAAAAAAAGTAACCCTTCGACTCACACAGGAAGAATCATTTTTTGATAATGGTATCTCGGGAGAAATGAGTACCTTTTCTAGCTGGGGACCCACGCCGAACTATGGATTTAAACCAGAGATTACAGGACCCGGAGGAAAAATTATTTCCACCTTTAACTCTGTCAATGGAATCAGCCATTATGGAGAGATGAGCGGAACCAGTATGAGTTCACCCCACTTGGCCGGAGCTGCTGTACTTCTTAAGCAAAAGCTCATGAAGGATCGAGGGATTGTTAGAGAAACCATTGGAACAGAAGATCCCACTGTCAATCATACGGAACTTAAACATCTGATAAAAAATATTTTGATGTCCACCGCCGTTCCCATAAAGGACAAGGTGACAGGCGCCCATGCTTCTCCTCGTCAGCAGGGGGCAGGTGTGGCAAATATCCACGGAGCTCTTTTGACGAAGGCCTATCTCTATGATCCCACCATTGAACCGAGAACTGCAAAGATCAACTTGAAAAACATAGAAGAAAATGTTTCTTTTCCGGTGGCTATTCAGAACTTTGGAGATAAGGATCTCACCTACAGGGTATCCTATACGGTACAAACCGATGAAGTAGATCAAAATGGAATCTTGACTCTTCGTCCCAAGAATTTATATCATGGAGAAATAGGTGATAAGGTCACGGTGAAAGCCCAGTCTTCGAAAACCATTTCTGTGGCATTTAGTCTGCAAGAGATGGCAGAGGAACTCAAGAATACCTTTCCCAACGGATGCCATATCGACGGATTCGTAGTCTTTACTCCCGCCGATGAAGAACAAAACCAACCGGAACTTTCCATTCCCTTTATGGGATTTTTCGGAGACTGGGAACGACTTCCCATGACAGAAGAATCTATTTATGACTTGAAAGAAAAAAACAAAATGCCCCATTTGGCAGCCCAATCCAATGATGATGCCTATGCCTTTACACACCTGTATACGGAAGATTTTGATGTCGATGGGTTCAATTATTATCGTGTGCTTGGTGCGGAGGAAGAGTTTAGTCCCAAGAATATAAATTTGGACTTGATTCATAGGGATAAGATTGCCATTTCACCCAACCAAGATCGGGCTTCCGATACGGCCATCTATCGGGCCAATATGTATAGAAATTACCAAATTGAAATCGAAATTTTAGAAGAAAAGAACGGAAAAGAAAAGGTGATTGCCAAGCCAGATCTCATCGACACCTATAGGGGAACAAAGAATTTCCACTGGAGTCGGACCAGTACGGGATACTCCTTCTGGAGTTGGAA
>JAUNVC010000017.1:0-2794 GCA_030537875.1 Tissierellia bacterium | reverse complement strand
CAAAGAATTTCCACTGGAGTCGGACCAGTACGGGATACTCCTTCTGGAGTTGGAATGGAAAAATTCATGACGATTATGGGAGAGGAACGGTTGTTCCCGACGGAGAATATACTATGGCAGTCCACTTGACGCCAAATCTATCGGAAAGCATCCTTGGACATAGACCTGCCACCCAAACCCAGCGCTACAAGATTCTGGTGGATACCCAAAGACCCATCATCCAATCTGTTGAAAAAACCAAGGATAGTCTTATCATTCATGCCACCGATGAAGGTGCTGGAATTATGGTCTATTATGCCAGCTTCGATGGAAAGACCATTCGGTCGAAGGATGGTACATTCCAGATTCCCGGAGAATGGGATGTGGATAAGGTGAAACTCACGGTGAAGGATTGGGCATCCAATCGGACCCAGGATGTAGTGGAAAACATTGCCGAGTATTCGCAGGATATGGGGTCCATCCATGTGCGGTACACCTATTTCAATAGAATTCGCCCCCGTCCCGTTGATCTTGTGGCCAGAAATACTGTGACTGGCAGAGAATACTTTAATATGGATTGTCTCCCCTATGGAGAATATGAAGTCTTCAATAGAAATCTACCCTATGGATTCCAACTTAGCCCCGCAAGTCAGACGGTGATAATAGATCATGATCATCCCAAAGTAGAATTGGAATTTGATGTTACAGATCAAGATGAAACATTGGGAATGGTAGTGCTCAAATTTAAACGTCCTTTAGAATATAAGGCACCTATTAAGGCCTATCTCATCAGCTTGGAAGATGGAAAGAAAACCAGGATTCGCCAAGGTAAAAAAGATAAAGAGCTTGATATGGAAATCTATAGTGTAAAGGCAAAGTTTGGAAAATATCGACTCATTTTTGAGGATGTTCCCGATGATTATCGTGTGTATCCCAATGATCTCATCATTGATTTGACGAGAGAAGAAGATCTTGCAGATATTACCATTGCCGCGAAAAGAGTAACACAAACCGGGAAATTAAACATTGAAGTTAAAAATGAAACCCAGGCATCTCAAGAAGAAATAGATCGTATGCAATGGGACATTCGAAATATTGACCAGGGATATGAGGTGACCAACCCCGACGACGTATCTGTGGGAACCTTTGAAATCCGTCCCAAAAATCTACCCCAAGGAACCTATCTTGTTCCCTATATGCAAAGGGTCCAATTCACAGAGATGGACGTAACGAAGAATGTTCAATTTACCTTACGATCCAAAGAAGGAACCCATGGAAAGATCATCATTGAAAACAAAAATCTTCCCCAGGACCTGGAAGGCCCCACATTCATAGCAACCGATGAAAACGGGAAGATTTTTAGGGATTTGAATGACCTGCCCTATGGTGCCTATAAACTTTCCATTGAAACCTTCCCCAAAGGCCACGCACCGAAAGAAATGGTCGGGCTCACCTCGAGCTTTAAAATTCCTCTCTATCGTATGGTAGAAATAGGAGAGGGAAAAACAGAAGCCAAGGAAATCTATGTTTGGAAAAATCTTAGAGCCATGGATCAAAAATCTAAGCTCTATATCCGTGCAATTTATAACAAGAGTCAAATGGCAGAGAACTTCAACTTTAAAATCACTGGTTCTGACGGAAAGAGTCAGTACTACAAATATTCGGAAAAAGGATTTTTCACCAACTTCATTCTCTTGCCCTACGACACCTACACTATTGAACCGGTCAATGTAAGAGAAGGAATCACATTCCAACCCCCTGTTCAACAAATTGCTTTATCTGTAGAAGAGTATTGGGCCAAGTTCTATTATGACAAAAACGAAAACTATGTACCCTATCCCAAGCCCGGAGAAAAGGGCGAGTGTGAAATCTATGTAGAAGCACCGGTGGATCCTAATTATCCCTACACGCCTACCCTGGCCCTCTACAATGAAAAAGAAGAGCTCATCAGCAAGGTAAATTTCAATATGACTCTTCTCAAAATGGAAGCACAGATGATTCGACTACCGGAAGGAAGATATACCCTCCGTATTGAAGATTATGGAAAAGGCTATATGCCCATCTTCAATAACTTTGACATTGAACTCAAGGAAGGAGGCCCACAGCAATATTGGTCAACCACAAATGTGGCCATCTATCCCTTATATGCACAAAAAGTCACCTCAGAAAATGCTCCCGCTGGCACGAAATTCCATGCGGACATCAAAAAAGGAGTCTATGAAATTCCCCTAGGCACCATCGAGGGATCAGAAGGTATTTTTGAAGAAGTTCCTCTGGGATTTGAGTATGTCATTACCCCGGAAGTGCCGGAGGGATACACCGTCTATCCTAAGGAATTCCGTATCCGTCATCTAACATCAGAAAATGTGTATATTCGTGAACCCAAACCCCACTTCCAATTCTATCCTTTGGAACAGGGAATCTATACGGGAAAACTGGAAGAAAGCCTGCGATTGGCTGAAAAAGCCATCTATCTTCGAGAAAACACAGCGAACCATGGACTAGAAACAGAGGATGAAACGCAACAAAGAGAAAAACTTCTCCAAGAAAAAGAACGTTTAGAAAAAGAGATTCTCCAACTGAAGCAAGAAATTGAAGATGAAAAAATGGTTGAGAAATCGGAAGACATAAAGAAGATTCAAAATGAGAAAGAGATATCTGCATCAGAAGATGCATCTTCCGAGGAAAAGGAAGAAGAGAATCTAGAATCTAAAGAAGGGTTGAAGATGGAAGAAGTTGAGGAAAACGACACAACTTCTACCCTCTTAGAAGAGAAAGAAAAAGCTCTCAAAGAAATCGACGAAAAACTCCATGC
>JAUNVC010000039.1 GCA_030537875.1 Tissierellia bacterium | reverse complement strand
CTCATTGAAGAATTTTTACACCATGCCAACGAAATGGTTAAAAAACATTATTAAATAAAGGAGTAAATATGAAAAAAATATGTATTATCATGGCCCTTCTCATGGGTCTTATGAGTCTGGGAGCCTGTACTTCCAAACCAGTTTCAAAAAACGAAACAAATACAAACCAAGAAACCAAAGATACGGAGGAAACGAAGAATGATACTCAAAAAACAGAGGAAACAAAAACCGAGGAGAAAAGCCAAGAAGATGTGGTGGCAAAAAGCCGCATCGTAAACCTTTCTCCACCCATCTACTCCATGCTTTGCGCCATGGATTTGGCAGAGAAGGTAGTGGGAACGACTCCCATGTCCATCAATGGTGCTAATAAGGCCCTCCTAGAAAAGATTCATCCTGGATTTTCATCTGTGGAAACCGGTTTTATGAACGCAGATCATAAAGTGAATCGTGAAAGCCTACTCAATTTGCAACCGGATATCGTCCTCTACTACGGAAAATTTCAGGATGATGGTATTACAGAACTTCAAATTCCCGCGGAAAATATGGCTTACAAGGCCCTTGACCCTGAAGCCATCACCATCTTTTGGGAAGACAAATTGGCCCAAATCCTTGGTGTGGAAAATACCCATAAAATGGAACATGCATGGAAGAAGACCCATGAGAGAATAGATCCACTAAAATATGATGGAACCACCAAAGCACTCTATATTTTCTCCAATATGAAAGGACTCTTTGTAAGTGGAAAAAATAGTTATGGAGATGCCTTTTTGCAAATGATTGGACTTCACAACGTCGCAGGAGAAACCGATGGCTTTAAAGAAGGAGCCGGACAAGTCAAGGTGAGCATGGAGCAAATAAACCAATGGAATCCCGACGTGATATTTGTCGGGGTCGGAGCCAGTGCAAAAGATATGCTAGAAAATAAAGTTCCCAATCAAAACTGGGAGAATATTTCTGCGGTGAAAAATGGAAAGGTCTTTGATATTCCAAAAGGTGTCTTTCCATGGCATGTGCCCAACTCCGATTCCCCTCTCATGCCTCTTTGGATGCTTCACTCTTTAGATGATAGCAAGATTGGTGCCGATGAATTTCACCAATGGATGATGGACTTTTACAAAGAGATGTACGACATCACTCTGGATGAAGCTCTCATGGAAACCATCCTCCATCCCAAATCTATGAAATAAAAATGGAACAGCAAAAACTCTATCGAGGACTTTGGGTCGGCCTCTTTTTGGTCGGCCTCTTCCTCATTTTAGCCTCTATTTTCATTGGACAATATAAAGTTGGTGCTTCTGAAATATTTGAAACCCTCTTTGACAGATCCATGGAGCACCCCATGACCCATTCGGTTCTCTTTGATATCCGTATTCCTCGCATCCTCATGGCCTTTCTCGTAGGAATTGGATTGTCCATGGCCGGAAGCACCTATCAGGCCGTTCTCATGAACCCCCTGGCAAGCCCCGATGTCTTAGGAACTTCTTCGGCAGCTGCCTTTGGCGCGGCCTCGGGAATCTTGTTGTTTCCCGGTTCTTTTGTATTCACCTGTCTATTATCCTTCTTTTTTGGTCTAGTCAGTATAGGCATGGTATTTCTCATTACAAAAATGAAACGGAATCGAGAGATTCTTACCATCGTTCTTTCAGGTATGATTGTGGGATCCGTGTTTATGGCATTGATTGCGGTCATCAAATATTTGGCGGATACAGAGGAAACTTTGCCTGCCATCACCTTTTGGCTTATGGGCTCCTTCTCTTCCATCAATATGGAACAGGTCTTCTTTGCCATGCCCATTTTCCTCCTATGCTTTTTTATTCTCCATCGCCTACGTTGGAAACTCAATATCTTATCTCTCGGTGATGAAGAAGCCATTGTCGCCGGGTTACAACCAGCAAAACTGCGGATTTTCTTGTTAGCCATCGCCTCCGTCATTGTATCTTTATCGGTAACCTTTGCCGGTGTGGTGGGCTGGGTCGGCCTTGTCATCCCCCATCTATCCAGAACCTTTGTAGGATACAACAACGGAAGACTCGTTCCCATCAGCGGTTTGGTTGGAGGTGTTTTTTTACTTCTCATGGACAACTTGGCAAGAAGCGTAGGATATGCCGAAATTCCCATCGGAATGCTCACAGCCTTGATTGGAGCTCCCGTCTTTATGCTATTATTTCTCAAAGGAGAACGATCATGATTTTGAAAAACGCATCTTTTTCTTATGATAACAATGGATGGATTTTCCACGGGATCCATGGAGAGATAGAATCCGGAGAAATTTTATGTATTATGGGGTCCAACGGAACGGGAAAAACTACACTCATCAAATGCATCGCCGGGATTTTACCTTTAACAATGGGAACCATCGAAATAGAACCAACCAAACGGCTATCCTATGTGCCCCAACGAAAATATCTCAATTTATCCTATAGTGTGCCCGACTTCATATGCTTTGGCCGCTATAGTCTACAGTCTTTCTTTGCCAAGCCCACAAAAGAAGATTATGAAAAAACTGACTTGGTCATGGAACTACTCCACATTGAAAAATTAAGAAATCGAACCATCAATGAAATTAGTGGAGGAGAACTACAAATGTGCTATATCGCCAAAGCACTCGTATCCGATCCCCATATCATCATCTTAGATGAACCCGAGTCCAATCTCGACATGAAGAATCAACGAAAAATTATTCAGTTGTTGAAAACCTTATCCCAGGAAGGAAAAACCATCATCCTCAATACCCATTATCTAAATTACGCATCAAGCATTGCCGATCGATGCCTTCTCATGGGAGATGATGGCCATGTCTTTGGACCCAAGGAGGATGTTTTGACCGAGGAAAATATGGAGCACTATTTTGGCGTGCCCATCAAAAAGACCTTTTTAAATATGGAAGGAAAGACCTTTCCCCAATATATTTTTTTATAGACCTATGTCGAAACTCCTTCTACCCTTCCAAATTCTGTTGAGTTTTGCCTTTCTTTCTTGGCTTCCTTTCTTGATTGGGAAGACTCCTTGTTATGAAGATTTGATTCTTCCCCAAATCACAAGCTTCCCTCAGAAATAACAATCTTTCACTTTTGATATAGACTTTATTTGCACAATCTGATAGAATGGACTTGACAACAATATTCAATTAAAGGAGGAACTTATGGAACAAAACACTTCCTATCAGCC
>JAUNVC010000016.1 GCA_030537875.1 Tissierellia bacterium | reverse complement strand
GAATGTGTAGCGAAGATGGAAAGGAAAAAACCGTTAAATAAAAGCGAGGGAGAATTGCTGTGAATTTAGAAATGAGCAAAAAATTTTTAATATACGAAATGGATGACAATAGATTGATTGCCGATGTTCTTGTCATGGATGAAAGTATTTGGATGACTCAAAAACAAATGGCAAATTTATTTGATGTCGGTGTTCCCACGATTAGCAAACACTTGAGTAACATCTTTGATGAAGGAGAATTAGACGAAAAAGTGGTTATTTCCAAAAAAGAAGTAAACAATCAATAAAACAACAGGAATTCTTTAACCTATTTCTAGATTGAGGAGTTCCTGTTTTTTATTCTATATACTGCATGATAAAAATTGAGGAATCAACTACTCTGTCCTATACTAATTCTACAGATAAGTAAAATTTAATGACTAAATTTTGAGGATATGACATATTTTGAAAAATTAAATATTGCCGCCCACGAATGAGGTGATACTTTAGGATGGAATTATACTCGTGGGAGATATGGTCCAAAATTGAAAGAGGAACATAAGTAAAGAACAAGATAGATTCCACTATAAAGAAACGAAAATTACGAAAAGATAAAGGCAGGGACAATATCTAAAGGTATAATAAATGGAAAGCCCTTGCAGCCAAGATATTCTTGATAAGCAACAAGGATTCTTTCCAAGATAAGCGATGAAAGGTTGCACAAGCAAAAAAGGTTGAAAAACATAGACGGAATTCCTGTCATTTTTTGTCTGTTTTACCATCTACTCCGACAAAAGCTTTGACAGCAAACAGAAAATTTTCACTAGACAAAAAAACTTTAAACGTGGTATAATGAATTACTTTATAAAAACTATGTTCGCTAAAGCGGAATTGAACATATACAGGAGGGATGCATTATGGGATGGTTTGGAAAGAAGAAAGAATGGGATATTCAAAAATCCGACGCAAATAAAAGCAGGTTAAGAGAATTGTTTAATGGAGTTATGGAGGATGGAGATTCCTATAAAATTGTTTATGGATACGGCTTGAATATAAAAAACAGTAATTATATTTTAGCCCGTAAAACCACATATACGTATACAAGTTTAATTATAGGGTATCGTGAATCTGATATGAGCATCGCACTGCTACAGACAACTCCGGAACTGGAGGGTTGTAGTGAAGCTGAAATCTTCAGACCCGATAGTATTAAAAAGGCAAAAATTTCTACAGGCATGTATACGATTTATCATCAAGGTGGGATGATGGCAGGATATACTCAATTTGCAACTTCACCAGAAAACGACGAAGATTTTCTTGCTTATGTATATCAGCCAGATGAATATGATTCATTCGATACGTTCTTTAAGAAATTTTCCGGCAAGTAAGCGATGGATTGGCTGAGGTTTATTTTAATCTTTGTATCTATCTGTATTGTATCGTTTTTTATTGCACGATTTTGGGTAAGTGGAATAGATTTGATTATTTCTACATTGAAGAAAATGTTAGGGCTTCATAAGAAAAACGGAGCAGAAAACTGGCACACTTTGGAAGATATTAGAGATAAGAACAAAGAAGATCCAACAAATAAATAGTAACTTATAGGACGACACGAAACAGTAAATCATAAAAGATTTGCTGTTTTTGATTGTTTAGACTAATGAAAACAAAAATATTCATGGGAGATGAAATTAAGCATTTTTAAAACAATAAAAAAAGTTCATCAGTCAGAAGGAACAGGAACAAGAAAAAAGAAAGATAGAATAATGTGAAACATATAAACAAGCTTACCAATTGCAATAATTTTGATGTAATCATAGCTAAAGGTGTAGAATCTGTTTAAAGAGCTTCGAAATTTCCAATATGGGGAGTAGATAAAGCGACAGGAATGGAGGATATTCCCTATTATCATAGAAAAGCTAAAAATAGAAGAGGTATCTGACGCAGTCATTGAAGTGTAACCGGGTCATGAATCAAGATGTCTCAGGGATAATAGGCGCAACAGATTACGAACAAGAGTGTGCTTGTGATTCTTTAGCTCATTATATATTTGAGATGGCTAGATACTTTGTTATTACGAGAGTTGATCGTAATGATAAGCTCGAACAAGTAGACTATAAAGAACAGTATAGGAATTTTATAATCTAGGAAATAAAATAATCTGAAAGGATATAGAACATAAAGATGTATATAAAAGGCTACAAAATACAGAAAACTAGATTTCTCATCAAAAAAGGATTTAAAATTTAAAGCATGTAAAAAGATCCAATTCGAAAAACCTGGAATATAAACCAAAAATCTGAACAAAAACACAGTATCAAAAAGTTCACCTTCAAATAGATTACTACCAGGTTGATCGGCGGGAAGAACATAATTGAAATACAGCCAATCTAAAAAATACCAAGTAAATAATGAAAACACAATAAACATCAAGATTTTAACCAAGTGTAATTTCCTGTTTTTGTATAAAAGGGTATCTTTCATTGTCACGGTGCACCGCCTTTCATAGAGATATCTGATTCTTTAGCTAATGATATATTTGAGATGGCTAGGTAATTTTTTGTTTATTGAGGAAACTAATACGAACAGTTCTATCAAATATACTAGACATAAAATAAACTGTATTTTATTCAATGGAGGAGTTCCTTCATGTTTAGGAATCGGAGAGAAAAGGTACTGAGATAGTATTAGAGAAAGAAAGTATAAAACCAAAGATTTGCAATCGAAGAAAGAACGTTTATTTAGTTGGTATAAAAAAGTGGTATATAAGAAACCGGGAATATAAAATAGAAAACCGAAGATAAAAATAAAAACCTCCATACATTCTTCAAAAGCCGTCAAAGGTACTCCATATATATCAAAAAGAGGATGAACGTATATGTCTGCAAGGAAATAAAAAGTATCGGCAAACAGCTTAGAAAACACAATAAACATTAGGATTTTGGCCAAGTGTAGTTTTCGGTTTCTGTATAAAAGGGTATCTATAATTGTCATGGTACACCACTTTTCATGAAGATATCTGATTTTACCATATCAAATCCAATAAAACAATGGCATGGAAGCCGGATAGAATCAAGTATATAAAAACGAAAAAAATTCGATTTGGACAAAAGAAATTTCAAATTCATATTTAAAGAAAAGGAGCAAAGGATGGAAGATAAAATAAAAGCCTATTGGAAGAAATTTTGTGAAGAAAAGCAATTGCCTGAGACGACCGAGTACAGTGCTTGGGAATTTGGCAATACGAAGGAAATGGCCGATGAATTGGCTGAATTAGTGAAGGCTGGTATCAAAACGGCCACCACTTCTGCCTATGAGTTGTATGACAATGATGGGGAGGATCTCCCCCAAGTGGGCGAATATAATATAATTTTGGATGGTTCCGATGAGCCTGTTTGTATCACAAGAACCATTTCCGTGGAAAAGATTCCCTATCATCTCATTACCCCAGAATACGCTTGGCTGGAAGGAGAGGGGGACAGGAGCTATGCCTATTGGAAGAAGGTCCATGATGAATTTTTTGAGTATGAATTCAAGCTGGTGGGGAAGGAGTTTTATGAGGAAGCTCCCATGATTTGCGAAGTGTTTGAAAAGGTGTATTAAAAGTATCCAAAGGGCGCAGCTTTATCGGCTGTGCTTTTTCATTGGGGCATAGAGAAGTCATTGACTTTCGGGGGAAAGAGTGATAAATTGTATATATTCATTTGTATGATTGTTGCGGATAGGAGTGCAATGTTCCTCTTCAAAAACAATCTTTCCTTTTGTCATTTTTGTAAATGGTATTGTAAAACTTCGGGGAAAGGAGGAGTCCAAGTGATAGAGGTAAGCCATGTGGCGAAAGAATTTAGGGTCAAACAGCAGTCCGAAAAGCATAGTTTCAAAAACTTATGGAAGGCCGACTATAAAACAGTGACCGCAGTGCAGGATATGAGTTTTCATATCGAGAGGGGTGAGATGGTGGGGCTTATCGGACTCAATGGTGCAGGAAAAACGACGACGTTAAAGATGTTGGCGGGATTGATTCATCCGTCGGAAGGCACGATTCACGTCGATGGATTTGTGCCAAAAGATTTACATAAAGATTATTTAAAAGAAATTGGTCTTGTCATGGGAAACAAGAGCCAGTTGTGGTGGGATATTTCCTCCTATGAGTCCTTTCTATTGGAAGGGCAGATCTATGGATTAGAAAAAGAGGAAATTCATCAGAGGGTCGGTGAATTGGCACAGCTTCTTGACGTAGCTGATTTATTAAGAACGCCGGTTCGAAAACTCTCCCTCGGGGAACGGATGAAAATGGAGCTCATATTGGTTCTTCTACATAAACCTTCTATTTTATTTTTAGATGAGCCCACCATCGGTTTGGATATTCTTTCCCAGAAAAAATTGAGAGAGTTTATCAAAGAATACAACAAAGAACATGGAGCAACGATGCTCATCACAAGTCACAATATGAAAGATGTGGAAACTCTTTGTGAAAGAGTTCTCGTGATCGATCGTGGAGTGTTGATTTTTGATGGGAAAATTTCAGATGTAAGAAATTACCAGAAAGATGGAGAGGGCGACTTTGAAGAGGTCATTGCAACATTGCTAGAAGGTGGACATAAGAATGAACATATATAAAGCAATTTTTCGCGCAAAAAAGATGGAGTTTACAGCATATAGAAGCAATGTTTATCTCAACTTTTTCTTCGGTTGTGTGCCTCTATTTCTCTACATACTCCTATGGAGAGCAATCTATGGAAATGGGATGGATCAGATTGGGGGGTATACCCTTCGACAGATGATTACATACTATGTCATGGTTTTTCTTCTTTCCAATGTGTTCAATGCTAGAGAAAACACGGTGAAGCTGGCAGAGATGATTCGAGACGGCAGCATCCACAATCATATGTTGAAGCCCATCGGATTTTTTACCCTCAATGTGCAAATGTATGGGGCGGAAAAAATGTTGTATCTTCTCAATATCAGTCTACCCTTCATAGGGTTTTGTTGGCTCATCCATCCCTACATCTACTGGGAAATAAATCAGTTGGGATATTTTCTTTTATCGGTCATCATGGCCTTTGGTTTAAAGTATCTTATGGGTTGTATTCTGGGGCTTTTAACGACGTGGATAGAGGAAATTTCAGGACTATTGGATCTTTGGGGGAATATAGAAGGATTTTTATCGGGGAAACTTTTTCCCCTATCCATCTTGCCCAAACCCCTGTTTGCGATTGTAACTTTCCTCCCATTTCAGTATATGCTTTATGTTCCCTTGGATATCTATATGGGAAATCTAAGGGGAGCTAAAATGATGGAAGCACTCATGATACAAGGGCTTTGGCTGGTTATTTTGACGGGTGTCTTGATGGGTTTAAAGAAGAAAGCTTTTCAAAAATATACGGGGTACGGAGCATAGGGGAGAGATGATGAGATATTTTACACTATATGGTAATTTCGTAAAAAACTGTTTTCGAAGAGAAACCATGTATCGATTTAACTTCTTCGTGAATCTTCTGACGGTGGTCTTTGGATACTTGGCCAATATTTTATTCTTTACCTTTGTTTATGATACAGGGATTGAAAGTATTTCTGGCTGGAGTAGATACCAGGTCTATTGTTTGCTTGCGACGGTTTGGATTGTGGATTCTATCTTTGGGGGAGTGTTTTTCTTTAATCTCATCCGCATTCCATCTCAAGTGAAAAAATATGAGTTGGACGGACTTTTACTCAAACCAGTCAATCCGATTTTTGTCATTTCCATGCGACAGTTTAATTTTGGTTTATTTTCCGGGGTGTTTTTTGGCATCGCGTTTCTGTTCTATTCCATCATAAAAGGTGGACTTTCCATAAGTCTTACCGGAGCTTTTTTCTATTTTATTTTGGTCATATGTGGGGTGGTTTTGCTATTTAGTATCCTTTTTATGATGGTAACCTTTTCCCTTAGATTTGTTAGAATTCAAGGTTTGATTCAGATGTTTTGGACTATGATGGATCTGGGGAAAAATCCACATTCTATATATCCCATGGCACTGAAGACCATCAGTACTTTTATCATACCGGCCATTGTGATTTATAATTTTCCAGCACAGGTTTTGACCAATGCAAACTTTTTCAATTCTTTGAATCGTGGCGCAACCATTGTAATTGCACTCATCATAACCGGCCTATGGCTTTGGGGCGCCGTGACATATTTTAAAAAATCCTTGCAGCATTATTACGATTAAGGTGGAGAGTCTGTTAATCAGGAGATTTTGTCGGAGGCATAGGTTGCTTTTATAAGAAATCTTATTTTTATGGAGATGGTGAAGAGTTGTAATAGCAGGAGCAGCAAAAAGCATCCCTTTGATGCTTACCGCCCTTTGATATCATTAAATACTATAAAATAGCTGAAGATGGGGTATCTTCAGCTATTTTATTGGCAAATTTTGCTTTAGCAGAAGAGATCTAGTTTTAGAAAAGTGGGATTTTTTTAAGAGCCTCATAGCGTTTTTGAAACAAAGAACATAAATGATCATTGGTATTTCAAAAACTCTTTACTTTTTGAAATAACGGGCGTATAATGAATTTACTATTTTAAAAACTTTCATTTATTTGAAATAAAAGAAAAGCTATTTTAGCAGGAAAAGGATGAAGGAAAGTAGAGCGGGATATTATCACAGGAATTTGGAAGGAGATTTGGCATATCTATCGTTTTGCCCTGCAAAACTTCCACTCCATCCAGGAATATCATTGGATTACGAATGGACCAATCTTTTAATTGAAGCCCATAAAGTTCTATCCGTATTGGATGAAAAGTCTAAAAATATTCCTAGCATGGATATGTTTATATCTATGTATGTTCAAAAAGAAGCTTTGTTATCTTCCCAAATGGAGGGGACGCAGGCAACTCTGGAAGATATTTTCGATCCCAATCGAGATGTAAATATGCATGGGGATGTGAAGGATGTGGTCAATTATACGAAAGCGATACAATATGCTATTCAGAGACTGAAGGATCTGCCCTTATGTAATAGACTGTTGATGGAGACCCATAAAATTCTATTATCTGATGGAAGGGGCAAAGAAAAAAACCCTGGAGAATTTAGGAACAGTCAAAATTGGATTGACGGCACTGCAACTGTAGTTTGTGTTGCTGGTAAGGGTGTAAAAAAAGTTGAAGATTGGATTGTATAAAAATTTTAATATTACACTTATATTTAAGGAGAAAATATGGGTAGAGAAATAAAAAGAGTTTTAAAGATTGTAGTATTATTCTGTGTTTTATTTATTGTAAATATATTAGTCTTTGTTGTATTATCTAGAATTGGTTATGATATACAAATGACGGAATTAAGCTATTTATTCCCTCCATTATTTTCAACTAGTTTTTTGTTAGTAATAGATAAAATAAAAAGAAATAAGAATAAAAATTAAATGGTATGGAGAATGTGATCCTGACCACGGACGATGCAGATGTATTTTATGAAAAGAATGGATATGTCAGGAATGGGGCTTGCACAGCCAAAAATGATGGCAAGGTTTTTGTAAAACGGATGGCATCTGGAAAGGGGGGGGAGTATGTATCGAGAAATTATAGAAGGATACGGGGCACGAAACCCCGAGGAAGGGGAGATCACTGCTAGACTCCAATCCTTTCTTGAGTCCTATCAAGGAAGTCTAACCAATAGAAAAAATGCCGAGGGTCATTTTACGACCTCGGCCTTTGTGATTTCCAAGTCCAGTCATTGTGTCCTCATGGTCTATCACAATATGTTAAAGAGATATTTGCAGCCGGGAGGACACATTGACCCGGAGGATGAAAGCCCATTGGATGGTGCCAAGAGAGAATTGATGGAGGAAACGGGAATTTCTGCCGAGGAACTTTTCTATCGAGCGGTGGATCCTTCTCATCCCCTTCTTCCTTTTCATGTGGATATCCATCCCATTCCGAAGAACCCATCCAAAGGAGAGGGAGATCATTTTCACTTTGATTTGCAGTATCTATTCTATAGCGATATTGACCTGGAGGTGCAGATTGATCGACAAGAATCGGGAGACTTTTCTTGGGTGGAGTGGGAAACCTTCAAAACCCTATCCGACGGATTCGGAAAAATTGCAAGAAAAATCGAAGCCTTGGAAGGGGCTTCGAATTGAGAAAAGAAAAAGAGAGCTGGGGCTCTCTTTTTAAATGCTTAAAAAAAACCTTTCACAATCCCGTAGCAAGTGAAGAACAGGATGATAGAAGAGAGGAGGGCGGCACCGAAGACACGGTGGCCTCGTTTTAGGATCACCTGGAAGTTGACGCTCATGCCCAGGGCGGCCATGGCCATCCCAAGAAGGATGTAGGCAAGGGATACTAGAGACTCTAGGAAAACGGCCGGTAACTGCAAGAAAGAACCTAGCCCTGAGGTGAGAAGGAATCCTGCCATGAACCAAGGGATGGGGAGTTTGGTGTGTTCGGCTTGGTCTTTGGTTTTCTTGGTATGGTAGGCTCCCACGAGGAGGGCCACCGGCGCCAAGAGAAGCACCCGAGAAAGTTTGGTGATGATTCCAATATCAATGGCAGTTTCTCCCGCTGCTCCAGCCGCTGCTACGGCATGGGCAATTTCATGTAAACTCGCTCCGCATAGCACGCCATATTGCTCCGTGGAAAGTCCAAGACTTTCTCGCAGGGCCACGGCAAGCAAGGTGAAGACCGTTCCCATGATGCACACCACGGCCACAGCTAGCACAGCATCATCGCTTTTGGCTTTCACTTGGGGAGAAACTCCCATGACGGCTGCGGCTCCGCAAATTCCACATCCACAGGCAGTGAGAAGGGCCAATTCCTCATGGACTTGAAAGAGTTTGCAGAATCCATAGGTCAAGAGAATCATAAACGTCACCACAAATATGGCTAGTCCCATGGATTTTGCTCCCGAGTGGGCCAAGGTGATGAGGTTTAGTTTAAATCCCAATAAGATGATACCCAGTCGCAGAAATTTCCCTGAGATAAAGGGAATGCCCGATTGACTAGAATGTATGACAGGGGGGATGAGCTGGTACATCATTCCCACAAGAAGGGCGATGACCATGGCACCGATGATACGTAATCCCGGTAGGGTCGCGCCATATTTTCCTATGAGAGAGGCTGCCAAGGTCCAAAGGATGGCAAACCAAAATTCTTTATTTTTTAAATATTTCATATTTCCTCCTATTTTCATAGTATATCACGAGATAGCGGTCCATGGGAAGAAGAAAACAATCATAAAATCTATCTATACGAAAAAAATCCATATTGAAAATTACAATTTCACAGGGAACGTTTCCTCTCCTATAATGGATATAGGAGGTAATGATGAAAAAACGTTCGTATGTATTATTGGGTATCGGTGGAATCATCGGTGCCATTGGAGCTTTCTTAACCTATTATGGCAATCCTTTGAACATGGGGATTTGTGTGGCCTGTTTTTGGAGAGATATTGCCGGGGGCCTTCATTTGCACGACGCCGGAGTGGTCCAATATCTACGCCCAGAGATTATGGGATTTGTCCTTGGAGCCATGGTTGCTGCCATGGTCGGCAAGGATTTTAAATCGAGGGGAGGGTCTTCACCCTTCTTGCGGTTCTTCCTCGGGATGTTTATGATGATGGGTGCCTTGGTTTTCCTTGGCTGTCCTTTGCGGATGATCCTTCGCTTGGGCGGAGGAGATGCCAATGCTCTGGTGGGTCTCGCCGGCTTTGTGTTCGGTGTGGCCATGGGGGTTGTGTTTCTCAAGAAGGGATTTAGCCTCGGTCGGGCGTACAAACAACCGGCCTTTGGTGGATACCTCATGCCTCTTTTTGCGGTGGCATTACTGGTTCTTCTCATCGTTAAGCCAGATTTTATTGGGTTTAGCACAGAAGGCCCGGGAAGTATGCATGCACCTTTGCTTCTTTCTCTTGGAGCGGGGCTATTGGTAGGAATTCTCTTGCAACGAAGTAGAATTTGCACCGCTGGAGCCTTTCGGGATGTGATTCTCATCCGAGATTATGGACTACTCATGGGAGTGGTGGGAATTTTTCTCGGAAACTTGGTGGCAAATCTCTTCCTTGGCCAATTTCATTTGGGATTTACCGGCCAACCGGTGGCTCACACCAACTGGCTCGGAAATTTCCTAGGCATGGCTTTGGTGGGACTCACGGGAGCCCTCCTCGGAGGTTGCCCCATTCGTCAGACCATTCTTTCGGGAGAGGGAGACCAAGATGCAGCCATTACGGTGATGGGGCTTCTTGTGGGAGCTGCTATTTCCCATAATTTTGGTTTGGCAGCCAGCCCCAAGGGCGTCAGCACCGCGGGATTTATTGCCGTTGGCATGGGTTTGATATTTTGTGTCATATTGGGTATAGTTTTAAGGAGGAAACAATGATCGATACAAGAGGTCTGAGTTGTCCAGAACCGGTGGTTCTCACCAAGCAAGCCGTAGATAGCGGCGCTGAGGAAATGGAGATTTTAGCAGATACACCCGTATCCAAAGAGAATATTATCCGTTTTTTGGAACATGAGAACTTTACCGTAGAAATTCAAACAGAGGGAGATGAGTTTCGCATTATTGCGAAGAAAGAATGGAACATTTGATTATAACATTTCACCAATTGACAGACGCCTTGGCTTTTGAAGAAGCTGGAAAGCCATTGGATGAGAGCTTGCGCCTTATTCCAGTGCCCAGAGCCATTTCCAGCTCCTGTGGATTGGCCGGGAAGACGGTGCTTCTGTTGGAAGACGTGCAAAAGCTCGTAGAAGAAAAGGCTCTTTCAGTGGAGGGGATTTATCAACCCAATGGTCCACTGTATGAAAAACTATGGGGAGAATAAAAAAGAACCTCCTCGGAGGTTCTTTGGAGGTAGGTGTAGGCCTACCTTTTTTTATTTGTCAAAGAGAATATGGGTCAAGAGTTTGAGTCCCTCTTCCACGGTGATGGTCGCTTCTACATCCGCATCTTTATCAATCCAACCGAATCCATAGGCTAGGTTCACCACACCCCGACGATTCTCGGGAGTTTTCTTAAAGAGATCGGCAAAAATCTCATCGGAGAGATCGCCGTCCTTTAGATTGAGCTTGGTGAGGACCGCCGTTTGGAGGAAATCTGTGAGGGTGGCTTTCTTTTCTAGGCTTTCCTTCGAGAAAAGACCGATGGATTTGTATTTATCAATCAATATCTTCCGAGGCTCATACTGAGTATACTCATAGGAAGAGAGGTTCATCAACAGATCCTCTATGGTGAGAAGATCGGTGTAGGATTTCTCCTTGGCCACTCCAAATCCATAGGAGAGGACATCATCAAACACAAAATCCTTATCTTTTGGTGTACCCTTGGGGACCATCAATCCGCGCCGTCCTTGATAGTAGGCGTTCTTATCCGTTCCATCGATGGCATTGAGCTGAGGATGGAGAGTAGAGAAAGAGTAGATGGGAATGAGCTCTTGGATTTTTCCGTTTTCCATTTTGGGATAGAGACTGTATTCAAAGCGGAAGACCTCTGCCATTTTCGCCTTGGCCTCCTCAAGATCGAGTTTCTTTTCCTCATAGGAAATCTCGTTAAAGTTTCGATTGAGGATATAGGAAGAAAGACCGTCCTTCACATAGGTGAAGCCAAAGCTATCATCATCTACCAAGTATTCATCCAGTTTACGATAATAATGAAAACGCAAGGAATGGGAATCCTTTTGGGTGGGCACGTGGACATATTCCTGATAGAAGGGAAGATAGTTCTCAATGAAATATTGGGCCTCGCCCCTGTATTGATTGATTTCATCTTCTGTTAAAACCTTATCCGTTTCAGGATCATAGGCTTCTGAGAAGGAATAATAACTCATGGGGAGCAAATCCTTTGCCCGGAGAGACACCGTATAATTGGGCTCTTGTTCCTTCCCATAACGGAAATAATAGCTATAGTCTTCACTTTGGTACGCCTTCATAATCTGACTCTCTTTTAAGAACTCGGGGTCCAAATGGAAGATTTCACTGACCTTCGCGAGAGCTTCTGGTTTGGTCTTAATATTTTTTAGTTTTTCAATTTCTTTTCTCTCTGCGGGGGTTAGCGAAGATCTATTTCCCAAGCTTTTATCAGAAGTGGATTCCTCTTTCGTAGTGTCGTAGGTATCTCTCGTTGCCGCATAAAGCAGTTCCTTGGTATCTGCACGGAGGACCCATTGGGGATAGGTCACGCGGTAATAGGGTTTGTAGTTATCTTCCCCATAGTCTTTCCCAAGCATGAGAAGAAGGGGATTTTTCTCAAGAAATAGCTCCAAGGCCTCTTCCTTCGCCAAGGGGGTGAAATTAATTTTTGCATCATAGTGGAGAGCTTCATAGGCATTTTTATTGGCATAAAAATGGCTCAATTCTCCGTTGGATTTTCGGAAACTAAATTGAATCTCAGACCCGAAGACGGGCACATCCTTTTTCAAGACTTCATAATAAACATGTAGGCCCTCTTCTCTCATAACGGCCTCTCGCAAGCGATAGTTCCCTTTGATATGGGGATAGATCTCTAGCAAGAGAGCCTCGGACCGCTTCTTCGCTTCATCCATGGTCAAAGCAGACCGTTCAAAACGATCATTATCCAAATACTTGTTATATTCAATGGGCTCTTTATAACGATTGAACTGTACGTGGACGGAACGGTACGTACCCTCGCTTGGCTGACGGAAATCCCAAGAAAGATGAATCTCTTCTCCGTACAGATTAGAGGATACGGAATCATAGTCGTCTTCGATGGGGAAAAGCTCCTTGGCTTTTAGGATATACTCCGTCACATCGGGAGTTCCTTCACCGCCGGAAGAATAATTCTTCTCGGCCTCCGTTAATTCTCTTTTCACTGGTTGCTCCTCCTTCTGGGAAGAACCATTGGTTTTTGCCACATGATTTTTTTCTGGTGCTTTGCTATTTTCTGCTGGTTTCGTACATCCCATGGAACCGATCAATGAAAGAACGATCATGGCCATGACGAGAAGCACGGATATATGTTTCATAATATTCTCCTTTCATTTCACGTCTATACCTATACTATACCCATTCAATTTATGGGATACAAGTCTTGCAACCACATTGTAAACAGATTATAATAATAGGTAAAGGAGTTGCCCATGAATAAAGTATTAATATTAGATTTTAAAGGACAATATTGTCAGCTCATTGCTCGAAGGGTACGAGATCTCAACGTTTATAGCAAAATCCTACCCGCCGACACAGGCTTAGAAGACATACGAAAGGAAGAACCGGGAGCCATTATCTTTACGGGAGGACCAGACTCTGTTTATGAAGAAGGAGCCCTCACCATAGATAAGGGCATATTTAAGATGGGAATCCCCATCTTAGGCATATGTTACGGGGCCCAACTCATGGCCCACCTCCTGGGAGGAAAGGTGGCCAAGGCAGATCCCAGCCAATCCGAATATGGACGAGCAGAAGCTAGCTTTTGCGACTCGGCCCTATTCAAGGGATTGGACAAGGGAATTGTATGGATGAGCCATACCGATTATATTGAAGCCCTTCCAGAGGGATTTAAGGTATGCGCCACCACGGCCAACTGTGCCACTGCGGCCATTGCCAACGAAGAAAAGAAACTATACGGCACCCAATTTCATCCCGAAGTGCAACACACGGAACACTTTAAAGAAATCATGAAAAACTTCCTCTTTGAAGTGGCCAAACTCACCCCCGACTGGACCAATGAAAACTTCATCGAAAGAAGCACCGAAGAAATTCGTGCCCAAATCGGAGACGGCCACGCCATCCTCGGCCTATCGGGCGGAGTGGATTCCTCCGTGGCGGCGGCCTTGGTGGAACGAGCCATTGGAGATCGACTCACCTGTATCTTTGTGGACCATGGCCTACTCCGTGCTGGAGAAGCAGAAGAAGTGGAACAAGTTTTCAAAGAGAAATTCTCCGTAAAATTTATCAAAATTGATGCTAGAAAGAGATTTTTGGATAAACTCCAAGGCATCACCGAACCAGAACAAAAAAGAAAAATCATCGGCGAAGAATTTATCCGCGTCTTTGAAGATGCGAAAAAAGAAGCCAAAGGAGCAAAATTCCTAGTCCAAGGCACCATCTATCCCGACGTGGTGGAAAGCGGCGCCAAAAAAGAAGACGTCATCAAAAGTCACCACAACGTGGGTGGACTGCCGGAAGATGTGGACTTTACCATCGTGGAACCCCTACGGAACCTCTTCAAAGATGAAGTCAGAAGCGTGGGAGAAAAATTGGGACTTCCCCACCACATGGTTCATCGCCATCCCTTCCCCGGACCGGGTCTTGGCATCCGAGTCATTGGAGAAATCACCGAAGAAAAACTCGACATCTTACGCAGAGTTGATAAAATCTTCATCGGCATGCTCCATGAAAAAAATCTCTATGATAAAATCTGGCAAGCCTTTGCCGTCCTCCCCGACATCAAAACCGTGGGCGTCCAAGGAGACAAAAGAACCTATAGCTACATGGTGGCCCTCCGCGCCGTCAATAGCATTGATGCCATGACCGCCGAAAGCTATCCCTTTGACTTTGACTTCCTCACCGAAGCCCAAAATCGAATTATAAACGAAGTGCCGGAGGTCAACCGCGTCGTGTACGACATAACCTCCAAGCCACCAGGAACCATCGAGTGGGAGTAAGAAGGAGTAAAAAAAGAACGAATAAAAGCTTCGATTGTATAATCGGAGCTTTTTAGTAACGTTGAAGAGATAGTTTTTGGATAAAATAGAGAATAGAGAAGAAAGAGAGGACTTTTCTAGAGAAAACATCAAGGGATAGAAGTAGAAATGTAAGGAGGCTCTTCGAGGAAATGATAGCGATAGAAACACTTACTCTAAGAGATATTCAACCATCTCAATTTTACATATCTGCAGAAAAAATGAGAAAGATCAGCTTATGGTTTGATGGAAAAGCTATGGACAAATTCCAACCTATTCCAATCAAGATTCTGGACGGTATTCCGGTGATTACCGATGGACATACACGTGTGGTGTATGCAATTCAGCAAGGGCTAGAAAATGTACCAATGCAGTGGGATGAAGACAATCTAAATTGGGAGATGTATAGAAAATGTGTTGAAGCTTGTAGGAAACGCGGAATTACATCCCCATACGATCTATCCGATCGTATTGTTTCAGCAGAGGAGTATGTTCGTAAATGGGATGCTTGGTGTGATGCGTTACACAGAGGTATTTTAGAGTAGCCTGGATATGCACTTTATTTTAAAATAAAAACCCAGAAAACTAGAGGTTAGCAAGGGAAGGATAATAATCGAAGAATAAAAAAGAAAATACATTAGAATGTGGGGAGGTTTACATTATGTGGTTATTTTTTGGAATCGGGGCAATCATTTTTGCCATATTAAATTTAGTTTGGTCATTCCAAAACAAGGAATCAAAATGGTTTAGATTTGCAAGTCTAGCCTTGACAGCTTTAACCGTATGTGCTGCTTATTCAGACGAGGCAAAGCGTCTAGTCGATGGAGATTTGATTGGACTCATGGATATTATGCCCGCCATGCGCAAGGTTCTTTGGATTTGTGTGGTCCTATCCATTCTTATCAATTCAATTTCCTTGTTTAGAGAGAATAAAAACGAATCTCAAATATGAAGCCAGCTTGTTTGGACAGATGGGTACAGCCCATATAGGGAGGGACTATGGAACTTATAAAGGATACCATTAGGTTGCGTACTGCAAAGGAAGAAGATGTAGAGATTTTGAATCAATGGTGGAATGATGGCGCTGTTATGGCGCATGCGGGATTTCCCAATGGACTTGGAGAATCTCTGGAAGATACGAAGAAAAACATTGAACGGTCACGTTTGCACCCTTTTTCGGAGCTACTTATCATTGAAATTGATGGAACAAGGGTCGGGGAGGCAAATTTTGAGATCAAAGAACATGTGGCCTATCCTGGATGGAAGATTTGTGAAACGTCCTATCAGAATAGGGGATATGGCATGAGAATCATTACATTGCTCTTTGACTTTTTATTTTCAAATACAGAGTTTGCCATTGAAAAAATCCAATGGGATACGTTGCTAGAAAATGAAAGAGCCCAGTATGTCTATGAAGAAAAATTTAAAGCCAGAAAAATAAATGTGATAGAAAATGCCTTTGTGGATCAGGTCGGCAGACAGAGAACGGCTGTCGAGTATGAAATGACAAAGCAAGAGTTCTATGAACGGATGGGGCAAGAATAAAGCCTTTTATCAAAGGAAGCCTCTTTTTGGTAAAGGAAATAGAACGGTGGAATTGGACGCCGATGGAAAAGTGGTCACCTTACTAGAAATACCAGACCATAAGATCAATAGAACATAAAGAAGAACCGACGAGAGTCGGGTTTTTATTGGAAAAGATGAGAGGAAGAGTAAATCCGCAAGAAAAGAGTTGGAGAGAAACTTTGTTTTGGGAGGTGGCTGATTTTATTAAAAAATGGTAGTTGAAAAGTAAAAATATTCGGTGTATAATAATTTAGACGGTACCGTCGAAAAAACAAAGGAGAGATCATATGTTAGGAGAAAGTCGGATTACCAAGCAAAGAAAACGTGAAATTTGCATGGCAGCAAAGGATGTTTTCATACGTAAAGGGTTTAAAAATACCACCATGGAAGATGTGATTGAAGCGGTGGGCATGTCCAAGGGCGGCGTCTATTATTACTATAAATCGACCTTGGAGATGCTGATTGATCTTTGTTTCATTGGGGCAGAGTATAGAGAACACATTACCTATGATTTTCAAAAAAATCATCCCGATATGAGCAAAGAGGATGTGATGGTGGAGCTGACGTTGATGAAGATGTTCCAATCCAGTGATTATATCAAACTCTATTCCATGCTTTTGGAAGTGAGTGCCACCGACGAGGAAGCGAGAAAAGCCTGTCAACAGATGGAGCAAGAGCAAATCAAGGATTTTATTGCATCGGCAGGCCATGGATTGGAGGATATTATTCCCTTGGCCAATGAAGAATTTCTCATGATGATGAAATCCATGTATGTGGCCCAGCTCTATTTTGATTTGGAAGACCTCTATATGAATCAGTCCGATCTTTTCCGAGATATTATCCGAAATTATATTAGAAAACATCGAAGGGAGGAGTAATTTGAATCGTTCGATTTTTAAATATGGAGAGGCGACGAAAAAGCATCTCTATGTGTCACTTGTCCTTGTTTTTTTATCCACCCTGTGCAATCTATTTGCCTTTTATAAGGGGTATCAAATCATAGAAGGACTTTTGGCAGCTAAGATACTTTTTTCAGATCTTTTCATATTGGCGCTAACCTTGCTTCTGGCAAAAATCCTACAAGCCATACTGCTGACAGCAGGATTAAAGCATTCTCATATCTTTGCTTATAGTACATTGGCAGAAATTCGCAGAGCACTTACTCGAAAGATGGCCCATAATCCATTGGGCGAAACCTTGAAATTTTCCTCTGGCTATGTCAGACAAAAGTTGGTGGATTCTGTGGAGCAGTTGGAAATATTTTTGGCCCATATGATCCCAGAGGGGATTCCCTATTTTATGAATTTTGTCTTGACCACCATCTTTATTTTTGTCATTGACTGGCGATTGGGCCTACTCCTATTTATTCCGATTAGCTTGGCCATGACGGCCATGGGTATGATGCAGAGAAATGGGAAAAATCTCATGGGCCCCTATTATGAATCGGTGAAGAATATGTCGGGGAACATGACCGAATACATTCGCGGAATTGAGGTAATTAAAATCTTCAACCGTAAAGATCATCAGTACAAAAAATTAAAAGATTCCATTGATCATTACAGAGAATTTACCTTGCATTGGTACGATATTTCCTATACACCCATGGCCATCGCCTTTGCCACAGGAACTACCTTTACTTTGGCCATTATCCCGGTGGGTTCATGGATGTTACTCAGGCATTCTTTGGAGCTGAGCACCTTCATCTTTGTATGTCTTCTCGCCTTTTCTCAAAGCGCATCCATATTTAGCATCATGACCTTTTTCTCTGCTTATATGAATTTATCTCAACGTTTGGGAGATATTGAACAGGATTTTATGGTAAAGGAATTGGAAGTGGGACAAGAAACCTTGGGACCGGTGGAAAAAATCGCGTTCCAAGACGTTCGCTTTGCTTACAACGAAGGGGAGGAAGTCATCAAGGGGATCAATCTCACCATTGAAAAAGGTGATCAGGTTGCCTTTGTGGGAGAAAGTGGAAGTGGAAAATCCACCTTGGTGAAACTTTTGATGCACTATTATGATGTGACCGGTGGGGAAATTAAAATCAATGGTACCAATCTCAAAGACCTCACCTTGGAGAGCCTCATGGATAAAATATCCTACGTTTCCCAGGATAATTTTCTCTTTGATATTTCTATTAAAGAAAATATCTTGGTGGGAAAGCCAACTGCCAGTGAGGAAGAAATCCAAGAGGTCTGCAAAAAAGCTCTCATTCATGATGAAATCATGGAGTTAGATCATGGCTATGATACGCTTGTGGGTCAGGCGGGGTCCAAACTTTCCGGGGGTCAAAAACAACGTATTTGTATTGCCCGGGCCATGTTAAAAAATGCCGACATCCTCATTCTGGATGAGGCCACATCCAATACAGACCCGGAAAATGAATATAAGATCAACCGAGCTGTGGAAGAGCTTTCCAAGGGAAAGATTTTAATCTCCATTGCCCATAAGCTTTCCACCATCGCCCATGCGGATAGGATTTATCTCATGGAAAAAGGCTGTATCATAGAGGAAGGAAGTCACGAAGACCTTCTCAGAAATCCGGTGTATAAAAATCTTTGGGATCGATTCATGGAGGCCAGGGGATTTCAGTTTAAAGAGGAGGTGGAAGCATGAAGAGTCTCATCGGTTACATTCAAATGGCTCTGTCCCTATTGGGAAAATACAAAAAAGATGTACAAAAAGGATATATCGCTGCGTTTTTTGAGTCTGGTTTTTCCTTCGTTCCCTACATGCTCCTTTTCTATATCATTGCTGTGAGTTTACAAAGAGAGTTGGGGACAAAAGATGTGATTTTCATCACGGCTGTCATGATTCTTTCCGTGGTCTTACGCACCATCAGCAAGAAAAGGCAAGATGAATTGCAACAAAACCGAGGTCTCTATGCTCTGACGGAAAAAAGACTGGAAATCAGTGACCATCTTTCTAAGCTAAATATGGGATATTATAATGAATCCAACATTGGAAAGATTTCTTCCGTGGTCACGGGAGATATTAACCTCATGGAAGAAATTGTCTATATTCAGGTAGGTATTGCAGTTTCGGCCATCGCCAGCTGGATTCTATCCATTCTTTTTATCTTCTTATTGAATATCAAACTAGGCGGGATCTATCTTCTATGCTCTCTTCTTGGACTCATCGCCATGAGATTTACCATCAAAGCATTGACTTACGGTATCTATCGACGACAAGAAAATTTGGGGATACTTTCCCAATCGGTGCTGGACTTCATTCAAGGACTTCCCACCATCAAGGCCTTCAATATGATGCAAGAGAAGAACACCGACATTGATGTAGCCGTGAAAAAAGTAGGCGATGACGCGGTGGACCATGTGATCTATGCCTCCAGGATGTTGATGATTTATCGCATCTTGATCAATGGATTGACGGGGCTATTTTGCTTGGGAGTTCTCTATCTACTTCAAAATGGAGACCTTGGACTTTATTGGGCCATCGGTTGTATTGTCTTTTCCTTTGTCCTTTTTAAACCCATCGAAATCTTAGGGAAAGCCACAGAATTTCTCTCCATCGGAGATGCGGCAGCAAAAGCCACATGGAAGATATTTAAAGAAAAAACCATGCCCGACCTAGCCAATAAAAATACCATTGAAAAGATGCATATCGCATTCAACCATGTCACCTTTGCCTATGAAGAACAAGAAGTCTTGCAGGATGTCAGCTTTGAAATAAAGCCCAACACCTTCACCGCTCTGGTGGGAAAATCAGGATCGGGAAAATCCACCATCACCAGCCTCATGGCAAGATTTTGGGATGTGGAAAAGGGAGAGATTCTCATCGACGGACGAGATATTAAGGACTATCCCTTCTCCGAACTCATGGATAATATCTCCATGGTCTTTCAAGATGTCTTCTTGTTCCATGACACGGTGTACAATAACATCGCCTTTGGCAATGATTTGGCCACGAAGGACGAGGTGATGGAGGCGGCCAAGGCGGCCCGTTGCCATGATTTTATCATGAATCTCCCCCAAGGCTATGACACCATCATCGGGGAGGGAGGCTCTAGTTTATCTGGAGGTGAAAAGCAACGGCTCTCCATAGCAAGGGCCATGCTAAAGAAGGCCAAACTCGTCCTTTTGGATGAAGCCACCGCCGGAGTGGACCCAGATAATGAGAAATATATTCAAGAGGCCATAGAAAATTTGGTGAAAGATAAAACCCTGGTGGTCATTGCCCATAGGCTCTCCACCATTCAAAATGCAGATCAGATCCTCGTCATGGAGGGAGGGAAGATCGTGGAACGAGGAACCAGTGAAGAACTGATACAACAAAACGGAATGTATAAAAGGCAGTACGAATATTATAAAAAAATAAAAGAAATTGAGGTATAAAAATGACCAATATACAGGAAAGAAAATTAAAAGTCAAAGATCTGATCCTAATCGGGGTCTTTGCGATCATCTACTTCATCGTCATGTTCGCCGTGGGCATGATGGGCATGGTACCCATCCTCTTCTTAATCTATCCCACGGTCTTGGGTATAGTTGCTGGGACCATCATCATGCTTTTTGAGGCCAAAGTTCCCAAGCCCTGGGCCCTATTCATCCTCGGGATGATAGCTCCTTTGTGTATGTTCTTCATGGGACATACCTATGTGATCCCATTGGGGGCTCTTGTCGTGATGCTCATCGCCGAATTCATCCGCAGAAGTGGCGGATATAGAAGTCTCAAAAAAGATATGATGGCCTGTGCCGTATTCAATATATGGATTTGTTTTTCCCTTATGCAAATGCTATTGATGCATGAAGCATATAGGGAAATGACCGAAAGCATGATGCCTGGAGGATATTTTGATGCACTGGAAAAGCTCATCTCATGGCCCAGCATGCTCCTCGTAATCTTGGGAGCATTGGTGGGAGGATATATGGGCGCCATCATTGGTAAGAAACTTTTGAAAAAACACTTTGAAAAAGCAGGGATAGCCTAAAGCTATCTCGCTTTTTCTGAAAGCCAAAAGAAAAAAGGTGGCCAATGAATAAAATAATAAAAATCAATCAGCACAAATGGAATCCCAATCCTATGACCAAATTGATCATTCTTCTCGTCCTTTCCTTTACCATAAAAACAGTCAAGGGAGATTGGGCCACTCTTGGAATCGTAAGTATTTTCTCTCTGCTCTATATACTTTTGGGACGAGTCAAAGACGGCATGAAAAATATGATACTCTACCTTCTATTGTTTGGGATTTTGAAATATGGTGAAATGGAGAACATCTCACTAATTGTAGCCATGTTTGTCACAGTCGCCATCATAATAAAAATATTTTATCTTCCCTTCATGGCCGGGGCTTTTCTCATCAAAACCACTGACGTGGGGAGTATCATTTCCTCTATGGATACACTTCATATCACCAAAAAACTCAGCATCCCCATTGCGACCATGTTCCGCTTTGGACCCTCCTTCAAGGAGGAATACAAAAACATCCGTTTTGCCATGAAAATGCGGGGGATTTCATTAAAGAACCCTCTCCTTGCCATGGAATATATCTATGTCCCCCTCCTTTCTATTTCCTCAGTGATTGCGGAGGATATTGCAAAATATGCGGAAACAAAGGCCCTCTCCGATCCTTGCAAAAAGATCAGACTGAAAGAAGTTTCCTTTGGAATGGTAGATCTTTTGTTTTTAGGGAGCATTGTAACCATTTTGGTGGTGGATGTAGTATGATTGAATTTCAACATGTATCCCTATCCTATGGGGAGGGGCAAATTCTAAAAGACGTCAATTTCAAGGTGAACCGGGGAGAAACCATTCTCTTAACCGGACTGAGCGGCAGTGGAAAATCCACGATTTTAAAATTGATCAATGGACTGATCCCCCACTATGAATCGGCAAAAGTGGAAGGGAATATTTGGATTGACGGGAAAAATCCCAAAGACTTGGAACTCTATCAGGTATCCAAGCGTGTATCCACCGTGTTTCAAAATCCAAAAACCCATTTTTTCAATACGGAAACTACCTTGGAACTTGTCTTTTATCTGGAAAACATCGGTACGCCGAGGAATGTGATGAAAGAAAGACTGGAAGAAACGGTGGAACTCTTTCAGATACATCATCTGATGAACCGCTCCATCTTTGAACTTTCCGGTGGAGAGAAGCAAATTCTATCCATCGCTCAAACCTATATGAGCGGAAATGAAATCATTGTGCTGGACGAACCCACCGCCAATTTAGACGAGGTCTACACAGAAAAAGTGGGACAGATGCTGGAGATATTAAAAGATTTGGGAAAAACCATTGTCATTGCCGAACACCGCTTCACCTTTTTGAAGGAGTTGGTCGATAGAGTCCTCCTCATCAAAGATGGCAAGGCAGAAGAAATGACGGGAGAAGACTTTTTTTCATGGAGCAACGAAACTCTCCATAGCCTTGGACTTCGAGGGTTGCATCAAGAAACACTAAATATGGGAAAGACCTTTGACGGAAAAGACTTTGTGATCCAAAGATACGAAAAAGAATTTCCAGACCATAAGATAGAAGTGGAAGGTTTGGGTTTTAACAAGGGAGAGATTATAGGAATCACGGGCAGAAATGGAATTGGAAAATCTACCTTGGTAAAAAGCCTTATGGGACAGGTGAAAGCCAAGGACGAGATCTATTTCTTAGGAAAGAAGCAAAAGCGAAAAGAAAGAATGAGACATGCTTATCTGGTCATGCAAGATGTGACGGCAGAACTCTTCACAGAATCAGTCCTATCGGAATGTAAGCTATGTGGAAACCATGACAATATTCTGGAAATTCTAGAGATGCTTAACCTTGAAGAGTTGAAAGACCGCCATCCCATTAGCCTATCGGGTGGACAAAAACAAAGATTGGTCATCGCCACATCTCTCTTGAGTGATCGGCCCATCCTGTTCTTCGACGAACCCACCAGCGGGATGGACCATCTCCATATGAAAAAAATCGCAGAACTCATTGAACGTATCAAAGAAGATAGGATCATCTTCGTCATATCCCACGACACCGAATTTCTACAACGCATTTGCGATAGGATCTTGGATTTGGAAGAGTATGAGGTAATACAATAAAAGCCGACGGAAGTCGGTTTTTTGGTGGAGAAAGGACACAAGTAAGCATGCAAGACAATACAAAAACTCCACCACTTCATTTCTAAAATGTAATGTGATACAATAGGAAAGAGGTGATGCTATGGATAGTGATATTCTATTTGATGAAAGGACCCTACCCAGATATGTACGACATGACATTGAAGCCTTCGTCAAAGGAGAAAGGGAGGGATCCCATTTGCTAGATTGCCTATGGTGTGAATTATACGGGTCCATCAACTCCGCAGAAGTGGACCGGCTCATCTCCCCAGAATTTGCCACACACCTGAGAGATAAATATTTATGGGGAACTAAGAGATAGGTAACAAGGGTAAATGAAAAAGAGATACAACATTTCATGAAAGGAGATAATGCTATGGATGCTGTAAAGGCTCACAAATATTCTTTTGCCAACAAAAAAGCTTTAGAAAAAGAGAAAAAATGTGGTTGTTTTTACTGCGGAGCAGTATTTTCGCCGGAGGAAATTGATGAGTGGGTAAAAGATGTGCCTGAGTGGACAGCGATCTGCCCCTATTGTGGGATAGATTCTGTTATAGGAGAATCGGTGGGCTATCCATTGACAAAAGAAGCGCTGGAAATCATGCATAAAAAATGGTTCTAAGTGATATAAAAAACATGGTGGATATGGGCAAATCCCTATTCCCTGAGCGAACAAAATATTGGATAGATGTAAAAAAGCCGACCTAGAGGTCGGCTTTTTGGTGGGAGAATGGAGATGGAATATCTAGCGAAGGGCTTTCGGCCTATTTTAGAAAATCCCATGGGAATATACGAAATTTCCTGGCCTCATAATAGGCATCATCGGGGGATTCCAAAGGCCTGGGCTGTGTGTTAAGGGCGATAGATAGTTGTCAGCATGATTGGTTGTTATAAAGTGGTCGTGGTATAATTGTGGTAATATGGAAGTTTTGATAAAGAAAAACATTAGCTTGATAACATAATATAACACAATACAATAAATAAAAAAAGTTTATATTGATTAGAGTTAATAGTATTTATGTTTGGTAGGGATTTAAAAATATAATTTATCCTCAACATTGGTCAGGAACAAAAAAGTCGGGAAACAAGAAAAATACAGGAATTATTACTAAATGATGGAGGAGAATAAATGATTAGAATTGCAATCGTTGAACAAAACATTTTACAATTAGAAGCTGGTACTTTTCAGAGGTTGTGTGACACGTATTTGATACAAAAAGGTTATACAAACATATGTTCCTTAGGTGGGAAAGCTGGAACAAATAAAACGACGCTTGGTACTCCAGATACTTACTTTTTCTTAAATGGGAAATATATTTTCGTTGAATATACTACACAGATGTCTGGATTATTCGAAAAAATAAAAGGGGACATAAAAAAATGTTTAGATGTTTCAAAGACTGGTGTTCCTCTTGATGAAATTTCAGAAATTATATATTTTCATACCTCCTCAAAAATTACACCTAGAGAGGATAGAATGCTAAAAAAAATTTGTAAAAAGGATGGAATCACACTGACTTTGATTGGTATAAATCAATTGGCGAGTGAAATATGTAACTCTTACCCAATTTTAGCTCGTGAATTTTTAGGAATGGACATTGATACAAATCAAATTATGGAGATTAATGACTTTATAAAAGACTATAATTCTAATAGTCTTGCTGCGCCTCTCGATAGTGACTGCTTGTTTCGAGAAGAAGAAATAAAGGAAATAGATAAAGCTTTCGACGAAAATGATATTGTTGTATTAAGTGGCTCTGCTGGATCAGGTAAGACGCGTCTGGCACTTTACTATGCTAGTAATTACCAAAAAGAAACAGCTTCAAAATTATACTGTATTCGCAAT
>JAUNVC010000038.1 GCA_030537875.1 Tissierellia bacterium | reverse complement strand
ATTCTCTCTCTTTCACTTTGAAAGACACTTTATGTTATCCTGTCATCATTAAGGGAGTCAAATTCTCTGTTTCTGCTGGACAGCAACTTAGTTTTGCACTGTGGAATAGTCGAATTTCAATTCTAGAAGAAACCTACAATTCAGTAAAAACCAAACAAGCCACTCTCACTATTAGAGTTGGAAACCATAAGACCGTGAAGGACTTAATGAAAAAATATGATATAGAAGATCATGAAGCTTTTTTTCGAGAAGACAACGGATTGTCTTTTGAAGAGGCTCTATTGGACCGGAATCTATACATCGTAAGACCTTCCAAATGTTTTAGATTTATAGAAAAATGAAGAAAGCATTTTCCTTATTTGAAGTCATCATCGTACTGGTAATACTCACCATATTTGCTCTCACAGCAATGTTATCTGCAAAGGCATATACCAACTATATGGAGAATAGAGAAGTTGAACGTATAGCGCAGAAAATTATAAACGCAAAGCGATATGCTATCATAACCAATACATCAGCAAAAATTTGTGCAGATATATCAGCGAACGAGTTCACAATATCATGTGGAGACCAAAAAGACATAATACAATGTGACTTTGTAGAGATTATTGATTTTCCAGACATACGATTTTATGGAAGTGGAGCACCTGAACGTGGAGCCACCATACGATTGGTATCGAACAACAATAGATATCAGATTACCATTGGAGTTGCAACAGGAAAGGTGAGTATTAAACATGAAAGGAAATTTTTACAAGACCAAAAAAATTAAGGGATTTTTATTATTTGAATTGCTTGTGGCTTTATTTCTTATTTCTGTATTTTTCATTGCTTTTATTCCTGCATTTCGCAACACGAAAGCTCACAAAGAAAACCTCAAACAATATCAACATTTTAACAGACAATGTCATACTTGGATTGAGAATTGCATTGGAAACCATACAATCATGGAGTATGATGGTAACATGAACATGGAGCCAAAAGTTATATTTGAATCAGAATCATATTTGGATGTTGAAGTAACATTTAGTAGTTTAGATGGGAGTTTCAAGAAGAATTATGAATTTACTATCGAAAAAAAGAACCCCTAAAAAACCCGGATTCACTCTATTGGAAATAATTTTAGCCTTGCTCATATTATCCATCATTATTTTTTCACTTTCATCTGCTAATCATTTTTTTCTATCCAATATAAAGAACACAAAAGCCACTGTCGCCCGAAATGAAGAAATGACCATGGCGTTGGAGTACATTGTTTCTGCCATAGAAAAATCCTATCAATATGATGAGAAAACAGTATCTAAAGGCCCTTCCGGTAAGAAACTAGTATTTTCCAAGAGACTTAATTCTAAAGCCAATCGGTATTATTATTTTGATTTAAAGGATGGTGTATTATCATATGTTAGCACGGGTCACTGTAACTATTCTTTTGAACATATCCACGCAGATTTGTTTGATGGAAGAAACACTATTATAGATCAGATCAAACTGTTTTCATTAAAGAAACATGAGGGGGTATTTGAAATAAGATTAACAGATGTAAATGGTTTCACTGTTACAGATTCTGTTGCTATTCTTCAAAGTGAGGGATCAAGATGAAAATGAAGGCCAGTGTTCTGAATTGGGTCATCATTGTACTTTTATTATTATCAGCCACCCTTCTGATTCTTATTGATGCAGTAACTACTTCAACTTGTTTGGAAGAAAACAAAACAGATGCTTACCAAAATGAATTGTATGTATACTCAGACTATATTAAGATTAAAGAAGCCAATGAAGATAATTTTTTAGATGCCATATACCGTGGAGAAAACATATCAAAAGTAATCATTCCAAATACAAGATTGCAGAACCATAAAATTCAGGTCAATGCATTTCTAGAGAAGTCCAAATTATTCATTGAGCTGTACTCAGAGGAGAATACACTCAAAGGGACGGGACTTATTTATATTTTTAAGGATTTATTTTATGGGAAAAATCCTGTCTACGATAACAAATCCGATAATGATATACAAGGTGAAAAACAGCAGATTATTGAAAAGGTTTTTAATACTCCAAAACCGAGAATTAGTGATAGGGTGGTATTCGTTGAATTAGAAGGTGGAAAGGAATACGATATTATAATTTCAAACAATAAGTGGAGGATCTCTGCCGAAGGAACCACTACGAGAATATTTGATAGAGAGCCCGTTGTTTGTCTGATAGGCACGCAACCTGAAACCAACGTAAACATATCTTTTTCAGAATTTAACAACTCTTTGAGTGGTGTTATCCTAGTCAATGGTGACGTATCTTTTAGCAATCCTGTTGAATATGACGGCATTATAGTTATTAAAAACGGAAATTTATACGCAGATCGATTAAACCTACATGGAAAAATTCTTGTAGATGGTTTGAGTAATATTCATCATTTAATTTATGAATCCAACAGAGGAATTCGTTATGGATTAATATTTGAAAATTTTCTTGAATATTCAACTCATAGCTTTTACAGATGATTGATAGTTTCAAGAAAAAATGATATAATAAAACCATAAAAAGCTAGGAGGTATATATGATATCAGCAGGGGACTTTCGAAAGGGAGTTACATTTGTGATGGACGGTGACGTCTATCAGGTTTTGGACTTTCAACACGTAAAACCGGGCAAGGGAGCAGCATTTGTAAGTGCGAAAATAAAAAATGTTGTAAAAGGTGGAATTAAGGACGTCACTTTAAATCCATCTGAAAAGTATGAAAAGGCTGTAATTGAAACTAAGGAAATGCAATATCTTTACAATGACGGTGAATTATATTTCTTTATGGACACTGAAACATATGAACAAATCCCAATGAATTTTGACACGGTAGAAGATGCGATTCCATTTGTAAAGGAAAATGACATTGCAACCGTAAGATTTTATGAGTCTAGTCCGTTCGAGGTACAACCAGCCAATTTTGTTGAATTAGAAGTAACACATACTGAGCCAGGTTTAAAAGGTGATACTTCCGGTGGAGCCACAAAACCTGCAACGGTGGAAACGGGATATACATTACAAGTACCGCTATTTATTGATAATGGCGATGTGATTAAGATAGATACACGTACTGGTGAGTATCTATCCAGAGTTTAAGGAGGACAGTATGGATTTAATTAGCAAAAAAGTTTCATACCTAAAAGGCTTAGCAGAAGGATATGGATTTGATGGCGAAAAAGACAATATGCAAAACATTGTTTTGTCTATATTGGATTGCTTAGATTTGATGGCCGAAGAAATCAACTTTATCGATAGTGATTTTGAACGCTTAGAACAGTTTGTGGAGATGGTCGATGAAGATCTACACGAACTAGAAATGATTTTTGAT
>JAUNVC010000037.1 GCA_030537875.1 Tissierellia bacterium | reverse complement strand
TATCAAGAACGACACAAATAAGTAAAGGCGAACTCAATTTAGAAAAGAGCAGAATTTCTGCTCTTTTTCTTTACTTTTCATTGAATATTTACTATAATATACCGGAGGTAATCAATCTCGAGTTTTTCGATCGTCTAGATGGGCAGGAAAAACTTGACATTTGGTTTGTATAATGGTATGATTACCTGTATGCCTTATGGCATGGATAAAAGGAAAAAGGAGGTGCTTTTATGCCCACAATCAATCAGTTGATTAAGAACGGCAGAAAAAAGGTAGAAACAAAATCTAAGACCCCGGCGTTGGGATATAACTGGAACACTCTTAAAAAAAGAGAGACTCCCGTAAATAGTCCCCAGAAGCGTGGTGTTTGTGTTGCTGTACGTACAGTTACACCGAAAAAACCTAACTCTGCTCTTCGGAAAGTTGCCCGTGTTCGTCTCACCAATGGTGCAGAAGTCATGGCCTACATTCCGGGAATCGGCCACAACCTTCAAGAACACTCTGTTGTAATCTTGAGAGGCGGAAGGGTAAAAGACTTACCCGGTGTTCGTTATCACATTGTTCGTGGTACATTGGACGCAGCCGGTGTGGAAAATAGAATGCAGGGTCGTTCTAAATACGGCGCAAAGAAACCGAAGAAGAAATAACTCAATTCATTCGATCTCATTCCTTTTATCAAAATAGGAATGTGAACGAGGAACTCACGCATAAGGCGAGTACCGATGAATTAATGTATTGTTAAGGAGGGAAGAGAAGTGTCTAGAAAAGGTCACATTCCTAAAAGAGAAGTGTTACCCGATCCCATGTTTGACGATGTGGTGGTAACCAAACTCATCAACAACATCATGCTCGACGGTAAAAAGGGTACGGCCCAAAAAATCGTTTATGGAGCATTCGATTATATCAAAGAAAAATCAGGAAATGATCCCTTGGAAGTCTTTTATAAAGCATTGAATAATATCATGCCCGTACTGGAAGTAAAAGCCAGAAGAATCGGTGGGGCAACCTACCAAGTTCCGATGGAAGTACGTCCAGAGCGCAGACAAACCTTGGGACTCCGTTGGCTCACCATCTATTCGAGAAAAAGAAGTGAACGCACCATGTTGGAGCGTTTAGCAAAAGAGATTCTTGATGCATCCAATTCCACGGGTGCTAGTGTGAAAAAACGGGAAGAAGTACACAAAATGGCAGAAGCCAATAAGGCCTTTGCTCACTACAGATACTAGGAGGTATGGATGGCGAATACAGCGCTGGATAAAGTTAGAAATATTGGAATAATGGCGCACATCGATGCCGGCAAAACCACTACCTCTGAGAGGATTCTATACTACACAGGTAAGATTCACAAAATTGGGGAAACCCACGAAGGGGCTGCCCAGATGGACTGGATGGTGCAAGAGCAAGAGAGAGGAATTACCATCACTTCTGCTGCGACCACGGCCTTTTGGCATGATTACCAAATCAATATCATTGACACCCCTGGACACGTGGACTTCACCGTAGAAGTGGAACGTTCTTTGCGCATCCTAGACGGTGCAGTTGCCCTCTTTTGTGCCAAGGGAGGAGTAGAGCCTCAAAGTGAGACGGTATGGCGTCAGGCCGATAAATACGGAGTGCCACGTATGGCCTTTGTAAATAAGATGGACATCACCGGTGCGGATTTCTTCCGTGCCACGAGAATGATGAAGGACCGTTTGGGAGCAAACGCTGTGCCCATTCAGTTGCCCATCGGAAAAGAAGACACCTTTAAAGGCGTAGTTGATTTGGTTGACATGATGGCAGAAGTCTATTATGACGACCTTGGAAACGATATTCGTGAAGAAGAAATCCCCGAAGATATGAGGGATCTTGCTGACGAGTATAGAGAAAAGCTTTTAGAGGCAGTCAGCGAATATGATGATGAAATTATGGAGAAGTACCTAGAAGGGGAAGAAATCGATAAAAAGCAATTGATGGCAGCGATTCGTAAAGCCACCATTGCCACATCCATGACGCCCGTTCTATGCGGAAGCTCCTATAAAAACAAAGGTGTTCAATTGCTATTGGATGCCGTAGTCAATTACTTGCCAAGTCCCCTTGATATTCCTCCCGTAACGGGAACAGATATGAATGGGGAAGAAGTGGTGCGCCAATCCTCTTTGGATGAGCCCTTCTCCGCATTGGCATTTAAAATCGTTACAGACCCCTACGTAGGAAAACTGGCCTACTTCCGTATTTATTCAGGAAAGATGGAAAGTGGATCCTATGTATACAACTCCACCAAGGGCAAGAAAGAGAGAATCGGAAGAATTCTCCTCATGCATGCCAACAAGAGGGAAGAAGTGGAAAGTCTAGAAGCCGGTGCCATCGGTGCTGCCGTTGGACTAAAATTCACCACCACAGGAGATAGCCTTTGTGCAGAAGATGCACCGGTCATCTTGGAGAATATGGAATTTCCCGATCCTGTTATCTCTGTTGCCATTGAGCCCAAGACCAAGGCATCACAAGAGAAGATGTCCACAGCTTTGATGAAGCTGGCAGAAGAAGACCCCACCTTCCGTACCTACACAGATCAGGAAACGGGACAAACCATTATCAGTGGAATGGGTGAACTTCACCTAGACATCATCGTGGATCGACTCTTAAGAGAGTTCAAAGTGGAAGCCAACGTAGGAAATCCCCAAGTGGCATATAAAGAAAGCATCAGCCGTGAAGCTGAGGCAGAAGGAAAATATGTACGTCAATCTGGGGGACACGGTCAATACGGTCATGTTAAGATCAAAATCGAACCCCAAGAACCTGGCAAAGGATATGAATTTGTCAACAACATCGTCGGTGGTGCGATTCCCAAAGAATATATTGGACCGGTGGATGCCGGTGTGCAAGAAGCACTGGAAAGCGGTGTTATTGCAGGATATCCCGTACTCGACGTAAAAGTTACTCTATTTGACGGATCCTACCATGACGTGGACTCTTCAGAGATGTCCTTTAAAATTGCAGGTTCCATGGCAGTGAAGGAAGCCCTACAAAAAGCGGGCCCCACACTACTTGAACCAGTCATGAAAGTAGAGATTATCACTCCCGAAGAATATATGGGAGATGTAATTGGAGATGTAAACGGTAGAAGAGGACGCATCGAAGGAATGGAACCGGAAAACGGAGTTCAAACCATTCGCTGCTATGTACCTCTCGCAGAAATGTTCGGTTACGCAACCTCATTGCGTTCAAGCACACAAGGACGTGCAAACTATTCTATGCACTTCGATCACTATGAGCCCGTACCGAAAAACATTGCAGAAGAAATAACCAAGAAAGGTTAATCAAGGAGGAAAATAATGGCTAAAGAAAAATTTGAAAGAACAAAACCGCACGTGAACATTGGAACC
>JAUNVC010000036.1:219-3397 GCA_030537875.1 Tissierellia bacterium | reverse complement strand
ATACTTACTATCAAAAGATCTATAGCGAAGCGCCTCTAAGACGTGCTTATCTTCTATAGAATCTTTTCCTTCTAAATCAGCAATAGTTCTTGATAATTTTAGTATTTTGTTGTATCCCCTAGCAGAAAACCGATATTTTTTAAACGCTTGATCAAGTAACTGTTCTGAAGAAGGTTCCAATTGGATTAACTCAGCCATATATTTAGAAGGAATCTCCGAATTTGTGATAAAGGTATATTTCTTATATCGATGGATTTGTTTTTCTCGAGCCGCATTGACCCTCTTTCTAATTGATTCAGAAGACTCAGCTGTCTCCTTGGATTTTAAATCAGAATATTCAACAGCACTCACTTCTACATGAATATCAATTCGATCCAATAAGGGATTAGAGATTTTTCCTAAGTACCTTTCAATAGCATAGGGAGTACAATTACACTCATGTTTAGGATCACCATAATAACCGCAAGGGCATGGATTCATACTGGCAATTAACATAAAGTTTGCTGGATAGGTAATTTGGGCATTGATCCTAGAAATGCTAACTACACCATCCTCCATGGGTTGTCTTAATACTTCAAGGGCAGACCTTGAAAATTCGGGTAGTTCATCTAAAAACAAGACTCCATTATGAGCTAAGGAAACTTCACCTGGTTTTGGTATCCTCCCCCCACCAACCAAACTTACATTACTGGACGTATGGTGGGGAGAGCGAAAAGGTCTGGTCCTTACCAATCCATTGTTTTGCGTTAAGCCAGAAACAGAATAGATTTTTGTAATGTCTAAGCTTTCCTCAACAGTTAAATCAGGAAGAATTGTTGGAAGACGTTTTGCAGCCATTGTTTTTCCAGCACCGGGAGGACCAATGATTAAGACATTGTGATTTCCTGCAGCCGCGATCTCCAAGGCTCTTTTCAATGTATCTTGACTTTTTATGTCTGAAAAATCAATGTCATATTCAGGATGAGATCCCGAAAAACTCTCCATATTGTGAGGAGGTATCTTCACGTCTCCGTTTAAAAATGAAACCGTTTCAGAAAGTGTTTGTACTGGAAATATATCAACATTATGCACAATTGCACATTCAAGCCTATTATCATAGGGAACAATAAATTTCTTAAATCCCATATCTCGCATGGAAAGAATCATGGGCAAGGCTCCATCTATGCCATTTATTTTTCCATCAAGACTAAGCTCCCCTAGAAAAATATACGGTTGGGTACTGCCTTCCTGTAAAATTCCATCTGCTTCTAGCAAAGCCACCGCAATAGCCAAATCTGTATGTGTTCCCTCTTTCTTTGTATTGGCCGGAGCAAGGTTTATTGTGATGCGTTTTACTGGAAACTTGAAATTTGAGTTTTTAATGGCAGTTCGTACTCTTTCTTTTGACTCTCGAATTGCCGTATCTGGCAATCCAACGATATTAAATTGTGTTTGGCCGTTGGATAAATCGCACTCAACTTCAACTAAATCTCCAATAAGACCCATCAATGTGCTACTTTTTACTTTTGAATACATTTTAACTCCTTAGAATTCGTCAACTGAAAATGCGTTTACAATGTGATGAATAGAAAATTTTCCATTTTCTCTCAAAACTTCGACAATGTCATACCGTACATCTAAATCTGTACAATTCTTTTCTGCAATATAAATGGCAGAAGTGTCATAAATTTTTCTTTTTTTTCGATCATCAACTGCTTCATTGGGCATCCCAAATCTATCACTTAATCTTGTCTTTACCTCAATAAAAACCAAATATTCTTCATCCATTGCAACAATATCGATTTCACCGACATAATTCCTATAATTTCTTTCTAATACATAAAGACCTTTTTGTTCTAGAAATTCTAATGCTAGATCTTCTCCAATGTCACCAGTTTTTTTATTAAAGTACTTCATATTACAATTTTATAAAAGTTTTTCTATGGGCCTTTGTGGCACCCAACTTGTGAAGAGCTTCCATGTGCATCTTTGTACCATATCCCTTATGTTGCGCAATACCATATCCTGGATATATCTTATCCCAACCATAACATAAACTATCCCTCGCCACCTTTGCAAGAATAGACGCTGAAGCAATGGCGTACGACTTATTATCACCACCTACAATTGACTCCACTCGATATGGCAATTCCAATTGTACCGCATCAATTAATATAATATCAGGAGCTTGAAATTTAACAGCTTCATTGATTGCTCGTACCATTGCCAATTTAGTTGCTTCGAGTATATTATACTGATCAATTTCTTTGGGAGATGCTGCCCCAAAACCAATGGCCAATGCCTTGCTCCATATCAGACGTTGCATTAAATTTCTTTGTTTTTCTGTCATTTTTTTTGAATCTTTAATGCCCATAATATATTCATTCTTGGGCATAATACAAGCTGCTGATACAACATGTCCAAATAGAGGACCTCTACCCACCTCGTCAACACCCATAATGTAATTTGCTTTAATATTTTCTTCAATCCAATGCATCTGGATTCTCCAATGTTATTCTACCTAATTTCCCTTTTCGCAATTCATCAATCACAATTGCACCTGCTCTATAATAGTCTAACTCACCTTTAGACAGTAAGGCTCCCCTCTTTTTTGCAATTGCCTCTAAAACAGTAAGTTCGCTGCTATTTTCGTCAATGGTATATCTGTTTTTTAACGCTCCAGGGTACTTTTCTTGTAATAATTTTATCGCCTTTAAAGCTAAATCAGCTTCATCATATTCCATGTCTTCCATGGAATGAAGTATTTGCAACAATGTCATTTTTTCTAAATTTTGACGATTGGGCATTAAAATTCCTGGAGTATCTAGAAACAAAAGATTATTTTGAACTCGTATCCATTGTTGGTTTTTTGTAATACCAGGAATATTTCCCACTTTCGCACTTTTTCTACCTTTTATTGCATTGAGAAGAGTTGATTTACCAACATTGGGCATTCCAACTACCATAACTTTAAGGTCAAAATTAGGTATTCTATCTCCTCTAGCTTCCTTGATAGCATCCCTCCGTCTATTCAACTGCGAAAAAACATTTTTTATATCATTGTTTTTTTTGGCATCAATTGCAATGCTTGTATATCCATGGGTGTGAAACCATTCAACCCATTTCTTTGTCATTTCTACATCAGCTAAATCTGATTTTGATAATACGATGAGATGCTCTTTGTTTTCTGCTAATTTTT
>JAUNVC010000036.1:0-209 GCA_030537875.1 Tissierellia bacterium | reverse complement strand
CGATTAAAGGATTTTTAGTAGCAAATGGCATACGGGCATCCAAAATCTCCAACACAACATCCACAATTTTTAATTTCGTCTTCATCTCATCCAAAGCTTTTTTCATATGTCCAGGATACCAACCCATAAAAACAACTCCTTTCATCGATTTAAAGTATACTATAAATTAAAACCTCGTACAACCTTTAGGGTTCATACGAGGTATTTAA
>JAUNVC010000001.1:104646-105120 GCA_030537875.1 Tissierellia bacterium | reverse complement strand
TCCATATACCCACAAAATTTCCAATGGAAAGAGCGTAGGCATAGATTTCCTTTCCGACCAATGTCAGGACCACAATAAAGGCCCATAGGTATAGATACAGATGCCTTGCTGTCCACTCAAAAAGATACCTTTCCACAAGTTAAATCTGATAGATTGAATTGAAGCTGAATTAAACTTATGGTTAATATCCTATAATCCAAAATTTTTTGGAGATATTTCAATTCCCACCATCTTACAGAACTGAATTGCAAATCTTACAAATTCAAAAGAAACAGATGTAACTATATTTCCACTTGTAACATATCCTTCTTCAATCGGATGTGATATACATTCACTCCAATCCTTCATAGATTTAAGATCCGTCTCGCTATATCCCTCTTCCAGAAGACCTTCCTTATCCGCTCCTATCATAAAAGCCTTACCATTTAGCATACCGGCTTTGACAAGCAAAATTGGTGCAATAGAAATAGCTCC
>JAUNVC010000001.1:0-104636 GCA_030537875.1 Tissierellia bacterium | reverse complement strand
CAATTATTTCAGCATCCTCTACTGCTGATCGGATATCAGCTGAACCGGGTAATAAAAGGCTATCATATTCATCTAAATCTAATTCATAAATAATTTTATCCGGGAGTACTTTTAGGCCTTCTTCACATACAACTATTTCTTTTGTTTTTGCAAACACATCAATACTTTTGTTGTGCAATGCTAAAGTTTCTAATGCTACACTAATTTCAAAATTACAGAATTGATCATATATAAGAACTGCGGTTTTTTTCATAAACATGACCTCCTAATTTAAAAATCATATATTTTGTTTTTAATAGAGTGTTTGAAACCCGGTATCCATCGTTTCTAATTGCCGATATCATAATTATGACACGTGACCCTTACAAAGGGTCATAGATAGGATATAGAGAAGAAGGAAGGGTAAAAGTTGCAACCCTATCATCTTGAGTTTTTTCATTTCAATCCTCTAAGGACTCTATATCCCATTACATGCATAATTATTCATAAGGAATTTCGACCATAAAAGTGCTTCCCCGATATTCTATAGATTCCAGTTGAATTTTTCCCTTTAGTTTCTGTACGCCATGCTTTACAATAGACAATCCCAAACCTGAGGAGTCTTTTTTATGTCGAGAAAGATCTACGGTATAAAATCGTTGAAAGACTTTTTCATGATCGGCCTCAGGAATCCCGATGCCCGTGTCCTTCACTATCAACAAGAAATAGGTTTTACGATCATAAAGACCAACAAAAACTTCTCCGTTTTCTTTGTTATACTTGATGGCATTGTCTATAAGATTTCGTATGATCTCTTCTACAATACCTCTGTTTCCCATATAGGTTACAGGTTCCAACTCTCTTGATATTTCAACACCTTTATCCTTGGCACGAATTTTATATAATTCCACACATTGTTCCACCACTTCTTCTACGGAGAAGGTAGTGGGAACCTCACCGCTTTTTTCCTCTAGTTTGGATAATTCCAAAATGGAATCGATGAGACGCAACAATCTTTTTCCTTCTTCCAGAATGGTATAGCCGATCGTACGAATATCTTCCCCTTGAACCTGTCCTGCTGACAAAAGTTCCGCATATCCATTGATGGATGTAAGTGGAGTCCGAAGTTCGTGGGTAACATTGGAAGTGAACTCTTTTCTTTCTCTTTCCAAAATGCTCTCTTCTGTCACATCTCGAAATACAATGACTTTTCCAATGCTTTCCCCCTTGCTTATAACTGGTGTGATAGAGGCTTTGATCATGCTTGTTCCCATGGGAATATGAATCGTATCCGATACATATGCTCTCGTGTGGGAAAGAGCTTCCATGAGGTTGGGATCTCGGCTGAGATAAAACACAGATCGTCCTAAGAAATTGTTTTTCCTGTCTTTGCCAAAAAGATCCAATGTGCGTCGATTCAATAAGACAATTCGATTCACATCATCCACATAAAGCATTCCCTCCGTCATGTTGGACAGCATAGCCTGAACGGTATGTTTATATTCTTCCAATGCTTCCATTTGATTCTGAATTTCCTCGTGTTTTTCTTGTAATATCATTCGCAATGGATATAATTCTCGAAATTTCAAATGACTTATTTCTCCCATGGAAGAAATATTCTCAACCTGGTGTTTCAAATCACCAATAATTCCCTTGGTAACTCTACTACCCATCCAAAATACTAGAATCAAAGCCAATGTCAGCAAAAAGATCAAAGGCCAAAGTATTGCACGAAAGCCTGCGTAAAAATTAGCCTGCATTTCTGATAATCGTAGTATGTTACCGTCGGGTAATCTCTTTGCAAAATAATAAAAATTCTCCCCAATGGTTTGTGAGAAACGAACAGACTCTCCCGTGCCCTTTTGCAACGCTTCTACAAACTCACTGCGTTTGCTGTGGTCCTCCATATTCGCCGCTTCACGATCTGTGTCATAAAAAACCTTTCCCTCTGGAGAAATCAAAGTTACACGAAGGTTTGGAAAATCATGTTTTAATTCATCAAAATACACATCCCATTTCCCTTGCGTTTCATAGGGTATGAAGGACAAAAAATCTAAACTTTGATGAAGTCTTTGTTCGTGTTCTTTTTTGTAATTGTTATAGAAAATGAGCGTACTTCCTAAAGCTGTTAAAAAAACGGTCACAAACAATAGAATGGAAAAGCCTTTATAAATTCTATTCTTCATTTTTCCCCCATTTATATCCAATGTTTCTAATGGTTTGAATTCTTCTCGCATATTTGCCAATTTTTTGACGTAAAACTGCAATATGCACGTCTACCGTTCGAGATTCACCTTCAAAATCAAACCCCCATACTTTGCTCATCATCTGCTCCCGAGAAAGAACTCTCCCTTGGTTCATTAACAGATAATGCAATAGTTCAAACTCTTTATAGGTAAGAGAAATCAGTTCTCCGTCCACATATACTTCACGACTATAAACATCCATTTCTAAATCATCAACTACAATATGATCCTTTGCTTCTTTACCTGTGCGTCTTAAAACTGCCCTAATACGCGCCATGAGTTCTAACACTGAAAAGGGCTTTGTCACATAATCATCTGCTCCCATATCTAGCCCCTGAATTTTATCAATTTCATCATTTTTTGCCGTGAGCATAAGCACAGGAACATGCCCATATTCCGAATGGCTTTTCAACCAGCGTAGTATCTCCCATCCATCTTTACCGGGGAGCATGACGTCTAACAAGATCAATCTTGGAACTTGTTGACCCATGGCCTCCTCAAAAGTAAGAAAAGAAGAAAATCCCTTGCCCGCAAGGCCTTCGTTTTTTAGCGCATATAGAATTAAATCTCTGATGCTTTGATCATCTTCAACACAATAAATCATAGCAATTCTCTATTCAAGGATGGGTGAACTCCCGTATTAGAATAAATTACCCATTCCGCAATATTTTCTGCATGGTCCCCAATCCGTTCGACATACTTGGCAATTTGCATGAGATCCAAAGCTGCCGAAGGGTCTTCCTCATGGTTTCGAATGATCTCAATGACCTTTTCTCTTGCTCGTAAAAATGCACCATCTACAATATCATCCATGGGACCAACGGCCTTGGCAATCTCTTCATCTTCGGCCACAAATGCATCCATTCCCATGCGCAACATTTCCGTCACCTGTTCATACATGCTTTCAATAATGGGTAAATCCCCTCCTCTGGTTCCGGGAGCCATCATCATCTGAATTTCAGAAATATCTTGACTATGATCACCAATTCGCTCTAAATCGGTGATGATTTTGAGAACAGAACAAATCAACCGAAAATCTTTGGCTCGTGGATTCCACGTCACCAAAAGACGTAAACAGTGATCTTCTAAAGATTTTTCCATGGCATTGGTTTTTTCTTCTCTTGCTATGATGGACTCCAACAATTCTTCACTTCCTGTATGAAGCGCCGTATAGGTATCCTTGACACAGCCTTCCACATGGGCACCCATGGCAATAAGTTCTCGTTTTAATTCTTGAATTTCATCTTTTAAATACGACACTACCCGAACCTCCCCGTAATATAATCTTCTGTTCGTGAATCCCTCGGTCTTTCAAAAATCTCTCCTGTAGAACCAACCTCCACGAGCTCTCCATGTAAGAAAAAAGCCGTCCGATCTGTAATTCTACTTGCTTGCGCAATATTATGGGTCACTATAACTATAGTATATTTCTCTTTTAGCTCCAATGCAAGTTCTTCTATTTTTGCGGTGGAAATAGGATCTAGGGCCGATGTAGGTTCGTCCATTAGAATTACTTCTGGCTCAACGGCCAAGGCTCTTGCAATACACAACCTTTGCTGTTGCCCTCCAGAAAGGCTGTGGGCATTCTTGTGTAGAAGATCCTTTACCTCATCCCAAATGGCCGCTTGACGAAGGGATCGCTCAACGATTCCCCGTAAGGTTTTTTTATCTTTGATTCCGTGGGTTCTTGGTCCATATGCCACATTATCAAAAATACTGGTGGGAAAAGGATTTGGAGCCTGAAAAACCATCCCTACCCGTTTACGTAACATATTCACGTCGTAGGAAGGATCATATACATCCAAACCATCCAATGTTATTTTCCCTTCCACCCGGGAAGATGGCACCAAATCATTCATTCGATTTAAGCATTTTAACGTGGATGATTTCCCACATCCTGAAGGACCAATAAAAGCTAAAATTTCTCCTGCATGGACTTCTAATGACAAATTTTTCACAGCACAAAAATCCCCGTAATACAAATTTACATTTTCCATGGTCATCTTATGATCTAATACATGACGTTCTCTATGATTGCTTTCCATGATTTCCTCCCAATTTCTTTGCCAATACACCAGACATGTGGTTTAAAATAAATACTATGACCAAAAGTATCACTCCCGTTGCATAAGCTTGTCCCGGAAATTTTCCTTCACTCGATAGCTTATACATATGAAGGGAAAGGGTGATACCACTTTGTTTCAAACTATGGGGAATGTTGGTACTAGTACCCAGAGTGAATACAAGAGCAGCCGTTTCTCCTACGATACGTCCAATCGCAAGAATAATTCCCGATAAAATGCCGGGTATGGCCGCAGGTAATATGATTTTGAAAATAGTCTGCAACCGACCAGCTCCTAAGGCGTAACTCCCCAACCGAAACCCATTGTTCACACTGAGCAAGGCTTCTTCTGTCGCTCGAACAATAGGGGGCAACACCATAATGGATACCGTGCAAATTCCCGACAATAAACTATAGCTAAATTGCAATGCAATATTAAAAAATAGATATCCAAAGAGACCATAAATGATGGAAGGAATTCCCGCCAAAGTTTCTGTCACTACACGAATAACTTCTACAAACTTAGATCCGGGTCTAGCATACTCCACTAAATAGATTCCTGTAAAAATCCCAATAGGACCCGCCAACATAATAGCAAAGAAAACAACAATTAACGTACTTAGTATGGCGGGCAACATGCTTACATTTTCCGTATTGTAGTTCCATGCGAACAAAGAACCCGTTAAGTGAGGAATTCCTCTTACAAGTACAAACCCGATGATGTAAACTAAGATTCCCACCGTAATATACATGGCACCCCTTGTACAAAGGATATAAGATAGGGAGCTTTTTCCTCGATGTTGAGCATCTTTTCTCTTTATAAAATTAGCCATTGTTAGCCCCCCTTTTCTTAATGATTAGGAATGTGAGATTAATAAGTAGTATGAAAATAAACAATACACAGGCTGTGGCCAAAAGCGCCTTTTGATGATCGCCAGCTGCATATCCCATTTCCAATACCACATTGGTCGTCATGGTCCGAATCCCCTTTAAGATGTTCCATGTAATTCTGGGTTGGTTTCCTACGACCATGGATACGGCCATAGTTTCACCGATGGCTCGTCCCACGCCCAAAATAATGGCAGCTAAAATTCCGCTTTTTGCTGCGGGAACCACAATGTGAATCACAGACCGTGAGTGACTTGCACCCAATGCCACACTTGCCTCATAGTAGAATTTGGGGACTGCTTGAATGGCAGCTTCTGCGATGGAAAGAATGGTGGGTAGAATCATAATTCCCAAAAGAATGGCTGCGGTTAAAATACTATATCCCTTGCCTCCCAACGAATCCTTAACTAGAGGCACAATCCACTGTAATGCGAAAAAACCATAGACAATAGAGGGAATTCCCGCCATCAAATTTAAAAGGGGCTTCAAAACCGCGTAAACCTTTTTTGAAACTTCCCAAGTCAAGTATATTGCCGAAAATATAGCAAATGGAACCCCAATGATACATGCCAACACTGTGATGATAACCGATCCAAAGATCATAGGCAAAATACCGTATTGAGGAGGAACATGGGTGGGTTGCCAATGACTTCCTCCCAGTACATTAAACACACCCACCTTACCCAAAAATGGCAATCCACTTTTAAAAATAAAGTAACAAATGAAGAGAAAGGCTATGATGGATATGGCAGAGGCCAGTATAAATACCCACTTCATCAATCTCTCCGCAATTCTTCTTCCTCTCATCTTAGGCCTACTTTACGTTAGCCCAATTCGTCAATTCTCCTACAAACATCTCTCTAATCTGATCAAGACTTACGTCTTCCGCAGGATTTTCCAAATGAATGATAACTGCAATTCCATCCATAGCCATGACCATGTGATCTACATGCTCTTTTTCTTTTTCTTTCAATTCTCTAGATGCCATTCCTATATGGGCAATCCCTTCTGTGGCTGATTGAATTCCTGCTGAAGATCCCGTTGCTTGAATATCAGCTTTAAATCCAGGGTTTAAAGCCTTGTATCCATCCACGAGCTTTTCTATTACAGGCGTAACCGAGGTGGAACCGGCAATGGTTATCGCCCCCTCCATGCCAGATGGGGTATAGCTTTTTTCGTTTGAAACTGCAATATAGCCTTCTTTTTCAATAATAGCCGCGCCTTCTTTACTCATAATATAATTCATAAAGTCTTTTTCTAATTCACCCAATTGATCCTTCTTAAACACCAAATTAAAAGGACGCGCAATGGGATAGGAACCATCTTTTACATTGCTTGCTGTGGCTTCCACGCCTTGGACTTTGAGTGCTTTCACCGTATCGTTCAATGAGCCCAAGGAGATATATCCTATGGCATCCACATCATTTTGAACTGTTGTCAGCACGGAGTCGGTTCCATTTTCAATGGTGGCTTCAATATAGGTTCGGTCCACTTCGTTTCCATCCTTGTCCTTTTCAACGATTCCAACGATTTCAGTAAGAGCACCTCTGGTACCGGAACCCGCCTCTCTAGATACTACATGAATTTCTGTATCTAAAGTTGTTCCCTCCGAATCTTGCTTCGAATCAATATCTTTGGAATCGGTTTTTTTTGTCTCTTTGGATTTTTCCGGAGTTGTGCTTTTCTGAGAACAACCTGTAAAGACGACTGCTGCGGCCAAGGTCAAAATAAAAATAAAGAGTTTTAAATGTTTCATAATTTTTCCTTTCAAAATATATTCGGATTTCTCCTATCCTTAGTTTACCTTTCCTATGTAAAATAGCTATGTTCCCATTGTAAAATTTATGTAAAATTGTTATGAGAAACCGACAACCTGCTATTGAGAATTCTATCACCATTGGTTATAATGGTAGGTAAGGAGGTCGTTATGAAATTATCTATTCAAACATTCGACGATGTAATCGTCAGATTCATCAGTTCAGATGAAGAAGTACAATGTCCACACATGAAAAAAGTGATGGAAAACCATATTTTTAATGGAAACGAGCAAGAAGTATATATTTCCACTTCAGAAGCCCATGGGATTCATGTGATTGTTGGTCTCGGGAAAACGGAAGAACTTAGCTTGGATAGTCTAAAAGTGGCAGGTCTTGCTGCTGGAAAGGCACTTCAAAAAATGAAAAAATCCAAAGCCACACTTCGCTTTACAAAGGACCTTGGAGACATTTGTGCAAAGGAAAAAGCTCTTTCCTTGGCAGAAGGTGTATTAAACGCTACCTATGCCTTTGATAAATATAAAAAAGAGAAATTTGAAAATCATCTAGAAGAAATTGGATTTGATCCTGATTGTGTAGGTGATTTGAAGGAAGAAGATTTGCAAGAACTTCTTCACAAATGGGAAGGAATCATTTGGACCAGAGACTTGGTCAATATTCCTGCCATGGATATGTACCCCGAAGTGATGGCCAAGGAAGCCAAAAAATTGGAAGAACTTGGAGTCACAGTAAAAATATTTGATAAAAAACAAATCGAAGAAATGGGCATGGAAGCCTATCTTTCCGTGGCTCGTGGATCCGACAAAGAACCTCGCTTCATCGTCATGGAATACATGAAGGGAGAAGGAGATCCCATTGTTCTTGTTGGTAAGGGAGTCACCTATGACTCCGGTGGATATAGCATCAAACCCAGCGACGGAATGAAAACCATGAAATGCGATATGGGTGGTGGAGCAACTGTAATGGGTGCCATGAAAGCCATTGCTCTCGCCGGTCTAAAGAAAAACGTTGTAGCAATTTCAGCCGCTTGTGAAAACCTCATAGACGGAGATGCCTACAAACCCGGAGATGTGATCGGTTCCTTGAAGGGACTCACCATCGAAGTAGACAATACAGACGCTGAAGGCCGCTTGACCTTGGCCGATGCTGTATGCTATGGTGAAAGAACCTATAAGCCCAAAGTGCTGGTTGACTTGGCCACATTGACAGGAGCATGTCTTGTCGCTCTCGGAGAACACCGTGCAGGAGTTCTTGGAAATTGCGATGGTTGTGTGAAATTCTTCCTCCAATGTGCAGAAGAAGAGGGCGAAAAGGCTTGGGAACTTCCCGCCACCAAAGACTTTAAAGAACTTAACAAATCAGATATTGCCGATATTAAAAATACCGGCGGAAGATTTGGCGGTTCCTCCTCTGCCGGTTGCTTCGTCGGAACATTTATCGACGATTGTGCATGGGTACACGTTGATATTGCTGGACCTGCCTTCAATAGCAGACCCTACCTTTATCAACCACAGGGTGGAACAGGACATATGGTAAAAACCCTATTCAATTTCGTAAAGAATAAAAAATAAAGATTAAATGCGGAACAAAAGTTCCGCATTTTTATTTCAACAAAAAAGTCGCCTAAGCGACTTTTCTTTTTATTTTCCAATGGTATACGTAGTATCAAAGGTTTCTTGACACTCCATATCATGGGTAATCAGAATGATGATGGCGTCTTTCTTGCTCTTTTGGATAGCATCTAGGTACCAAGTCTTTCGCTTTTTGTCCAGATTGGCTGTCGGTTCATCATAAATACGTACACTCTTTCCAGAGATGAGACTTCCTATGATAAACAGGAATTGTCGATCTCCTCCAGATAAATCTTTGATGGCCTTCTCCCAATTTGGCTCTAGGAAGGGGCGTATCACTTCTTCCGTGGCCATCCCCTTTGCTTCTAGTGTTTGCAATACATTTTCTAGCCCCGGTATACCCACATTCTTTTCAAAATAGTCTTCCACCCTTTTGAGATAGGTCCGAGGACTTTGATTGACCACATAGACATGGTCTTTTCGGAAGGCGATGGTGTCGATTTCCTCCATGGGTTTGCCGTCCATCTGAATCTTTACATCACTATGTTCATTGGTTTTAATCACACCAGTGAGCACTTTATACAAAGTGGATTTTCCCGTACCATTGTCTCCCAAGATTCCATAAATATTTCCCGTCTGGAACTCTAGCTTCAAATGGTCGTAGAGTTTCTTATCTGCATTGTAGGCATAGGTAATATCAGTAGAAAGCTGATTGATTTTTGGTACAATCCATTCTCCTTCCTGGATTTGCTCCATATCATAGTATTCATTCATCTTGTCCACAGAAGCGTCACATTGTTTTTTCTCTTTCCCCAGGTTGGCAAATTCCAAAGTTCCCTTCATAATGCTCCCGGTGAAGTTGGTCAGTAAAATGAGATCTCCAATGGTCATGTGACCTTGATAGACCACATAGGCTGAATATATAATGACGATGACTTGGATTCCCATGCCCAAACCTGAAATCAATAGATTAAAGTTCAAACTCAATTTGGTGAAATCCATAAATCTTTTAAAATACCGAAGGAAGGAATTGTCGTAGTATGCAATTTCTTTTTCATAGGACCCACTTTGTACAATTTCATCCATATGTTCCAACTGGCCATGAAAGTCGTTGAAGTATTCCGAGGTAGCATTTCGATACGTATCTGTCTTATCATAAATCTTCTTACTATATCCCTTGTACACGAAATAGGCAATGGGCATAAAAAGAATAAAGAAAGTGGCCACCACCACATTGACGGTAAAGGAAATATAGATAGCAATGACGATATGAAGGGCTCGCACGATGGCAGGGACAAATTTTTTCGTATAATACATTAAAATCTGAGTGAAATCACTGTCCATTCTCTGTGCCAAGTAGGCTGCATCCATCCCTTTGAATTTGGTGGCATCACTCTTTCGAATTCTGTCCAGGAGAGATTTCTTCCCTCCATGTTTCATTTTTTCTGTGAAGATGGCATCGAGTTTTCCCGTCACATATTCCAAAGCAAGGAGTATGAAGACAAGAAAGCTATACACTCCTAGAAGCCAAACAATTTCTTCTAAGGGATGTCTCTCTGTAAGAGCGTCCAACAGTTGTCGATTGACCAATAGGAGATATATGTTGAAGCCCACACTAACTGCGCTTAGGAAAAAATACCAAATAAAGTATTTTCTACTCTTTTGAATTGGCTCCCGAAAGGAGCGTACTTTTTGAAACATAATTTCCTCCCGTGATTTTACATCCATTATAGCATATATATATCATCTATTTTATTGTTCCTAGACCATAGTTCCCCTTAAATCCAATGGTTTGGGTAGCCATACCCATGAAAGCCCTTTCTCCATTCCCCCATCTATCTATGTAAAAAAATTGGAGACCCAAGGATCTCCAACTGAATTCTATAAATTTCTTGTTTTTAGAACTTCTTTTCTAGGTAGGGTTTCAGTACAGCGGGTATCTCAATGGTTCCGTCTTCCTTTTGATGATTTTCAAGGAGGGCTGCAAAGGTTCTTCCAACGGCAAGTCCACTTCCATTGAGAGTGTGTACATATTCGGTTTTACTTTTGGCGTCCCGTTTGAATCGAATATTGCTTCTGCGAGCTTGATAATCTTCAAAGTTGGAACAGCTAGAAATTTCTTTATAGTCATTGTAAGACGGTAGCCATACTTCTATGTCATAGGTCTTAGCAGCGCTAAACCCAAGGTCTCCTCCACATAGTGTGACCACACGGTAGGGAATTTCTAGTAAATCTAGGACTTCTCTTGCATCCAATACCAATCTCTCCAATTCATCATAGGAGTCTTCTGGTTTAACAAATTTCACCAATTCTACCTTGTCAAATTGGTGGTTCCGAATCAGTCCCCTCGTATCTCTTCCTGCACTTCCAGCCTCTCTTCTAAAACAAGGAGTATATTCTGTAATATAGATGGGAAGGTCTTCTACTGAAAGAATTTCCTCTCGTAGCATATTGGTCAGTGGCACTTCCGCTGTGGGTACCAAGAAGAGATCATCTACCTCACAATGGTACATATCTTCTTGGAACTTGGGCAATTGTCCTGTGCCAACCATGCTTTTTCTATTGACGATAAAGGGCGTACTATATTCGTTGTAGCCGTGTTTTTGCGTATGCAAATCCAACATGAATTGAATCAGTGCTCTTTGTAGGGTGGCGCCAAAATTTTTAAATACAGCAAATCTTGAGCCCGTGATTTTAATAGCTCTTTCAAAATCTAAGTACTGCAAATCCACACCCAAATCCCAGTGTGCTTTGGGTTCAAAGGAAAAGGTTCTTGGGGTTCCCACCCGAATCACTTCTTCATTGTCACTATCGTCATTTCCTTCGGGCACAGATTCATGGGGCATATTGGGAATTTCTAAAAGTTGAATTTCCAATTCCTCATCAATCTTCCGTAGTTCCTCGTCCATCTCCTTAATCCTATCGGAAAGAGCACGCATATCTTCAAAGACCTGGGTCGTGTCTTTTCCTTCTTTTTTCAGTTGGGGAATGGTCTTTGAAATCTCATTTTGACGAGCTTTCTTCGCTTCCACCTCTTGAATGATCTCTCGTCTACGATCGTCCAACTCTTTCACAATGGCAATAGGATATTCCTTTTGTCGTTTGCTAAGTTTTTTTACCACATTTTCATAATCCATTCGGATATCTTTAATATTGAGCATATTATCTCCTCTCCCATCGTATATCTTTTCCGTAAAATGGAATCACCTCTGTGGCTGCCACCATTCTGGAAAAAGTTCTATCATCATATCTTGCCGATAATTGATTCAGTGTTAAATTGGTATTGATTAAAAAAGGTCTATGGGTACTCAGGCGATGATTGATTAAATCAAATAGCACGGAATGATGAAACTGACTCTCCATCTCTGTGCCCAGATCATCTATAATGAGCATGTCACAAGTCTTCAATAAATGGACTTTTTCTTTTAAATCTCCCCTATGAGGTGTATTGCCAAAGGTGAGTTCTTGGTATAGGCTCATCAAGGCCATGGCCGTCATGTATATGACGATCTTTCCTCTCTCCAAAAGAGCCTTGGCCACACAACCGGTCATAAACGTCTTTCCAGTTCCTGTAGGACCATAAAACAGGAGATTTTTTGCTTGCCGTGGCGTAAACTCTTCCACGTAGTGTTCCATCTTTGTCCGCACTCGGTCCATCCACTCCCGGGCCGAGTATTCCTTTCCTTCGAGAGGTTCGTCTGAAAAAACCATGGGATTGTAACACTGGAAATTCTGTTCTGCCAAAATCCCTTCTAGGTCACTCATTTCAAAATAGGCTTGTACCAATCTCTTTTGTAGGCAAACACAGGTTCTTCCATTATCCAAATATCCCCGATCTTCACAAAGAGGACAATCATATTGTATGGATAGTTTTTCCTCTAGTTGAAGCTCTGCAATGATGGCTTCTCTTTCTTTGATGAGTTGATCAAAGGTTTCTCCGTCTCCCGATAGGAGGTTTTGCAAAGCATTGGAGCATTTCTCTTCAATGGCGCCAAAGGCGGGATATTGTTTTTTTAGTGCTTCCCGTCTTTCTTTTTGTTCTTTTAATTTTCGTTCTCTTTCCGTGGCGAGGGCACCTTCAATTTGGACACGTATATTCATTAAAGGTCTCCTTTCCAACGAAGCAATTCTTCTAACTCGGTTTCACCATAGTCGTCGGTTCTACGTTCATCCGATATTTGCCATTTATTTTTGCCTTTGGGTTTTTTTGTGGTATGTGTTTCCATGGCTTTCTTGGCATCTTCCAAGGAGCGGACTCCTTCTTCATACCAATTTTTGAGAACCGCATTGACATAGGAGATGTTGGGTTCACGAATATTGATGGTCTGCGCGCAGGCAAGACTTATGATGTCTTCTCCAAATCCCATTTCCTCCGTCCAGGATTCTATCATCTCTTTGGCAATTGGCGTCATATCTCTTTCTTTCAAGTTTAAAGATCGTTTCACAATCTCCTGTATTCCCATTTGATCAGAGAGAGGTTCTTCTTCCAGCACCTGATCTAATGCCGTATATCCTTTGTCGTACCAACGGCGAAGAATCCCCTCCACATAGTCTAAATGTTTAACTTGTTTGATATCGTATGTGTAGGATAGGGCATGGAGAATCATTTCACAATCCACATGATATTCCTCCATCCATCGTAGAAATCTCTTTTTCTCTTCTGGTACCAAGGTTCGACGGACAATGCTATCTGCTTCAGAAAACATTTGTCGCAACTCTGGATTCTGGTTTAATTGAATGAGCATGGCTTCAGGATTCTTATCCGGCAAGACATCTTCTGCCACACTGAGATTTTCTAAAGATAGAGAATCTGGGTCAAAAAAGACCAGGGTCTCTCCATCGACAATTTCTACAATTCCCTCATCTTGCCAATAGGCAAAGGCCTCTGCCACCACATTGGGTTCCAACTGGAGATGAATACAAAATTCATCGGCCGTAAGAGCAAGAGATTGTTTCATAAGATAGTACCCATAAAGATACACCTTGACATAGTCTCCCTTTGCCTTGGGTAACAATGTAGATAAAAATATGTCACTGATTGAAGTCCGTTGAGGGACTATATTTTTTCCTTCAAGAAATCGCACGCTCTCACCTCCATAACCATTCCCTTGGACAGTGCCAATCCTGAAAATATGATAAAATCTCTACGACTTTCTTCAGGGATTCGTTCCACCTCGCCAAAGAGAGTATAGGTTCTTCTTTTTTTCTGAAATCCCATTGACTCATAGAGATGGATGGCCCTTTGATTGAACAGATCCACTTTCAATGTCATCTTTTGAAATCCCCTTGTTTGAAAAAAATAAAAAAGAAAATCTCCTAATATCTGATGACCTAACCCTTGATTTTGATACTTGGGATCCATGACCAAACCCAGTTCGGCACTCCTTGTTCTCTGGGAAATCCTCTTCATGCTCACATAGGAAATGCAATCCTCTCCATAATAATAGACAAAATACTCATTGGATTTTAGTTCGGTTTTTTTACTGTACCAGTATCTACACTCATAGTCCTCCCTAGGCCAAAAATCATAGGAAGCCAACAGGGGATGTTCATTGTTCGCCCATGACCTCATGGCGAACACATCTTTTAATTCCATTTTTTTCATGGATAAGGGACAAGTGTTCATAAATTGATTATACCTAATGTTCTGCTTTCCGTCAATAAAGGATGGAATGAAAAAACGCCCCGAAGGGCGTATTCTAGTCAAATAAATGGCAGGCCACATAATGTTCTGGTTTTACTTCTTGTAGCACAGGCTCTATCTCATGGCACTTGGGCATCGCTTTGGGACAACGGTTCACAAATTTACATCCAGGCGGCGTATTGATAGGAGAAGGTACCTCTCCTTCCAAACGAATCCTCTGTCTGCTTCTTCCCACATGAGGATCGGGGATGGGGATGGCCGAAATCAGAGCTTGGGTATAAGGGTGTAGTGAGTTTTCATAAATCTCTTCTGCTTTGGCAAGCTCTGCCACTGCCCCCAAATACATAACCGCAATTCTGTCAGAAATATGCTTAACCATAGATAAGTCGTGAGATATAAACATGTAGGTAAGTCCCATTTCTCGTTTCAATTGATTTAACAGGTTGACCACTTGGGCCTGTATACTTACATCTAAAGCCGAGATGGGCTCATCACAGACAATAAATTCCGGCTCCACTGCCAAAGAACGAGCAATGCCCACCCTTTGCCTTTGGCCCCCTGAAAGTTCGTGGGGGAATCGAGCGCCGTGCTCCTTGTTCAGTCCCACCACTCCTAGGAGTTCATTGATACGGTCGGTCCGATCTTTTTCTGACATGGAAAAATGAGTATCCATTCCCTCTGCAATAATATCTCCAATGGTCATTCTCGGATCCAAAGATGCATAGGGGTCTTGGAAAATGTACTGGGCCTTCTTTTTAAAATCAAATTTTTCATTTTTAGAAAAACTGTGAATGTCCTTGTCTTCATAGATGACTCTACCTTTTGTGGCTTCATACATCCCAAGAACAGTACGACCACATGTCGTCTTTCCACATCCAGATTCTCCCACAACTCCAAAGGTTTCGCCTTTGTATATATTAAAGGATACATTATCCACAGCTTTCAAGGTTAGTTTTCGTCCGACTTTAAAATGTTTGGAAAGGTGTTCCACTTTTACAAGTATTTCTTTTTCGTGCATTAGTAACCTCCTTCCCGCATCGCTTGCCAATCAATCTCTCCGGCATATTCGTGCTCCAACCAGCACCAGCTCCTATGTGTCTTGCTATGTTGTGTTGCACAGGGAGCGTTTGTCTTGCAAATCTCCATGGCACGTGAACAACGGGGAGCAAAGGGACATCCCGGTAAGGGCAACAAAAGATCTGGTGGGGTTCCTCCAAGTGCACGCAAATCATCATTTTTGTCTGCATGAACTTTTGGTATGGAGTTTAACAGTGCCCATGTATAGGGATGCCGTGCATGATAGAAAATCTCTTCTGTCGTGCCTTCTTCTACAATGTCTCCTGCATACATAACTTGAATTCTATCAGCAAAGTTGGCCACAACACCAAGATCATGGGTTACCAATATAATAGCCGTATGAAGCTGTTCTTTGAGATCCATAATCAAGTCTAAAATTTGAGCTTGAATGGTTACGTCCAATGCCGTTGTCGGTTCATCGGCAATCAGTAACTTGGGCGAACATGAAAGAGCAATGGCAATCATGACCCTTTGTCTCATTCCACCGGACAATTCATGGGGATAACTCTTTAGTCTTGTGTCAGGCTTAGGAATCTGTACCAAATCCAACAAACGAATGGCTTCTCTTCGAGCCGCTTCTCCCTTTAATCCTCTGTGGATTTTGAGTGACTCTGTTATTTGGTGACCAATGTTCATAGTAGGGTTCAAACTCGTCATTGGGTCTTGGAAGATCATTGCAATGTCTCCTCCACGTAACTCGGAGAGCCTTTTCCCATTCATGGCCAATATGTTTTCTCCCTCAAACGTAATGAGAGAATCTTTTTTAATCTCAGAAGAATCCTTGGGTAAAAGTCGCATGAGAGACTTGGCCGTGACCGATTTTCCACAACCACTTTCACCAACAAACGCCAAAGTTTCTCCTCTGTTTAAATAAAAATCTAGTCCCCTTACTGCCTTTACTTCTCCAGCATACGTGTGAAAAGATACACTAAGGTTTTGTACGTCAATAAGTCTTTTTTCCATTTGAGTTTCCATTCTACACCTACTTCCTTAACCTTGGATCCAGTGCATCCCGTAAACCATCACCTAAAAGAGTGAAAGATAGCATGGTCAGACCAATGAGTAGGGATGGGAAAATCAATTGGTATGGGAAGAACATGAATTGTTGTTGTGCTTCCGAACACATTATACCCCAGCTCATTTGTGGTGGCTCTAGTCCCACACCAAGATAGCTTAAAAAGGCTTCTGAAAATATAAATCCAGGTATATCAAAGGTAACCCCAACGATGACAATACTCAAGGCGTTGGGAACCAAGTGGCGCATGATAATCTTCCACTTGGGAACACCGAGGGTTTCTGCGGCTAAGACAAATTCCTGATTCTTTAATCTCAGAACCTCTCCCCGTACCATACGGGCTGTTCCTGTCCATGATGTGACAGATAGGGCAAGCAATATGGTTCCAAAAGTGTTGCTGTCTAACCAAAGGGTCACAAGGACAATAATGAGAAGATAGGGTAGCGAGGATAAAACCTCCACAAAACGCATCATAAATGTGTCCGTAGCTCCCCCTACAAGGCCCGCAATCGCCCCATAGGCAACCCCAACAATCATGGCAATAAAGGCACAGATGATTCCAATGGCAAGAGAGATTCGTCCTCCCATCCATGCCCGGGTAAATATATCCCGTCCAGCAGAGTCCGTTCCAAACCAATACTCTTTATTGGGTGCCGTATTTCTTACAGAAGAATCTTGGGTTTTATAATCATATTCATTTAAATAAGGTCCAATCACGACCATCACCAGTAAAAGAATAATAACAAATATACTCGCGATGGCTGCTTTATTCATTTTTAAACGTCTCCACACATCTTCCCAAAAAGTGATGATGGGACGGGCAATTTTTTCAGCTTCCTGATCATCTTTCGGAATTCTCCGAAACATATCCTTTGTAATATTTTGTTCCATGGACTCCCCCCTATTCCGAAACCTTGATCCGGGGATCCAATATGCCATACACAATGTCCACCAACAACTGACTTACGACAAATAAAAAGCCGAAAAGCACGGTGGTGGCAATAATCATGGGATAGTCTCTATCTGAAATTGCACTTACCAAAAACATACCTAAGCCGGGCACGTTAAAGATTTTTTCTATGATAAAAGAGCCGGCAAAGACTCCGACAATCTGCGGCCCCAAAATGGTAATGGCCGGTATCATGGCGTTTTTAAGTACGTGTTTTAGCAAGACTCCCATTCTCGAAACACCCTTTGCTTGGGCTGTGAGAATGTAGTCTGAGTTGATAACTTCCAGAACAGAACTGCGCATATATCTTGCGTATGTAGCAATGGTTCCAAAGGACAGTGCAATGATGGGCATAATCATCGAGTCAAAGTGTCCTTTTTTATAGGAAATTGGTAGCAGCCGTAATTTGTTTCCTAGCGAGAATTGTAATAAACTTGCCATAACAAAGGATGGAATGGTTACTCCAAGGATGGAGATGCCGATGACCACATAATCGGGCCATTTCCCTCTGTTAAGGGCGGCAATAAATCCAAAGGTGACCCCTATTGTAAATCCAATGGCAATGGCGATAAATCCTAGTTTTCCACTGACTGGCGCCGTTTTTCTAATCGTTTTTGCTACTTTCTGTCCAGGATAGATGATAGATTCCCCCAAATCTCCCTGGAAAGCATTTTTAATAAATAACAGGTATTGTTCCCCTATGGATCGATCCAATCCGTACTTCTTCATGAAGTTTTCCATGACCTGGGGTGGCAAACTCTTTCTTACTTTGTTTTCAAGAGGGTTCCCCGGTACGGAGTGCATCATCCAGAAGGTGGTTGCCGATATGACGATCAAGGTGACCAACATAAAGGCAAGCCGTTTTAATATATAACGAGTCATGTTTACTCCCTTCAAGATGACAAAAAGAGAATAGTCGGAAGACTATTCTCTTTTTCATCGTATATTATTCGTCTCTTCCTTCAGTATACATTGTCATGAAGCCCATGGTGTTAAAGTAGTTGTTTGGTGCTCCTTTAACATAGGTTCTTCTGAAAATATTAGTAACTAAATGGTTAATTGGAACAATAGCGGCTTCTTGATAAAGAAGAATTTCTTCCGCTTCTTTCAAATATTCAATTCTCTTGTCTTGATTTGCTTCTTTTTGAGCAAGTTCAATGAGTTCATCAAATTTTTCGTTTTTCCAATTGGTGGGATAAACGGCCGTGGGGCTGTAGCATGTTTCCAAGAAGTTGGATGGGTCGTTGAAGTCAGCGCCCCATGCAAGCCAGGCAATGTCATAGTCTGCAGATTTTACTGCATCTACAAATGCGTTCCATTCGTCGTTACTTGCCTTCACGGTGCATCCGAGAGCGGATTCGATTTGTTGTTGGAAAGCTTCCACAGCAATACGTCCCTTTTCAGAAGCATCAGAACCTCTGAGAACAATGGTATAATCAGCAGGATCTCCACCCAATTCTTTCACACCTTCTTCAAAGAGTGCCTTGGGATCTTTGATTTCATCACGGAGTTTTTTAGCAGCTCCTGTGTCTTCGGTATTAAAGATTTTACCAGCACAGGTAACAGCTGGTGGTACCAATGACCATGCGGGGATGGGAGTTCCGTCCCAAGCGTTATCGATGACTTCTTGTCTGTCGAGAACAGCGGCAATGGCTCTGGTAATCTTGGTGTTGGCAACTTTAGAACCTTCGTTGAAGTTCATCATGAAGTAACCTGTCCAAGGATCGGTTCTTTGTACTCGGTTGTAGTTTCCTTCTTCGGTAAATTTAGCTTGCCATTTGGGGTCACCTACTCCAGCATAGTCCAGTTCACCGGTCATGAGTGCGTTATTAATGGTGTTGGCATCCTTCAAAACAGCAACGTGAACTCTTTCAAGTTTCACTTCACTGGCGTTCCAATAGTTTTCATTTTTCACATAGTTGATTTCGTTATTGATGGTCCAATCTTCGATGAGGAATGGTCCACACATTGGTGTATTTTCTACATCCGTTGCGTATTGGTCACCATATTTTTCTACGAGGTCTTCTCTTTGAGGGAAGTAGACTCTTTGAAGAACGGTATCCATGAAATAGGGGCAGGGGTTTTCCAAGTGAATGACAAGGGTTTTGTCATCGGGAGTTTCTACACCCAGTTCTTCCAAAGGAAGTTCACCGGAGTTGACCTTTTGACCATTCTTCACAAGATAAAGAAGATTGGCGTATTCACAAGCGGTTGCAGGGTCAGCAGAACGACGAATACCATAGGCATAGTGTTCCGAAGTTACTGGTTCTCCATCATTCCACACGTTATCTCTTAGGTGGAAGGTGTAGGTGAGTAAGTCATCGCTGGCTTCCCAGCTCTCAGCACCAGCTGCGAAATAATAGGTTTCCCCATTTTCCTTCTCAGCCAAACGGATCAGTGGCTCGATAATGTTAAGTATCACGCCGTATCCATACATATCAGAACCTGTGCTGGGGTCCAAAGTGTTGGGCCAAGCACTCATAAAGGTGTTGATATATTGATCTTCATCAATGGTTGATGTACTGCTATCGTTGTTTGTGTCTGCATCGGTATCTGCATTCACATTGTTGTCCTTGTTCTTGTCATCATCTTTCTTTCCGCATCCAGCAAAAACGCTAAATACGAGTACCATGGCAAGAACTAAAGCAATAAGCTTTTTGTTCATATGTGTTTCCTCCTTTTGTTTTTGGGGTTTTTCCCCAACGAGTATTATATACCCTTTATTAGTTAGGGTCAACCATATCTGCTTTCTTGATACCGCTTTATCTTGCAAATCCTATTCGTAGGATTTGAGAGCTTCCACCATATCAATCCTTTTCAACCTATGGGCCACCAAAAAGCGAACAACAAAGGTAAAGAAAAGAGAAATTAAGGCGGAGAAAAGATAGGGTTGATAGCTGAGCAGGGTGTTTAGCATAAAATCATCGGGGGGCAAAACTTCCGCCACCATGATGAATAAAAACCATCCCACACCATATCCAAACAGGATTCCCATAAAACTTAGTAAATAAATTTCTCGGAATACATACTGGGTAATTTCAAGAGAATTAAATCCCAATACTTTAATGGTGCTCAGTTCCCGAATTCTTTCGGAAATATTGATATTGGAGAGGTTGTAGAGAACGACAAAGGCTAGAATGGCCGAACAAATGATGATGATCAAAACCACCATATTGATGGAACTCATCCAATCACTGATGATCTTTTCGTGATTGCTAAAGTCCGTCACCGCTAAGACAGATGGATTATCCAGCAGTTTTTCTTTAATGACTTCTGGATCCACCCCATCGGCCAATCGTATATAGTAGGTGTTGGTGTTATAGGCTTTTCCTGTGGCATTTTCATAATTCTCAGGAGTCATAAACAAATAGTGGCCTTGATAAAAATCAACCACCCGATCATAAACAAAATGATACTCGTGCAGGTCACCATCGAGTAGAGAAATCTTTTGATTGTTTCGTCCCAACAATCTAGCCAACTTTGGTGTGATGGAGGTTCGATCCAATGGGTAGTGAAGATCCTTTTTCAGTAATCGCTGCTTGGTAAAATCAATATACTCTGTGAAATGTTCCGGTTCTTCTGGTACCACCAAATTTACAGGTTGATCCGCACCCTCTACCTGAATATATTTTAAGATTTCCGTGTGAGCTTTGCCGAAGGATTTCACATCCTCGGACAAGAGAATGGATTCATAGTCCTTCACTCCCTCATCTCCAAGAAAATCATCGGTCATAAATTGTAAATCATATTTGAAAATTCCCTCATATTGGAGAGGTTTGAGTTGGGAAATAGATTCTTTCAGTCCAAATCCTAGGAAAAGAAGTCCGGTACACCCTGCGATTCCAAAAATCGTCATGAACATCCTACTTTTATATCGAAATACATTTCGAAGAGTTACTTTTCCTAAGAAACTGACCCTATTCCAAATCCACTGGATTTTTTCCAATAGGATGGCTTTGGCTTTTTTGGGACTCTTGGGACGCATCAAGGCTGCCGCATTTTCTTTCAAAGAACGACGAATGACAAGAAAGATGGCAATGAGATTGGCTCCCACACCCAACAAAATCGCACCAATGTTGGTGAGGGGATCCGAAATCCCGGTCATTTGTTTGATGGTGAAGCTGGCCGCATAAGCGTGATATATGATTTTGGGAAGCATCACAGATCCCAGGGTAGCCCCCAAGATCCCACCCAAAAGAGATGAACAGAGTCCATACATGAGATATTTTTTAAAGATATCTCCAATTCCATATCCCAGGGCTTTGTATGTCCCGATTTGAACCCTGCGTTCCTCCACCATACGGGTCATGGTCGTAACGGAAACGAGAATTGCTATGAAGAAAAAGAAGACGGGGAAAATTCCACTGATCTTGTCCAGTTTGTGTCCTGATTCATAAAGATAGTACAAGAACTCATTGTCTTTCCTCGTATCTACATCGTACTTGGGTTTCTTAAGTCGTCCCAAAACATCTCTAGCATCCCGAAGGTCTTCTTCTCCATCGGCAATTTTCTCTTCAGCATCTTTCTTTTCTTTTTCGTAGGTTCTTTCTTCCTTTTGTAGAGTCGCCATTCCTTCTTCGTAGTCAGCTTCTCCATCTCTCAGTTCCTGACGAGCCTTGGCAATCTCCTGGTTCAATGTTCTTCTCGCATCGAAAAGTTTATTTTCACCGTCGAGGATTTTTTTCTCGTTGGCAGCAATCTCTTCTTCTGCTTTGGCGATGGCACTTCTTCCTTCTTCAAGTGAAGTTTCTCCCTCTTTTATCTTGGCCTCCGCAGTCTCCAGCATCTTTTCTGCTTCCAAAAGTTCCTCACCCTTGGCCAAAAGCTCCTTCTTCTTGGCTCTAAGTTGACCCAAAGTTCCTTCTATTTCATTTTGTTGGTGACGAAGCCCTTCGAGTTGTGCGGTCAGTTTGTCATCTGTCATGCCCATGGCCGATAATTTGGCCAGCGCTGCCTCCAACTCCTCTATCCCACCGGTGATTTGTTGAAGGCCAGCTTCTGCTTCTTGTATACCGGCATCTAGTTTTTGCTTTCCAGCTTCAAACTCTTCTTTTTGCGTATCAAAATTGGCCCGTTGTCCTTCCAGTTCCTTCTTCTGATTGAGAAATTCCTCCTCTTTTTCAAGGAAGGTGGCCTTTTCCTTTGCCAATGTATCTTTTCCATCTAAAAGTTTTTGTCTAGCATCGGCCAACTCTTTTTCTGACTTGGCAATTTCTGCCCGTCCCTCAGCCTCTTTATCCGTCAGTTCTTGAAGTCCATCATCTAGTTCATTTCTAGCATCCACCAGTTCTCTTTTGGCGTCATCTAATTTTTTTCTACCGTCGACCAACTGCTCTTTTGCATCTTGGATGTCCGCCTCGGCATCGGCAATGGTTTGCCGCAGCTCGTCCTTGATTTCTATGAATTTGTCTTTAGACCGTGGCTTTAACCTTTCGATTAAATCATCCTTCACCGTCGAAGTAATTGCTTTATATTTTCTTCGATCGGGATTTAACCCTTGGGTTTCTTTCACTCTAATTTTATAAAAGGAATATTCCTCTTTAGAAAAGTTATCCTTAGATATGAACCCCACCGTGTCCAAGGTAGAAGCCGCAATGGGTGAAACACCTTTAAAACCTTGCACCACATAATCTGTGGTCATGGACTTTCCAACGACAACATAGGAATAGGATTTTAAATCCCTATGATCCTTATCCTTTTTAAACTTATCTTTTTCAATTTCAAAGTGTATTGTATCCCCTATGGCAATATCTTCTGTGCTCGGCGTTTGTTCCAGCAGGATTTCTCCTTCTTTTTCTGGATATCTTCCTTCCACAAGAGTTGGGGTGCTAATCTCTTTTGAGAAACTTTCTAATCGAATGGATATTTTTTTTTCCTTGAAGGATACGTCGGTAAAATATCCAGCTTCCCCTTTTTCAATTCCGGGAGTTTCTTCCAAAATGGCCATATCCTTTTCGTCCAATCCCAGGGGTGCTGTCACAATCACATCGTACATCTTTTGCCTTGTGGCATAATCTGTGGCTGTATGGCGCATTTGAGGTCCCGTGACCTTCAATCCCACGAAAACAAAGACCCCTATGGCCGTCATAATAAGAATAGACAAAAATCTCGTCCATGTCTTTCGGATTTCTCGTAAAATATCTTTTGTCATGGCCCGTTTTTTCATCGCACACCTACCATTCTATGGAATCTATGTCTACTGGATGATTGTTTAACGTCACTTCTCGCACCTTGGCGTCCCAAATACTGATCACTCGATCGGCGATGGGAGTCAATGCCGTATTGTGGGTGATAATCACCACGGTGGTTCCCGTATTTCTTGCCGTATCCTGTAAGAGTTTCAAAACAGATTTTCCCGTATGATAATCCAAGGCCCCTGTGGGTTCATCACATAGAAGAAGGGCCGGTTTTTTTGCGAGTGCTCTGGCAATGGCCACTCTCTGTTGTTCACCACCGGAGAGTTGGGAAGGAAAGTTATTGATTCGATCCTTTAAACCCACCTGCCGTAATACATCCTCGGCCGGTATGGAGTTTTTTACGATTTGTGCCGCCAATTCCACATTCTCTTTGGCCGTTAGATTGTTGATGAGGTTGTAAAATTGAAACACAAAACCAATTTTATATCTTCGATACTCAGTAAGTTCTCGGTCCGTTGCCTTGGAAACATCCTTGCCATCGACAATAATCTCTCCTGAATCCGGACGATCCATTCCACCCAAAATATTGAGGACAGTGGATTTTCCAGCACCACTGGGCCCCACAATGACAGCCAATTCCCCTTGGGCAATATCAAAAGAAATATGGTCGTTAGCAATGATTTTATTGGCCCCCTTGCCATAGGTTTTGACAATATCTCTTACATAGGCGTCTCCCATAGTTTCCTCCTACTCTATTTCATCTATACGAAAGGCCGGTGCCGCAACATATTCTCGAATGGAACCGATAATATCTTCCTTTCCCATACGGGCATAGATCCCTGCAAATTCTTCCATATAACTAAACAATCCCATCATATTTCCCCTTGGAATCACTTTCCATTCTCCCTCTTCAAGAGATAGGAAGTCCATGGTCTTGGGCAATACAAATTCTTGGTAAATATAATCCTTGTTAAAATCTCTTTCTGCTCGCTTTCGAAACTCTTCCTTAGAAAGTTCCCGTCCCACATAAACTCCTCTGGCAGCAGAACGATCTAGAGGTTTCATAATATATTTATCTTTCTCTTTGATGACATCCTCTAGAAGGGACGGATCCCCTGCGAATTTGCCGGTGATGGGTACATGGCGACGAATAAATTCTCGTTCCCTGTCATTGAGAAAAGCCATGGTTTCTTTTCTGTGAAGCACTTCGAAAAAAATCTTGTTGTGGGCCACCTGACTCCGAAAAGATCCGATGGTGACCATGACATCGGCCAGATACGCTTCTAAAAAAGGTTCCACTTCTTCTATCCGATCCATCATCTCCGATGTCACCATCCGTCGATACACCATGTCGATAATTCTTCCTTCATGAAGTAGATGACTGCCATCAAAGGTTAGGTTGCGGACATCCACAATCTCACAGGAAACACCAGCCGCTTCAAAACAGTCCTTGAACATGAGAAATTCGTCGGGGGTACCCAGCTCTTCAAAATCCATAATTGCTACTCGTCGACAGGCTTTTCCTCGAATAGATTGGTAGAGGGCTAAGCTCTTTTCTACCCATGGGGTAAAAAGATCATAGGTTCTAAAATTCCAATCCTTTAAGTCCTGCATCACTTGACTATCTTTGAGCAACTCCCCGATGGCCCAATCTTCATACATGGCAGAGGATCCATCGGTATTGATTTCACAAAAAGCAAACTCTCCTTGCCCTCCGTAAAAGATATCATATCTTCCAATGGGTACGGGAATCTCATAAAGAGGATCATGTAAGATAAGGTTTTCCAACCTTTCATCAAAACCAAACAGGCTTCGATATGTTGCATCCTCTAGATATTTGGTGGTGACTTTTCTGATAATGGCGTTGGTTTGTCTTACAATTTCTTTAAATTCTTCTTCCATTGTTTCTGTGATGAGAAGTGGCTGATAGGTGAAGGGAATGGGTTTTCCGTGATACAGATAGCCCAATTCCACCTCTTTTTTTTGTAATCTATCAAAATCTTTTCTATACATGTTCGGCTCTTGTAGTACTCTTTCTATATATCTTTGATTGCTATTCATATTTCCCTCATTATTTTATTTCAACATAGTCCCGTTGGACTCGACTCAATGCAATGACATCGTGAATTCCATAGCCCTTTTTCCATTGGGCGACCATCTGCCGACGCAGGGTGTTTCCCTCCAGCAAGGGCAAAATCTCCTCAATATAGACCCTGTCATCCTCACAGATTTCCAGTGCATCGAAAAGGTCCATCCCGTGGCGAATCAGGGTTTTCCCCATCATCTTGGCCATGGGTCCCTTTTCGTACAATTCATGGCGACTTCGTATATGTTCCTTATAGGATAAATCTCCCAGCAGGTTCCATAATCGATCTAAGTTATTCTCATTATAAAATATATTCTTCATCAGGGCAATCACTCCCATGTTGAAGGGATAGGGCAAACTATCCACCATTCGAACCTCAAAAAAGTTTTTAGTCCGAACATCGGGAAAGACCATAGTCATGAGGTGCTCCAACTCTTCTGTGGTGGTGTCTTCATCCATCGCTTCACCGATGGTGCCACCAAAGGGAGAAAATTTACCGTTTTTTAATACAAAAATCGCCGGTGTTCTCAATAAAAATTCAGCGTATTGTTCATATCCAAACCTACTACCGAAAACTTCCTTGGGTATCCCTGAGCGAGCAGGATCCGTGTGTTCCCAAATATATGCTCTCCAACCGTAGATATCAGTTGGCCTTCCTTCACAAAAAGGCGCATTGTCAAATAAAGCATAGAATATATTGGATAAACGACAGGCTATTCCATATTTTCTTTCGTAATCCTTTTCGCATTTATAATCCATGCTCAGTTGCAGGGCTGCAGTACCTTTCATCATGTAGTGACTATGACTCCCATGGGTAGTAAAATAATCATACATGGCATGGTATCTTGCCTTGGGCAAAATTTCAATGGAATCTATGGAAGATACGGGCTGGAATCCAATACAATAGAGTTCATCCCCATCACCCAACACGGGGAGGATGTCCCTATAAAAGAAAAATAAATCTTCCTCCAACTCCAACACCGTCTTTTTGGGTCCACCAGAATATTCAATTTGTCCTCCCGGCTCTGTTGTTATGACATGGTCCCCTTTTCGTAAACTTAGGATATGGTCTCCTTCCCTTTCCGGTTGCCATCCTCTCTTTGTCAGTTCTTTGAAAATATGGGATGCCCCCCTGGGATGGGGATATGCCAAAGCTTTCCCCTCCCTGTCCAATAGAATATGCTCATATTCTCCACCGAGAAATTCCTTTTCTTTGCGAACTTCTCCAGATGCTATGTACTTTATAATTTGCTCCTTTTTATTCAAATCACTTCACCTTTCTTATGTCCTCTATCCCCATAAAAGAAATTTTGAAAAAAGACTTTACAAAACCTCGGGAGTAATGTATAATGGGTAATGTACTCGCGGATGTGGCGGAACTGGCAGACGCGCATGGTTGAGGGCCATGTGTTTCACGACGTGGGGGTTCAAATCCCTTCATCCGCACCAGCACAAAGGTAGCATGAGCTACCTTTTTTTATTCAATGACTCTTGTTTTCGACACTCTTTCTTTGGGCTCCGGATCTTCATCTGGATATCCCAAGGCCATCATCCCATAGGACACATAGTCACTGGGTACGTCCAATTTCTCCAAAAAAGCCCGTAGATATGGGCCGTCACAATGATCTGACATTTGATTGATCCAACAAGCACCCAATCCGTTGGCCATGGCCCCATAGTGAATATTCATCATGGCACATGCCGTATCTTGTTTTGAAAATTTGTTATCCCGATGCACCAGGGTTAGAATAAATGCCTTTGCTCCCCGTAGAGAATAGGATGGTTCTTTCAGTTCCTTGGCCAAAACTTCTTCCATTTCCTCTATGTAATAGGGGTTTTTTAATGCATAAAATTGAATCCCCTGATTGTTTCTTCCGGTGGGAGCATGTTTGGCAAACTCTAGCAACTGAACCAACAACTCGGTGGGGATTTCTTTCTCTGTGTATTTGCGGATGGATTTTCTTTCCAACAAGGCAGTTTCAAGTTTCATTTTTCTCTTCCTTTCTTCTTCATTCTTCACCTTATCTATACCCAGATTTCAACGAATTATTTAAGTCCGCAAGTCTATGCCAAGAAAAAAACTGCCGAAGCAGTTAGTCTTGTCGATAGCTAAAATCAAGAAATTTTGTATTCTCGGCCTTGTAGACCAATTTTACGTTTCCAATGGGACCATTTCTATGCTTTGCGATGATCACTTCACCGATACCCTTATATTCCGTATCTGGGTGATAATATTCATCACGATATAAAAACATAACCACATCGGCATCCTGTTCAATGGCTCCTGATTCTCTCAAGTCCGATAGAATGGGGCGGTGGTCTGAACGTTGTTCCGGCGCACGGGAAAGCTGACTCAGGGCGATGACAGGTACTTCCAATTCCTTGGCAATACCCTTTAAGCCACGGGAAATTTTAGAAATTTCCTGCTGTCTGTTTTCAGAGTTACCTCCCCCTTCCATGAGTTGAAGATAGTCAATCATGACTAGGTCAAGTCCCTGTTCCATTTTCATCCGGCGAAGTCGACTCCGAATTTCAGTCACTGTCACTCCCGAAGTATCGTCAATATGCATTTCTTTGGGAGAAAACTCATTCATCGTCACAGAAATTCTCTTCCAATCCTCCCCCTCTAAATTCCCACTAAAGATACGACTCAAATCGATGTTGGACAATTGTGAAAAAATACGCATGGCCAACTGCTCTTTGCTCATTTCCAAAGAGAACACTGCCACTTTTTTTCCGGCCTGGGCTGCACTGACTGCAAAGTTAATCGCAATGGCAGTCTTTCCCATACTGGGTCGTGCAGCTAGAAGAATTAAGTCGCTTTTTTGGAATCCATTGAGTAAAACATCCAAATCCTTAAATCCGGTGGATACACCCGAAAGTTCTCCCTCCAATTTGCTCCGGCGAACCAATTCGTCGGCTGCGGATTTGAGGACCTTGCCCACAGGTTCTAAACCAACTTGTCCCGTATTTAAACCCAAATTTAAAATACGATCCTCTGCCGCCGCCAGTACATCACGAACTTCACCCTTGGCAGCGAGAGCCTCTTCTCGTATTTCCATGGACGCTTCCACAAGTTTTCTAAAAAGATACTTCTCATGGACCAAAAGAGCCATGTCTTTTGTCTTTGCTGAAGTCAAATAGGCATCGGCCACTTCCACAATGTAGGTAAGCCCTCCGACCTCATCCAAAAGCTCGGTGGTCTTTAGATCCTCCGTCAGAGTTACACGATTCACTTGCCGACCACGATTGTGTAAATTCGTCATGCTCCTAAATAGCAATTTATGGGCACGATAAAAGAACTCATCTTCTGTTTTAATAATCTCAAGGGCCATATCGATGCTCTCGGGATCATTGATCATATTAGAAAGTAACGTTAACTCCGCTTCAAGGGATTGGGGTAGACCGACCTTTTGTTCCATTAGATCACCACTTCAATTTTGACGACGGCACTGACTGTACCATATAGTTTCATGGGAACGTCATAGACACCCACATTTTTAATGGGGCTTTTCAAATCAATTTTCTTCTTATCCACAGAAATTCCTTTGACCTCTTCAATGCGGTCTGCAATTTCTTGGCTCGTAATAGAGCCAAAGAGCTTCCCAGAGGTGCCACCCTTTCCAATAATCTTGATGGGTTCTCTTTCCAGGAGTAATTTTGTGGCTTCTGCTTCCCTGGTCTTTTCTTCATCGATTCGTTTCATCTCTGCTTGCTCTTCTTCCCATGCCTTAAGATTTTCTGCGGTGGCCTCTATGGCCAGTTTTTTTGGAAAGAGCATGTTTCTAGCAAAACCAGGCTTGACCTCTGCCAATTCTCCTTTTTTTCCAATGGATTTCACATCTTCTATCAATATTACTTTCACGATTTATCCTCCTCTTCATAGGTTTCGATGGCTTCTTTTAGTTTTATAGCGGCCTCCTCACAGGAAAGATCCAGCTTGGCTCCGGCTTGAGCAATATGTCCGCCGCCTCCAAGGCTTTCCATGATAAGTTGTACACTCACCTTCCCGTTGGAACGTGCTGAGATGTGAGTAGATCCACCTACGTCTGCCAAGGCAAAGCTAGCATCGACACCGTCTACACCAAGCAGCGCATCACTGGCTTGTGCGGCAGTCATAATGGCTCCATCATCCCCTGTTTGTACCAGAGCAATGGCGAACCGATCTCTATAAATTTCTGCCGTTTCAATGGCTCTTGCTCGATTGACGAAAACCTTAAAATCGTCACGGAAAAGCATCTTAACCTCTTCTGGATCCGCTCCCATTCTTACCAAGACAGAAGCGGCATCAAAGGTTCTAACTCCCGTTTGAACGGTAAAGTTTTTTGTATCCAACATGATTCCCGCCAAAAGTGCCGTACTTTCAAAATAGGTGAGTTTTTTGTCATCGCTCATGTATTGTAAGATTTCTGTCACCAATTCACTGGCACTGGATGCATGGGGTTCTAAGTACATGAGGGCCGGGTTTTTTACGAATTCTTCGCCCCGTCTATGGTGGTCTATCACCACAATATTATCCGCTTTTTCACTCAACTCCTTGGAAGGAGAAAGGGAAGGTTTATGATGGTCACATAAAATAAGCAGATCCCCGGGCTGATAACTGTTGAGAGCTTCTTCCGGTGAGATAATGGAATCCAAAAGTTCCGGTTGCTCTTCTTTCATCATGTCCAGCAAACTCTTCACCGCCACCGTATCCTCACCGAGAATCATCTTTGCCTCTCGTTTCCTAAGACGAACCGCAGACATAAGTCCCACCGCTGCTCCAATGGCATCCATATCTGGATCCTTGTGCCCTGAAATAAAGATATGGGGAGCATCATCAATAATTTGTCGAAGCGCATAGCCAATGATACGGGCCTTTACCTTGGTTCTCTTTTGGGTGGACTTGGTTTTTCCACCAAAATAGTCATAGCCTGTGGCCGTCTGACATACGGCCTGATCTCCTCCACGTCCGAGAGCAATATCCACACAGGCTCTCGCCTTTTCATAACAGGCCAAGGGACTTTCCTCTTGATCGCTAACACCAACAGAAAGGGTGATGGGAATGGAATTTCCAAGCTCCAACTCTCTCATCTCATCCAAGATATCGAATTTCTTAGCTTTAATCTTATTATATGCATCTCTCTCTAAAATAACCATGTATCGATCTGAATCATATTTTCTAACAATGGCACTGTAGTTTGCAAAATAATTGGTAATGGTTGTATCTACAGCCGACTGGACTCGGGCTCTGAATTGCTCATCCCCACCAGCTTTCACTTCATCTAAGTTGTCCAAAAACAAAAGCATAGCAACCAAACCTTCATTTTCATACGCTTTTTCTAGTTGCTTTGTTTCCGTTACATCCTGTAGATATAGAATACTCCGTTCTTCGACTCCCTTGCTGGTGACCTTGTCCACACGTACTTTGTACAGTCCTTCCTTATAGGAAATCAGGAAAGATTCATTCACCCGTTCCAAATCACTCATGGTGATGGCTGGAATGACCTGACTCAGTTTGGTGTTTCTCAAAACTTCCCCGACGATTTCCGTAAAGGGATTGTTTTGCCATGTCACATATCCATCCTTGTCGACCATGACCATGGGATAGGGCATATGGAAAATGGCATATCTTGTTACCGAATCAAACTCTTCATTGGCTTCTTTGACCTCTTCTTCCATGGCCAATTGTCTTTTATTATATTCTCGAATATCTCTTCCAACCAAGTAGGCCCCAATCACAAGGGCAATCCCACCCAAAATACCGTTTTTTAGAGTAACTGGTATCAACAAAAAAAGAACAAGCAAAATATAGGGGTAGGTGTACTTGAAATATTTATTCACTGTGAATTTTATGGTTTTAATCAATTGTTCCATAAGTTCCTCCATGGTTCTATTATAAGCTATGTAGGTCTAGTTTTCAACTCAAGCAATGCTTGAATGCAATAAAAAAACCGGAAAATCCGGTTTTGGTGCGGATGAAGGGATTTGAACCCCCACCTCGTGAAAGACACGGACCTGAACCGTGCGCGTCTGCCAGTTCCGCCACATCCGCTCGACAACTCTTATTGTACAAGAAGAACCCCATGGCTGTCAATAGGGTTCTTTTCTTTTTCCATATTGTCCGAGACAGTTGTTTTCCGTCCCTTATCTTTCTATGAGAATTTTCTGGTTTGCCATTTGGTCGAAAAATGTTCCATGATCTACGACAAATAAAATTTTGTCTTGGCAATGGGAATAGATGTGTTCCCAAATGAAGGCCCTTGTCTTCTCATCAATCCCATTGAAGGGTTCATCGAGGAAGATGAGGGATGGTTCCAATAAAAATAGTCTTGCCAACATGAGTCTTTGTCTTTGTCCACCGGATAAAGTGCTTCCCTCTCTGTCAATTTCTATGTCCAAAATGGTTTGTCCCTCTTCCAGTTTCGTATCGAGTTCAACCAAGTTTACCTTGGACAGGGCCTCCCGAATTTGCTCATCGCTGAAGGGTTCAAAGGTGCGGAAATACTCTCCGATGGTTCCATCGATGAAACTTTGTTCTTGGGAAATCCAACACACTTCTTTTCTCACATCGGCCAGTGCATAGGTGTCAATATTCTTGCCATTCATATAAATCGTACCTTGGGATGGATCATAAAAGCGTAACAACAGTTTGGCCAACGTCGATTTACCCACACCGGTTCTTCCCTTCAAGAGAATCATCTCCCCACGATTGGCTTGAAATGACAAGTCTTGAAAAATCAACTCTGTATCATAGCCAAAGGTAACATGCTCAAAGGCTACCGATTGAATCTTAGAAATTGCATCACCTGCGGTGAGGGCCTCTTTGTTTTCTCCTGTGAATTCATATGCTTCGATGTACCGATCAATGGCTGTGTAGGCACTATTTAAATCTTTCAAGCTATCGGATATGACGATGAAGGGACTATATATATTCATTGTGTACCCAAGAAACGCGATGAGAACTCCAGCCGTAATGGATCCATTGTAGATGAGAATGGCACCCACAACGATGACCAAGAGCTGGTTGATGTTGGTAGAAAAAGAGATGATACTACGCAACAAATATCCACTATGTTCCGTTCGCACTTGAGAAGCAAGCGTTTTTTCATTATCATTGGCAAATCCATCTATGAAATGAGGTTCCAAGTTATTGGCCTTGATGGTGGTCAAAAAAGATAGGGTATTTAATAAATTCCCCCGGAGAAGCACATTGAGCCGGCGAATCTCTGCCACCTCATAGTTGAACTTTTTAGAAAAATATTTCATCAAGATAAAAAAGATGGGTACGGATATGCAGGTAATAAGAGCCAGAGGTACACTCAGCCAGAAAATCAGAATAGACGTACCAATGATTTTAATACAATTGATTAAAATTTTATCCATATAGTAGGCGTGCAAGCTATGTACATAAGACGAATCCTGACTGATTCTTTGCAATATGTCACTGTCCGTAAAATGTCTTCGAACCCGTATCCTTTGCATCAAAATCCTTCTGTAGAGTTCCTCTCGTAAATCTGACCAAATTTTTTCGGTATAGGTAGCAAAGAGTCGATTGCTTATCAAGGATAGGGCAATGGTTGAAATATATAAACAGGAAAGTTGAATGATGAACATGGGCAATCGCTGCCATTGACTTTGTAATATGATTTCATCGATGAGGGTTTTATTCATGATGGGATACAATAAAGATAAACCCACAATTAGCAAATTCATCGAAATCGTCGTGACAATCTTCCATCTACTCTTATGGACAAAAGGTCTGACTTTCTTTAAATATGTAAAAAACCGAACCATGATTTCCTCCTTTGATATTCTGGATACAATTATATCAAAAAAAAAAAAAAAAACAAACTGCTAAAACCTCACAATGTTACTCCCTGTAGAGTACCATCGATTGTACCATCCATCTGACATTTTCTTGATTATCTTAGGGAAAATAGAATCTACTCAACAAAAAGCCCCTATCTCAATGTAGGGGCAATACCGTATTTTATTGGAAGACTTTTCCACTTCCATCTTCGTAGTCGCTGGTCATGTCTAAATTTAATTTTCTCAAGAGTTCATAATCAATGCTGGGCAAAATCCCTGTGGTGTGACCTCGAAGTCCACGGAGTTTCATGAGATGATCAATACAAATCTTGGCACTGGGATTGTAGAGCTTACTGGTGGCAAGACAGATGAGTACTTCTTCCAAGTTGAGCTGGGTCTTGGCATCTTGTTCGATATCTTTTTTCATATCCAAAATGGGATTCAATACGGCAGGATCGATCATATGGAGTTCATCGGGAAGACCGGATAAGTGTTTGAGCATATTGAGTACAGCTGCTGCACAGGAGTCCATGAGCAGGGAATCTTTTCCCGTAATGATGGCTCCATCTTCACTTTCTATGGCAGTGACATTTCGATCCAAGAAACCTTGGGCAATGAGCTCGTCTCTTTTTTCCCTGGCCACTTTTACAGATTTTCGATCTTCTGGCTTTAACATCAATTCATCCATCAAACGGCGAAGACGTTCCAACTCACTGTCGTCCTGTTGAATTTTCTTATATTCATATTGGGCCACCAAGAATCGACGAATTATTTCTTGCTTGGCCGCTTCTTTCACAATCTCTTCATCGGTGATTCCGTAGGTAATCCGATTGACCCCCATATCCGTTGGAGATCTATAGATATCAGATCCCATAATTCGATCTAGGATTCTCTTTAAGATGATGAAACTTTCCACATCGCGATTATAGTTTACAGCGACTTTATTATAGGCTTCCAGATGATAGGGGTCGATCTGGTTGACGTCATTCAAATCTGCCGTGGCTGCCTCGTAGGCCAGGTTTACTTCATGTTTTAACGGCAAGTTCCAAACGGGAAAGGTTTCAAATTTGGCATACCCAGCCTTCACACCCCGTTTGTTTTCATGATAGAGTTGGGACAAACAAGTGGACATTTTCCCACTACCGGGTCCCGGTGCGGTGACTACCACAATGGGCTTGGTCGTTTCAATATAACTATGCTTTCCAAAGCCTTCTTCGCTTAAAATGGTATCCACATCGTTGGGATAGCCCAATGTGTCTCCATGGGTATAGGTGCGAATGCCTCTGGCATTTAAAAGGGCGATGAAATGATCCACGTTTTCCTGTGGATAATACCGATTGATCACCACCGAGTTGATGGAAATCCCCTTCTCTCTCAACTGGTCAATGAGTCGCAAACTTTCTCTTTCATAGGTGGTTCCTGAGTTATTGTTCAACTTGTTGGACTCTATATCCGCTGCCCGAATGGCGATGATTACCTCCGAGCGATCTTTCAATTCTTCTAATAATTTTGTTTTTATGTTTTCATCATAGCCGGGCAATACTCTTGCAGCATGGCGATCGTTGAACAACTTTCCACCAAACTCTAAGTATAATTTTTGGAACTTGGAAACCCGTTCCATGATATATTCTTTTTGTTCCTTTAGATATTTTTCGTTTGAAAATCCTATTTTCATAGAATCATCCCTCCCCTGCTAGTAGATGTCAACTTTTATTTTTACAACTATATATTATACCACAGTTTTCTCAATCATTGAAATATTGATTGATGAAATTGGCCCTTCCAAAAATACAAATTTTTCTCCTATTCTTATGGAGAAAAAGGAACGCAAAATTTTAAAAAGTGCAACTCAAAATTATATGTTGCATTTTTTTCCATTTAGGCTTATAATACTATAAATGGCATAATAAGGTTAGGAGGTTACTCATTGAAGAATTTATCTAAGGGGCAAATTACACGATTAAAGGTATTGGAAGCAGCAAAATCAGAATTTGCTACCAACGGTTTCAAAGGCACTTCCCTTTTAGAGGTGGCTAAAAAAGCAGGCGTTACCACAGGAAGTGTATATTGTTACTTCGAAAGTAAGGAACATTTATATGAATCCGTAGTTGACGACACATTTGAAGAATTCATGGCTGTGTATTCACGATGCTATGCGGATCAAATCGACTTTATCAAAACAGAAAGTCGCGAAGAAATCTTTGGTTTCATTAAAAAGCGTACCATGGACTTGGTAGAGTTTGTGTACGATCATTACGAAGAAATATTGAGTATCCTAAAAGCACCAGAAGATACCAAATATTTCACCTTCCGTGAAACCATTGTTGAAGAAGGCGTGGAGCAATTTATACTCATGTTAAAACACTTGAAAAACATCGGTATTGGAAGAGATTCCATTGATCGTGACGAGGTACGGTATCAAGTACGGGCTGAAGCCAATTCCATCTTTAGCATTATCTTGGAAGAGCCTGACAAAAACAGGGCCATGGAACTCATGCAAAAAATGGAATTCTTCTTCCGTTCTGGATATATTGCAAGTCACCAATTGATGGTGTAACTAGAAGATGTTGGGTGAACCAACATCTTTTTTATTCACCTTGCATTTGCAGAATAAGTGTGATAAAATTTCTTGTATCGGGGTGTAGCGCAGTTTGGTAGCGCGTCTGCTTCGGGAGCAGAAGGTCGCAGGTTCAAATCCTGTCACTCCGACCAAGGCCGGATTACCGGCTTTTTTTAATAGAAAAAATCTCCCATTCCCATTGTCAAGGAATCGGAGATTTTCATTTCTATGAATATTTCTTTATTTCAAGGACGCTGCAATTTCTTTGGCCAAGTTCCTTAATTCTTCCAAATTTTCCTGTGTTGCTGCACTCTTTAACATGAGATCTTCCCCTATTTTCTCACATTTTGCTGGGGCAAGAATCTCTTCTGCCATTTTGACAGCCTTACCTCCCCAGGAAGCATTTCCAACAAGGGAATAGGTTCTATTTTTGTAACCCGTCCCGACCAAATCTCGAAGGAATGCATCCATTTTGGGATATAACTCCATATTATAGGTCAAAGGTGTGATGACAAGATGGGAATATCGATGGGCTGCGGCGGTAATATAAGAATAATCCGTCCCGCTCACATCATAGATTTTCACATTCTTTACGCCCTCTTCCACCAAGTAATACGCCAACATATCCATGGCCAAGGCCGAATTTCCATACATGGAAGCCAAGGCAATGAGGACCCCTTTTTCTTCTGGTTCAAAGGATGCCCACACCCGATACTTCTCGACCATTTTTTGAATGTTCTCTTGGGTTCGGTGAATGGGACCGTGGAGAGGTAAAATCATCTGGATGTCTTTCCCCTCCAATTTTTTAAGTAATGCGGTAACATTTTTTCCATGTTTTCCCACAATGTTGATATAATATCTTCTGGCCTCATTCATAAAGGCTTCATCCAATTCCATGGTGTCAGAAAAAATATGTCCAGCAATGGCACCAAAGCTACCAAAGGCATCTGCAGTGAAAAGCTCTCCCCTATCGGTCATGGTCATCATAACCTCGGGCCAGTGAACCATGGGTGCAAAGATAAACTGTAATGTCCGATTTCCAATATCTAGGGTATCACCATCTTTGACTTCAATCCATCGCTCCTTGGGTTGTTCTCCATAAAACTGTTCCATAAATTGGAAACTCTTGGCATTTCCCACCAGCTTACATTCTGGATGTGCACGCATCACTGCCTCGATGGCAGTGGAGTGATCCGGTTCCATATGGCTGATGACGATATAATCCAAGGCTTTTCCTTGCAACGCCGCCTCCAGATTTTCCAAAAACTGGTCCATGAAACAGGCATCCACCGTGTCCATGAGTAGATTTTTTTCTCCCATGAGTAGGTAGGAGTTGTAACAAACTCCTTCTGGCATGGGAAACATATTCTCAAACCGACTAATTCGTCGGTCATTGACTCCAAGCCGAAACATCTGTTCGGCAACTTCTTGATAAAAATACATATAGATCTCCTAAAATCTTAGTGTAGCGGCAAAGGGTCTTTCCTCCGATAGAAGATCATGGTCCACCGTATAGAAATGTCCACCTTTGCCAATGACACCGAGAGTGAGACGGTTGGTCTGACGAATCCTTTCGGGATTGGTCTTTGCATAGGCGCTCATGGAAGAAGATATATATAAGGTTTGTACCCTACCCTCCTCTATGAGCCGTTCAATTTCTCGGGTGTCTGTAATTAAGTTGTTTCTATTGCTGCTTTCTTCTAAGGTCGCCTTCAAGGCATCCTTGCGAAGGGTATCTTCTTTCTGAAGCACAGCTCGGAAGAGTTCCATATATTCTCTTTCATCTATGGTTCCCTTGCTCTTTGGAATAAAATCATCCAATACCGGTAGCTTTGTCACCTGCATAAATTTATCTCGAACCGCCGGTACGGCAGATAATACAATGGATTGATGGGGTTTTAAAAACCCTTTGAGGAAATGATCTATGTGACGAAAATATCGTTCCACATCCTTGTCCTCTTCTTCTGATTTGCTCTTGTTGCCATGAAAAGCTGCATTGCCAACACCTTTGTAAGATCCGAAATTGACAGCCGACTCTCTTTCTCTTTCATAGAGAGCATAGAAATCCTCTCCCGCTTCCTCAGGAAGTTCCACAGGTTGCAATTCTTGCATGGATCCATCAAATAAGGAAAAACGATCCTTGTTGATGTCCAATACATAGGCGTGGTCCAAAGCATCCACATAGTTGAGAAGTGGCAAGAAGTAGAAATGATTCCCCACATGGTGGACATTCTCCACATCGGCAGAGAGCTTGTAAATCATAAAGTCCCTTTCATCGATGAATAGAGCCATGCCCACACCGGTGGTATTCCAAAAAGAACGATCTTCCAAGAGCGATTCCAAGCTTTGGATGATGGTTTCTTTTAAAGGGTCTCCCGCCAATCTTTCCTCCACTTCCTTGATGGTATTTTTAAATCGGATGGGGTCTTGCAAGTTATCGGGATTGGATAAGTGGGTCTTTTGGTAAATGCTAACTTTGGTTCCTCCGGTTTCACTGACAAGTTCCAAAGGAAATTCATGAATGATTTTATAGTGTAACATGATATCCCTCCTTTAATCCTATATACCCACTCTAGCTTGAATTCCATCAAAAATCTCTTCCCCGAAGGGAAGAGATTTTACTTACATCATACCGCCCATGGGCATACCTTGCATTCCAGCAGCGGCTGCACCGTCATTTTCTTGTTTTTGTTCAGCGACGGTAGCTTCTGTGGTAAGAACCATACCGGCCACCGATGCAGCATTTTGAAGAGCAGAGCGGGTGACCTTTGTGGGGTCCACAATGCCCATTTCAATCATGTTGACATACTTGTCCTCAGCGGCGTCATATCCCTGTCCTGCTTCCAATCCAAGAACCTTTTCTACGATGACACTTCCCTCTTTACCTGCGTTTTCTGCGATTTGGCGAAGTGGCTCTTGCAATGCACGAAGAATAATGCTTACTCCAGTTTTCTCATCTCCCTCGGTCTTATCCAAAAGATCTTTCACTTGGGGAATGGTATCTAGAAGAGCTGTTCCACCGCCGGATACAATCCCTTCTTCCACCGCAGCACGGGTTGCGGCTAGAGCATCTTCAATACGGAGTTTCTTTTCTTTGAGTTCTGTCTCAGTTGCTGCTCCAACGCGGATTACGGCAACGCCTCCAGAAAGTTTTGCAAGTCTTTCCTGCAATTTTTCTCTATCAAATTCGGAATCGCTTTCTTCATATTGGGCTTTGAGCTGGCGAACACGTTCTTCAATTTTGGCTTGGTCGCCATCGCCTTTTACAATCACCGTATTTTCCTTTTCGATATTGGCCTTCTGACAAGTTCCGAGCATATCGATGGTGGTTTCCTTTAAATCATATCCCAAATCGGAAGAAATCACTGTACCGCCAGTTAAAATGGCAATATCTTGCAACATTTCTTTTCTTCTATCACCAAATCCAGGGGCCTTCACAGCTACGCAGTTAAAGGTTCCTCTCAATTTGTTGACCACCAGTGTTGCCATGGCCTCTCCCTCGATGTCCTCTGCAATGATGAGAAGAGATTTTCCAGTTTGAACGATTTGCTCCAAAATGGGAAGAATTTCTTGGATATTGGTGATTTTCTTATCCGTGATGAGGACATAGGGGTTCTCCAATTCTGCAATCATTTTTTCCGTGTCGGTAACCATGTACGCAGATACATATCCTCTGTCAAATTGCATACCTTCTACTACTTCCAGTGTGGTTCCCATGCTCTTGGACTCTTCGACAGTGATAACACCATCTTTGCCAACCTTTTCCATAGCTTCACTGATGAGCTTTCCAATTTCATTATCTCCGGCAGAAATACTTGCTACGTTGGCAATGGATTCCTTGCTTTCAATGGTGACGGAAGCTTTTTTCAATTCTTCCACCGTTGTATCCACTGCTTTTTTAATTCCTCTTTGAAGCACCATGGGATTGGCTCCTGCTGCGAGGTTTTTCAAACCCTCACGAACAATAGCCTGTGCCAACAAAGTGGCTGTGGTGGTTCCGTCTCCTGCAACATCTTGGGTTTTTGTAGCCACTTCTCTTAAGAGTTGAGCTCCCATATTTTCTGCCTTATCTTCTAATTCAATTTCTCTGGCAATGGTAACACCATCATTGGTGATAAGGGGTGAGCCATAGGGACGCTCCAATACAACGTTTCTTCCCTTGGGTCCCAACGTCACTTTCACTGTGTCGGCAAGCTGGTTAATTCCACGCTCCATAGCCGATCTTGCATCTGTATTAAATAAAATATCTTTAGCCATGTGTATCCTCCTATTCTATAACCGCTAAAATATCGGTCCATTTTACAATATAGTACTCTTTGTCTGCACCTTTTACTTCCGTTCCGGCATACTTACTATAAATAACCTGATCTCCTACTTTGATGATATCCTTCTTCTTTTCATCCTTGGTAAGTTCATCACTGATGGCAATGACTGTAGCAATGGATTGCTCTTCCTTTGCCGTTCCAGGTAACACAATCCCGGACTTGGTCTTTTCTTCGGCTTCCATTTTTTCGATAAGTAATCTGTCGCCAATGGGTTTAATTTTCATTTTGTACCTCCTTATATTGTTAGCAGTCTTTATCATTGAGTGCTAATACATCTATATCATACCCAAAATTTGAAAAAATAACAACCCCTGCAGAAAAATTTTTGGGGTTATCGTTTTCGAATATGAAAAAAATATAATTGTTGGGCAAATCCTGCCAGCTCTCCATAGGTGTTGGATGCCAGGTTTGCCATTTTTCTTCGATCTTTTTCTTGGGATGAAAACCTTTCTTTAAAAACCTTTTCCATCCAAGTATCCAGGGGAAACACATCTCCTCTTCGGAGTCCAAAGAGTAAAATACAATCTGCCACTTTGGGTCCGACCCCGGGTAAGCGCAAGAGTTCTTTTCTCGCCTCAGCCGTAGAAAGATGGGAAAGAGCTGGAATAAAATCCGGTTCTCTAAGGAGAAATTCCGATGTCCCCACCAAGTATTTATCTCTATATCCAAGACCCAACCTCCGATATTGCTCCACCGGAATTTGGGCGAGGGCCTCCATGGTTGGAAAGGCATAGTAGGTTCCAAACCCATCCGCTTTTTCTTCTCCGGCATGACGGCATAGGGCTTCTACAATCTTTTGAATCCGTTTTATATTGTTGTTTTGACTGATGATAAAATTGACAATCACCTCTTCCGGATCCTGTCGTAACATCCGAATTCCCGATGAAAATTCTAAGACCTCCATGGGAAAGTTCATTTCTCTGAGAGTTTGAAAGTCCTTTGCGTACTCATGATCCAAATCAAAGTACGAAAAAAACAGGGGGGCATCTTCTTCCCTGTGAAAGATGAAAGATAGGGTTTCATCCTCTGTATCTTCTTCCACATAGGCGCGAAGATCCTTCATGGAAACCAAGTATCCCTGCCCCTCTGGAACAAAACGAAAAGCCTGTCCACTTTCCAAAATATCCTGTAAGGAGAAGTGGGCGGGCTTTTGTATCTTCTTTCCTATTCCTTTTCTTCCGATTCCGTTTCGTCTTCCCATTCGTCTTCCAAAAAATAACTCAATGTATATAGGCTTTCGTTAAGCCAAACATTTTCTACAATGACTTCTTCGGGAACTTTTAGCTTTTTGGGCGCAAAGTTCCATATGCCACGCACCCCATGATCTGTACATATGGTGGCATATCTCTGCGCCACATCCTTATGTATGGTTAAGATGGCAATGTCTGTTTTGTTTTCTTTGAGATACTCGGCCAAATCATCAATATCTCTGACCCTAACTCCGTCTATCTTGGTTCCAATTTTGTTGGGATCCCGGTCAAAAGCTGCCCGTACATGAAAACCATTTTCCGAGAACTCCGCATATTGCAAGATCGCCTTCCCCAAGTTGCCCACGCCAATAAGAACCATGGATTTATTGGTGAAAATATTAAGAATTCGTTCCATGTTCTCCTTTAAATTTTTAACATTGTATCCATAGCCCTGTTGACCGAAGCCACCAAAGCTATTCAAGTCTTGGCGAATTTGAGAAGGATTGAAGCCCGTTAGTTTTCCCAATTGTTTACTGGAAATTCTAGAAATACGAATCTCTGACAATTCTGTCAGTGCTCGATAATATTTAGGTAACCTCCGTATGACCGCGGGGCTTATTTTGCTTTTTTTCATTTATTTCACCTCTTATTTAAATTTATCACAAAGTCTATCCATGTGTCAACTATATTGTCTATTCCCTTGAAAATATACATTGTTTTTTGTACAATGGTATTGGTGATAAAATGCAACTAATTCAAGCAAAAGACTTACAATTTATATATGTAGTCGACCCCATCTTCCAAGATGTTTCCTTCGTCATCAATGAGGGAGACAAAATTGGTTTGGTCGGTGATAATGGCAGTGGCAAATCTACGTTGATGAAATGCCTCGCCGGTCTTTTGGTGCCAAAGGGAAACTTCTATCAGCGAGCAGAAATCCGAATCTCCTATTTACGCCAGCAAGTGGAAATGGACGTGGATTGCACGGTGATGGAGATGGCCCTTTCCAAATATGATCACATACAAGAGATGGAACAACAACTTCGAGCCTTGGAACAAGACATGGCAACCTATGCGGAAGATGAGGAAAAACTCGCCCCCATCATGGATTCCTATCAAAGGCTTCACGATACCTTTGAAGAACTCCAAGGCTATGGATTTCAATCTGAACTCAAAGGCTATCTTGCCATGGTGGGAATGGATGAGAGTTTTTATGAAAAAACCGTACGAAATTTGAGTGGGGGTGAAAAAGCGAGATTGGAGCTTGCCCTAGTATTTATGGAAAAGCCAGATCTTTTGCTATTGGACGAGCCCACCAACCACATGGATATGGAAATGATTGCCTATTTAGAACGATTCTTAAAGGAATTCCGAGGCACGGTCCTTTTCATTTCCCACGACCGTCTGCTCCTACAAAATATAGCCACCAGGATTTTTGAAATGTCGCATGGCACCTTAAAGTCTTACGACATGGGCTATGATGCCTATCGGAAAACCGTTCAAAGAGAAAGAGAACTCCAGCAGAAACATTATGAAGATTTTAAAAAGGAGGAGCAGCGCCAAAAGGAAATTATCCGTCGGTTCCGCTCCTATGCCACCGAGCGATATTATCGTCTGGCAAAGAGCAGAGAGAAAATGTTGGAAAAAATGAGACAGGAAACGCCCCCATTGAAAGAATCCTCCATTCGTTTCCAATTCAAAGAGCCTCTGCGTACGGGAAGAGAAGTATTGAAAGTTCGCGAGCTTAAAAAGTCCTTCGACGACACCACCCTTTTTCAAGACTTGGATTTTTCCATCCAAGCCCAGGATCGTCTGGCCATAGTGGGGCCCAACGGTTGTGGCAAAACCACCTTGGTAAAAATCCTCATGGGAGAGCTTCCCTATGAAGGAGAATACCTCTGGGGTACAGGTGTAAAGCTGGGGTATTTTAACCAGCAACTCACCGTCATCGACGAAGAAAATACATTGATTGAAGAAATCTCCGATGAATTTCCTTCTATGAATATCCACCAAATAAGAAATCTCCTGGCAGGGTTTCTCTTCACCGGTGAAGATGTCTTCAAAGAATTGCGAACCCTTTCTGGAGGACAGAGAGCAAGAATCTCTTTGTTGAAGCTCATCTTGCACGGAGCCAATGTTCTCATACTCGACGAACCTACCAACCATCTTGATTTAACCAGTAAAGAAGTGTTGGAGGATGCCTTAAAAGCATTCAAAGGAACCCTTCTTTTCATCAGCCATGATCGCTTCTTCATCGATACCATTGCCAATCGGGTCTTGGATTTGTCGGAGCGACGCATCTATGAAGGAGATTTTTCATACTATTGCAGAAAGAAAAGTGAAGGAGATGGGGGGGAACCATCCGTGGAAGTGAGCCGTACGGAACAGAAGAAGCAACAGGCCAAAAAACGGGAGGCCATCCGAAAATCCCAAGCCCTCAATAAACAAATCACTTCCATCGAAAAAACCATCGCCGAACTCGAAAGTGCTTTGGAAGAAATTGATGGCATCTTAGAAACATCTGAACTCTATGAGAACCCTCAAGAAGCCCTTCAATGGGCAAAAAAAAGAGAAGAAATTTCTTCTTCTCTAGAACATCATTTGGAGGAATGGGAAGCCCTACATTTGGACCTTTAAAGAGAGAGACTCGCCATAGGAAGCGGGCTCTTTTTCTTTGCCATGTTTTCGAATGGTGAGATAGGCCACTCCCACACTGAGAATATCACTGATGGGAAAGCTCAACCAAATGCCCATGGATCCCCAAATGTTCATCAATACATAGCTGACAGGAATACGTATGAAGAGCTGTCTTGCCACACAAAGATAGATGGCCTTCTTGCTCTTTTCAATGGATTGCAGGAAATGCACCATGACATAATAAAATCCAGTGATGGGAAAAGCTGCTATCATGATCCGAAAAGCGGGGATGGATTTTTGGATAATATCCGGATCTTTAATAAAAATACCAATGAATGTTTCGGCAAAGATCATTCCAATTCCATAGACAAAAAGGTCTAGCACAAAACTATAGAGTAGGGTTTCTTTGAAAATTCTCTTCACCCGTTTTTGAATTCCTCTCCCATGACAATAGGCTGCCATTGGCTGCATGGCCTCCGCAATGGCAAACATGAGGACAAACATGAATACATACACCTTGGAAATGACACCTAGGATGATGATTTGTTCCTCCCCTCCCACATGGAGTAACATGCGGTTGATAAATCCCATGACAATACCATCTTCAGCCTCTAAGAGAAAGCCTGCAAGTCCAACTACAAAAAGTAGACGGAAGGCCTCTCGATTGGGTCCTATTTTTTTCTTGGTTTTCAATTGGTTGTTCCGCAAAAGGTTTTGAATGGCAAACTCACAATATAAGTAACTGACTGCCTGAGAAATCAATGTGCCAAGCCCTGCTCCGACCACACCCATGTGTAATTTAGCAACGGTGATATAATCTATGATAATGTTCAGACCCATTCCCAAAAGATTACTGACCACTGAGATACCCGGTTGCCCACAAGCAATCCCCAATTGATAGAGATACATGATACGGACCACAAAGAATTGGGAAAAAATAATGATTTGCATGTATTGAATGGAGGCCGTCAAAATTTCTCCTCTGCCACCAAACAGTCGAAGAATTTCATGTCTTGCAAAAAAACAGAGTATGGAAATCGGGATCACCAGAAGCGTCATCATATCCGCCGCATGCATCTGTCGATGTACGGCCTTACGATCTCCCTCCCCTAATTTTACCGAAATATTGGTGGCCGCTCCCACCGATACAAGCACAGCAAGGGCAATAAAAAGACGTTGTATGGGAAATACCAGCATAAGTCCTCCGACGGAAGATGCACTGCTAAAATTCCCCACGAAAAAAGTGTCCGTCATATTGTACAATTCGGCGACCAAGTAAGATAGCACCAAAGGTGTACTGATACGGACCAACAATTTTCTAATTTTTTCATGTTCATACATCTGTTTGACTGTTGTCATGATATCACCTGTTCCTATTGTACAAGAAGATGAAAAGGCTTTAAAGACAGTTATTTAGCCCCTTTTTTCCCTTTGGTTAAGCTTTCCAAAAATGAACAAAATGCGATAGCTTAACTGTATGCTTATCAAATATTAAATAAATACCTAGAAGATTTGGCCCTCTTTTGGGTATAATACAAGGGCAAAGGAGGAAAATATGACAGATTTTTGGACAAGTCTTACGGGCGGCTTTTTAACATTTTTTACGCCCTGTGTGCTTCCCATGGTTCCCATCTATCTAATGTACTTGACTGGTAGTGGGAATTTGGAAAGTTTAACGGAAAACAAAAAGAAAACATTTATACGTGCATTGGCCTTTGTACTTGGATTCACCCTCATCTTCGTATTGATGGGAATGGGTGCTTCGGCCATTGGAAAGACCTTGCTTCGCTACAAAGACACCATTCAAAAAGTAGGTGCCGTCATCATTATCATCTTTGGTATTATGATGCTTGGCGTCATCAAATTACCCGGTGGCGGTCAACACACCATGCGTGATGCCGGTAGTTTTTGGCAAGCAATGCTCATGGGAATGGCATTTTCTGTAGGTTGGAGTCCTTGCTTTGGACCCCTATTGGGAGCCATATTGGCACTTTCCAGCCAACAAGAAACTCTTGCAAAGGGCGCCCTTTTGCTCTTGGTATATTCGCTGGGAATGGGAATTCCTTTCCTGATCTCCAGTCTCTTTGTACCAGCCATTCAGAAATTTATGAGCAAACATGAAAAGGGACTCAAACTCGTACCCAAAATTGCGGGTGTTGTAATGATTCTATTTGGACTACTCATGCTCTTTAATAAATTGAGCTGGATAGGTCTCAACTAAAACGGAGGAATGAATGATGAAAAAAATATTGCTTCTAATTCTTTCCCTTCTCTTAGTTTTCTCCTACGGATGCAAAAAAGATGAAGGAAAAGATACAACGGATAAAGATGTGGTGCAAGAAGATACCACCGATAACAAAGAAGAACAAAAAGAAACGGACAAAGAAGATACGGATACCACAACAGACAAAGAAGAAAAATCTGACTGGGAATTGGTTGTAAACGATGACCGCTATGCTGAAGAATTCACTGCAAAAGAACATGGCGACAGTGTAGAAGAGGGAAAACCATCTCCAGATTTCACCTTGAAAAACATTGAAGGTGAAGAGGTTAAATTGGACCAATTCTTAGAGAGTGGAGAACTCGTTGTCTTCAATTGTTTCGCCACAACCTGACCATACTGCATCGAAGAGATGCCCGACTTGGTAGAGTTGGATAAAAGAGATGATGTAAAGGTTGTATTTGTCAATATGGGACAATCCCCCAAACTGCTCAAACAATTCATGAAAATGAATGATTTACGTCTTCCCGTCTTCTTTGACGATTCAAAGACTGTGGCTGATACATTTTTGATTCGCGGTATCCCCACCTCCATACTCATTGATGGAGATGGTGTGTATAAGGGAACCATCACCGGTTTTATGCCATTGGAAGACTTGGAAAAAGTCATCGATGAAAAACTGGGAAAATAAAATTTTCAAGGTACAAAAATACCCCGACCTCTCAATGGTCGGGGTATTTTCATTCCAAATTATTCTCTCACGAACTTGGTCCGTGGGTGGATATTGTTTCCGAGATATTCCATTCCGTCTTCTGTGATTTTGTAGAAGAAGTTGAATCGAAGAAGATTCTCAGGCCCAAAGTTCATATTGCTTACCTCCGGATCTTCACATACCACAAACCTGTCAATGGCCACCTGGAGATACATATGACCATCTTTAAAAAATTCATAAAAGGAATGCTGGTCAAAGGAGGAAGTCTTTCTCGGCGTGCCATCATCGTGATAGAAGAGCTCCTTCATCCATTCCCTATCGGCAACAGAAATCTCCATCTCCTCCTCCCCAGCGGCTGCTTTCATCTTAAAGCCCTCGACAAGTTCCAAGGTGAGGAGCGGTTCTTTTTGTGTCCAAGTTTTTTCTTTTATCTTTCCGCCATCAAAGGTCAATAAGGTATAGTCCGTAATCTCTCCATCCATGGCGTTGGAACATATCAATATCTGCTCCCTTCCATTCCCTAAGAATTCACCCTTAAGTATGGTGTGGCCACTCAAAGTCAGTTCCTTTTCATCCACAATGGATGCATCTTTACTCCGTACCAATAGGATGGTATGGTGGGATTGTTCTTCGGGGTCAAAGAGGATGCCGATACCATCTTCCCTCTTTTCATCTATAAAATGTCCTGAATATATACGGGTGAGGACCTCTCTATTTTGCACTACATTTTTTACAATGGCCTTTGGATGATGTTGGCGTTCTAATACGTCCATGGGCTCATCGGTGGAACGAAAAACATCTCTTAGAGCCCCTTCCAGATAACTCACATCTTCCAAGGCATAGATCTTATCACTGGAATCCAGCCACATGGGGCTTAAAACTTCATCAAAGGCATCTTGGGAAGAAATTTCTCTGGCTGAAAAAAATAATTCCTCAAAATATGATATTCTCGCCATGGTAATCTTTCCAAAGGTGCTCATTTCATCCCTATGGGTATCATAATATGAAAAAAGCTCATCTTGACAAAAGCCGGTTTGAGTGATGGATTCCAAAGCCCTCCAAGCCTCCCGATCTCTCTCGGTTCCTATGAGTTTCAGATTCTTCTCATAAGATGCTTGCAGAGCTGCTGGCGAAACATCCATAGACTCCGTTGGAGAGTTATCGTCTCCCATCTCCTCGGCTTCTTTGTCATCCCCCTGTTCCACGGTTTCATCCTCTTTACTCTCTTCTTTCTTTTTATCTGATTCCTTCTTAGAAGGGGAATCTTCCCCATCTTGCTTGGTTTCTTCCTCGGCTTGTTGTCTCTCATCTGCGTTTTTGGGATGGAACACACAGCCAGTCAATAAAAATGCAACTATAAGTAGATATACTATTTTTTTCATCCTACACTCCTTTCATTGCTATATTAAAGAAGAATAGAAGATAAGAAAAGCATGGTTATCCATGCTTCCTTTCTACTCTTTCGTTGTGTCGTATAGGTAAATGAATTTAAATCCCATAGAATAGGTAGCAGAAGGGAGATTGATGAGATTGGGTCTTGGCGGTTCCAACTTGGCAAGATAGGACTTTCCATCCACTATACATTGGACCTGGGGATAATCTTTCACCGACAAAATATCCAATTCTTTTCCTTCTTTTTGAGTCCACAGAACCAATTCATCGGCAAATTCCTCGGGACTGGTCACCGGATTTTCTGGCTCGATTACATATGTTAGTTTCATACCATACCTCCTTAACACCTCATTTATACCCTCACCTCTCCTCCTTCAAACCCATAGCCCTCTCTGTCCCTTTTATTTCATGGCTTCGGGATAGAATCTTTTTATAGAAAGGAGTCGACGATGCCCCGCATATCAAACTTCCTGTTTTTCCATGAATTACCGTTTAATTTTCTTCCATTGGGGTATAAATCATACATAGTGTTCATTAACTTGTTGGTCTCTTCATTTTATTAGGCATCGCTGAAGACAAAATCGTAGTAAGGAGGTTTTATGAAATTTGATCGCAGAATTTTAAGAACGAGGGAATCGATTTTCAATGCATTCCATTCTCTCTTAGCAGAAAAAACCTACAATAAAATCACCGTGCAGGAAATCATCGACCGTGCCAATATCGGACGTTCCACCTTCTATGCTCACTTTACTTCAAAGGATCACCTTTTGGAAGAGGTTGGCTCCCAACTGTTTCATCACATTTTTACCGACAGTCCCGAAAGGCACCCTGCCTATGATGATAGCAACCCTGACACCATTCGTCATACCATTTTACATACTCTCATCCATTTAGAGGAGAATAAAAAGAGCCTCGAAGGATTGTTATGTCCCGAGGCCGAACCTATGCTCTATCAATATTTTGCACAGGATATTTATACACTGATTCAAAAAGCCTTTCCCAAGGGAGAACCTTGGAAGAAAAAAAATATTCCCGAGGCTTTTCTCATCCACCATACAGCCTTTTCTTTTTTCCAGCTATTGAAATGGTGGTATGAAAACGATTGTAAAGAATCCCCTGAGGAATTGACAAGATATTACTTAGCAGTGATGGAACCTCTATACACATAAAGCGGCGCTACCGCCGCTTTTTTGTTTATCTTTCTCTTTGTTCTCTTCCGCCCCATTCTACCACGGTGAAACCCTTTCGCTCAAAGGGTTGGATGGTTTGCTCTTCCACCTCCACCGGCTTTTCCAAAGGCCGGTAGACCATAAAGACCCGGAGAATGGAGTCGGGAGTCGGTGTAATTTCCAATTTTGCATCTTCTTTGTATTCGTCGTCAACAAAGCTGATGAGATTGTAGGGGTTTTGTTCCATTTGGGGGAGCCAAAACACGATACATTCGTTTCGTTCCCGTAGGTTTAATCCCATGGCTGTCAAGGTTTCTTCTAAAAACTCGGCCGTATCTTCTCCCTTGACCACAAAACCCTTGTCCATGGAATAGGTCCTGTTGGAGAAGCCTTCCCAAAAGAGATAGGAATATTCCTTTCCATCTTCTGTCACAAGCCTTCCGTCGGGATGGGCGACCACCTTCCACCCATCTTGATACTCTGGATAACTACAGAAAAGTTCTCCCACATAGTCTAATTTGACCTCCACATCCATGGGCTCTTCTGTATAGAGATATATCACTGGTTTTTTATCTACTTCTCTACTCCCTGGTGCCAATCTGCATCCCAAGGATAGGAGCATCATCAAAGCCAAGCAAATAAATAAAAGTTTCTTCATATTTTTCCTCCTTACCTTTTGCCATCGGTTTCCAACCGTATTCTCGTACTCTTCCGCCCCATTCCACCACGTTGAATCCTTGCTCTCAAAGGATTGGATGGTTTCCTCTTCCACCTCCACGGTTCTTCCAAAGACCGGTAAACCATAAAGACACGGAGATTGGAGTCGGGAGTCGGTGTGATTTCAAATTTTACATTTTCTTTGTATTCTTCTTATACAAAGCTGATGAGATGGTAGGCTTTTGTCCCCCTGGGTTTATCCTTTGGCTTTCTGCTATGAAATCCTCTTTAGTTTCAAGGGTTCCTCATTCTGTCTCAAGGATTCTTGCCGCAATTCCTTCTATGTCTTGAATGGAATATTTGAATTCTTCTCCACTTTCCATATGTTTCAATGAGATTTCCCCATTGGCCACTTCATCTCCTCCAAGAACGACTACATAGGGAATGTTTTCTTTATTGGCGTAGTTCATGGATTTCTTTACTCTCCGTCCCGTTTTTTCAATATCGGCACGCACTCCCTTCTCTCTCAATGCACTGACCAAGGCAAAGGCTTCTTTCTCCGTGCCTATGGGCATCACAAAAAGATCAATGGCAGGATGGGGCTTTCCTTCCTCTTTGATTTTCAAGACTTCATAGATGACATCCAGTCCAAAACTCATACCTACGGCCGGATACTCTTTTCCATCGCTTACAAATTCTGTAATGATATGGTCATACCGACCACCACCACCGAGGCTCACATTGAAATCGTGACCTTTCATGTTCCTGTCCTTTAAGAAAATTTCCCAGACCGTCCCCGTGTAAATATCAATCCCTCTCGCCAAGTAGGGAGCAAAGACCATGGTCTTTTCCGCCGGCGTATCTTTGGTATAGGCTTGAAGTTCTTCCACTTCCTTCAGACCTTCTTCCATTAACTCATTGGATGGATAGTCTTTAAGTGCCTCCTTCAACCCATGGAAATCCAGCAATAAAAGGTCTCTTACTTTCGTAAATTTCTTCTTTTCATATCCGATGGCCTCAAATTCTTTGGCCAATTCATCGGCTGTCATCTTGGCCAACTTATCGATGAGCATGATGGCTTTTCTCAAAACATCTGGTTCCATGTCTCCAAGAACCGACTGTATCACGCCACTGAGAAGTTTCCTATTGTTGTAGAGAATTTCCACATCCAATCCCAAGGCCTGATAGGCCTCTGTGGTCAAGGTCATATATTCCGCTTCTTGGAGAAGAGAGGAAATGCCCACCACATCTACATCACATTGGGTAAATTCTCTGTTTCTACCCAATTTTACAGGACCATCACGAAATACTTTTCCAATCTCATATCTCTTCAAAGGTAGAGTGATTCCAGCGTTGGAGCTAATCAACTTGGAAAAGCATACCGTTAAATCATACCGTAAACCCAACTCCCGCTTTCCCTGGTCACTCAATGTATACATCTCATTTAAAATATCCGCTTCTTCCGAATACTTGGAAGCCAGCAAATCATACATACAAAGAATGGGGGTTTCCGCCGGCGGAAATCCATAGGTAACGAATACTTTCTTTAAAGTATCCTTAATATGTTCTCGAATGATTTGTTCTTCGGGAAGATAGTCATAGGTTCCCTTTACTGTTTCAAATGTCTTTGCCATCTTTTTTCCTTTCTATTCCGCACTATATTCTGTGATTTTCTTTTCTAAAGTATCGGCACATATGTTTTGCATCACGTAGGAGAACACCCAATACAATACCATCCATAGTGCAAATGCTATTTGTATAAATATACCCTTCTCCATCAAGCCTAACGCTAATGCCGGTTTTACAAAAGCATAGATTTGTACACCGACAAAAATCATGATTCCAAATACATAAAAGAAACTTTTTCCTCCCTTGTTGATGGCTTCTTTGGGTTGATACCATAGAAGTTTTGGATTTCGTATATCCATCCAAAGCGCCAAATGAACCATGAGATAAATAGAAGTACTCATTCCAAAGAGAAAACCAATCAAAAGGGTCCATGGAGGCATTAGCATGAAGAGAATAACCAAAAATAGAGGCAAGGCCGTGATAAGTTGTAGTACAAGGGACGTGAGCACCCTCCCCCTGACTTGATCTTTTGCAGCTACGGGAAGAGATTGGAGTAACCAAATCCTTTTTCCCTCTCTGGTGATGGATGTAAAGCTGGGTTGCTGAACTCCAATGAATAGCCCCCATGCCCAGCCTATAAATATGGCCCCAAATAGTATGAAGAGCTTTGCTTGTACATCCGCAGTCTCGTAAATGAGCATGAATTCTTCACGCATGAAATGTATTTGATCCATTCTTATTCCCTTAGATAAGGAGGGCATCAATATAAGGATTGGAAGTAGCATACCCATGGCTATATATTGATACAAATAAATGGGAGTTTTGAAGATTTCCCTCAATTCTTTCTTTGCAATGCTAATATAAGGTTTGTTTTTTTGATAGTCCTTCTCACCGATGATTCTTTTCTTGTGTTTCTTTCGGCTTCCCTCTTGCAGAGAGGAGCGTAAGAAAATGGATGATCCCAATCGTGCCGTAATCTGTATCATCCCGTAGGCCAAAATGACCAACAAGACCACTGTAAGAATCATTTCCCCTCCGCCGGCCAAAAGACCATCGGTCAATTTCTTTGCATGGGGAAACCAAAACTCTCCTGGTTTTGTAAGGGCATCGACCAATTTGAGGACGGATTCGTCACCATCCATCCGTTGCCCTTTTTGTACGTATAATTGAATGCTAATTCCAATGGCCAAGCCCACAAATATGGAAAAGTATTGAACAATGTTTTTGGCTCCCGGTAGTTTTACAATAAGACTCATGATGAGAACCGTTATCAGGGTCAAAACGGAAAGCGTGATGACAGTGATAGCAATGCTCCCCAGAGCAGCCGAGATATAGAATACAATCCCCTGTCCAGTCACCCGTCCAAAATGGATCACCATGGGTACTGTGAGGGCGAGCCACCAAAACATATTCTCCAAGGTAAGCGTAAAGAGCTTGCTCTTAAAAATCTGTCTTGTTTCAATGGGCAATCGAAGCATGATTTTCACATCATCGTTGAAATAATACGTACCAATGATGGTCAATATGGAGAAAATCAAAAGCATGAATTGATGAACCATGAAAGCAGAAAATAGGAATCCGCGTTGCAGGGCCACAGTAGGTAGCTCTGCATAGCTCAATGTCATTATTTTTATAAAATAAAAGGAATATACGATGATTAAGATGGCTCCGACGGCATATCCAAACAATCGCTGTCTACTTTTTTTGTCTCGTAAAGATGCTCTAATATTAACAAAAGTACCAAAGTGCTGTAAGAGATCTTTTCTTATCAATGCAATCATCGTTTTCATTCTGTAAGCTCCAAAAAGATTTTTTCAAGACTTCCCTCATCTTGTGCCTGTTTTTGAATTTCTTCCAAGGTTCCACTGGCGATAATATTTCCTTGATTGATGATGGCCAAACGATCACAAAGTTTTTCTGCCACTTCCATGACATGGGTAGAGAAAAATACAATCTTTCCTTGGTCGCAACGTTCCCTCATGATTTCTTTCAATCGAAAAGAACTCTTGGGGTCAAGTCCCACCATGGGTTCATCCAAGATAAAAACATCTGGCTCATGGATAAGCGCACCAATGAGACATATCTTTTGTTTCATTCCATGGGAATAGGAACCGATGGTATCGCGCAGTGCCTCTTCCATACCAAAATCAGATACGTATCTTTCAATTCTTTCTTTTCGTACAGAAGAGGAGAGTTCATAGATATCCGACAAAAAGTTCAAATACTGTAAGCCCGTCATCATATCATAAACTTCTGGATTGTCTGGTACAAAAGATATTTTTTTCTTCGCTTCCAGGGGGTGGTCTTTCACTGAGATTCCTTCCACCTCCACAGTGCCACTGTCTGGGCGAAGCATCCCTACAATCATTTTAATGGTCGTTGTCTTGCCAGCCCCGTTGGGCCCCAAAAAACCAAATATCTCTCCTGGACGCACTTCTAAATCAATATGATTTACCGCCACTTTGTTTCCAAATGTCTTATGCACATTGTGTAATTGAATCATAGGTTCCTCCCTAATATATACTACCTACATTATACAAGCTAGTCTCCACCTTGTAAAGGCGAAACGCCTTGATATACACAAAAAAACAATCCCTGCGGGATTGATTTTTCTCTAGTGGTGGAGGGCTTCTTTGGTGGGAATGCCCATCTCCCAATAGGTATTGTTATTGTATTCGAAATCTCTTAACACCAAGAGCCCTACCTTTTCCACATGGGCTTTGTAAGATCTGGGATTGATGTGATTGACGAAAGTGAGCATATAGGGAAAACGATTGATCATGGTCTTGAGAGAAAACCAAAAGAGTCTTTGAAAGACCCCATGACCTCTTTCTTCCTTGGCCACACATACAGGTCCATATTGGTAGGAGTTATCCACCGTCATTTCTTTTCCGTCCATGGTAACCTTGGGCAATTCCTCAATCATATGTTGGAAAAACGGCCATTGGGACCAATAGTGCCAAGAGGCAGCCATGGCATAGCCAATGATGGTATCTCCTTTCAATGCGAGAGAAATTCCCTGTTCCTCTGTGATGAGAGAAATCAACTGTTCCTTCGTAAATAGGGTCGTGACGAACCCATCCTTTTTGTCCTCTTCTGCAATGGTAGACACATGAAAGAGTTGTTGTAAAGCATATACGCCTTCCACGTCATCTAACGTTGCCAATCGATAGCTGTACTCCATAAAAACCTCCTTAAGAAAAAATATATCCCATCAGGCCAACACAGGCCACACATGCCATAAACGACAAAACATTGAGCACTACCCCAATGACTCCGGTGACAAAACCGGCTTGGGCCATGCTACTTTCTTCGTTTCGTTTGACAACTCGTGATAGAGCGATGGCTACAATGGCTAATATGAGCCCAAGAAACGAGATATAGGGGAAAATAATCCCTATCACTAAAGATAAAATCCCACAACTCAAAGATGCAATTTCATAGCTTCTTACTTTGTCCATTTGTACCTCCTACATTCTACCAATGTCTTGGTTGACATGACAAACAGGATATGCAAGCCAAACAAGTGACAAGATGGATGACTCCTATTACAGCACCTATTAAACTCACAATGACACCGGCTTTCGCAACCATATTGTTGCCGTCATAAGAAGCTGCTTCCTTTCCTATGGCAAGTCCAATTCCTCCAATAACAATGGCAAGAAATCCAAATGTTGAGAAACTCAGGGTGAGAGATATACATCCACATACCAGTGATATCCACCCATTTCGTTTCATCCGTGTTTTGTAATCCATGCGAACCTTCTAGCTATACTTTACCATATTCTACTACCCTTGACAATATATTCTCATCTTATAAAATAGGGCCTCTAAAGCTGCTCCTCCAACGGTTCTAGCTTTGTCAGAAATGGTATAGCAACTGGACTTGTTTTTCCGTGCATCCACGTCTGCCACCTTCATTCCCTGATGCACCAAAAGTCCCGACCGTAGAAGCCCACGGACCATGCCGTCAATCTTGCTTTTCACGGGCGTATTTCCCACTCTTGCTACGACTTGTCCCTTGGCGACAAAATCTCCGATGGAAGAAACTCCTTGAAAGATCCCCTCACAAGGTGCGTGGAGTACCCGTTCTCTTCCAAATCCTGCGATTTCTCCAGGAACCCCTGTATCTTCCATGGCGGCTCCTTCAAAGATGAGCCTCCCCAAATCATGACCTCGCATAGTTTCAATGACCACATCCACATCTTTACCAGCAACAAACCCTGGCCCAAGTCCCATGGTAATTGGTGCCATCCCTCGATGGGTTCCCAAGTTTCTCTTGGCTAAAATACCATCGATGACAGCTGTGGGATGGTAGGTTTCTATGGCTATTCCCTCGGGATCAATGGCAATGGGAATGAGATGCTCTTTCCATAGTTTTTCTATGGTGTCACGATCCCCAAGTTCCACTCGGACAGCTTCCATGGATTCTACTCTATATCGACCCTCGTAGATGGCTTCACATAGAGCGACCCCTCTCCGAATGGCCGTCGGCTTTGGAGCTTCAAGGACGAGCAAAGAAAAGCCCACCCGATGTAACTTCTCTATGACTCCCGTCGCCACGTCTCCTCCACCTCGTACTATGATGAGCGGTGCTGCCATGGCTTCCACCTCCTATATTCTTCCAGTGTATCAATATCAATACTTTCTATGGGGCGAGGAATCTCTACCCGTTGAAATGTCTTATCCATGGTTAATTTTTTTCCTCCCCCATCTCCTTGCAATCGCTGCAATTGTTGCCGATAAGAAGGGGGAAATACCATGGGGCCACCCCGTTTCCCTCCATAATAGGGTATGGTCAAAATGGGATTTTTTTCATATGTCTCGACCATTTGTTGTATGGTTTTGGGGCTTAAAAACACCTGGTCACAGGTCAAAAACATCAGCCCATTGGTGGGTTTGGCTGCCGATACTCCAAGGCCAATGGAGGTGCTTTGCCCCTCCTCCGGCTTCCTATTTCGAATGGCGATGCAGCCCTTTTTCCTCCCATAGGATAAAATTTTCGTGTGATCACTCACGACGATTGGTTCCAGGGGGAATTTTGTTATCAAATCGATGGCCTTTTGATATAGAGGCTTCCCCCCAAAGAGAAGAAACCGTTTGTCAATGGCACCCATTCTCTTGGATTGACCCGAGATCATTAGAACAAGACTAATAGACATACATTCCCTCCTTGAGAGAACCATAAAGAACCTCCACATCCAATCGCTCCTTGAGATACTCCGAAAGCTGATGTGCCGTTTCTAGTTGATCTTCCCTTTCACAGCCATTGATGAAAAGTTTCTTTTTCCCTTTGGCATATTGGAACATTCCCTGAGGTGATTGAACCATGGCCTCAATCAACGGTCCATCGACCCTATCCCTTTTTCCATAGTGACGAAGAAAGAGTGGAAAATTCATCACCAGGGATTCGTCGACTCTTTTTCCCATGGCATCCACCGACAAAATCCCTATGGTCATGGTGGTCTTTGGATGGATAACCGGTTCATATTCTCTCCATGCCTTGAGCATATATTTTCTACTCCCATCTGCTTCTAAAATGGTATAGTCAAAATATGGGATGAGTCGATCCAGTTCCTCCTTTTCCAATCCCACTATTTTTTTGGATGTCACTTCACCGGCCACAAAAAAAACATCTCCCTTTCCAATACCTAGATTGGGAAGGGAGGTGGTTTGTGCATCAAAAAATTGAGAGGAGCTTCCATAAAAATGTAGATTCTCACATTCTCGCAAGGGATATCCCAACTTCGTGGTGGTGGAAAGAAGGACCGATCCATCTTCCTTGAGCCTTTCGCCCAAAGTAAAGAGAGCCGTCGTCTTTCCACCCATACCCACCAGGGAAATCAATTCCCCTTTGTTGATATTCCATGCAACTTTTATGTCTTTTGTGCGATTTTCTTTTCTGCCTTTGTTGCTGTTTTCTTCCATTGCTCATCTCCCACCGTCTCTTTGGAACCAAAGACCTTCTTAGGTTTAGAGTACGCCGTTTCCACCATGGGAAACTTGGTACGGAATACATGATCCAGTGCATAATAGGCACCGGCTGCGGCAGGTGCAGTGGGAATCGTGGCAATTTCACCAATCCCCTTGGCACCATAGGCAACATCCAAAAGCTCCTTCTTCTCCACATAAATGGCATTGATTTCTGGAATATCGGTTGCCTTCATCAATCCCAAACTTCCAAATTTTGATTTGGGTATACAATCTTCCAGTTTAAAGTTTTCTGTCAAGGCATAACCCAGCCCCATCAAAACGCCACCTTCGATTTGTCCTTGAATGGACGTGGGGTTGACAACCTTTCCAGAATCATGGGCCGCATAGACCTGATCCACCTTGCCCTCTGCATCTAAGACGACCACATGGGTAGCGTATCCATAGGCAATGTGACTCTTGGGATTGGCTTTATCGCTGTTGAGCTTATCCGTCGGTTCAAAGTATTCCGAGAAATATTCCTTTCCTTCCAAAGCTTCCAAACTTCCGTGTTTTTCTAAATCTTTCTTTACATCTAAGCAAACCATTCGCACCGCTTCACCAGTAAGCAATGTCTGCCGTGACCCGGATGTCGTTCCCGAATCAGGAGAGGTTTCCGAGTTGGGGGGCATGATGACCACATTTTCAATGACATCGGGCATATGGGAAAGGGTTTCCAATGCCATTTGTTGTGCTATGGTCATAAATCCCTGTCCAATATCGGACGCTGCTGAAAAGATTTTGAGCTTTCCATCTTGAATCTGCACCCGGGCCCTTCCCTTGTCAGGAAGTCCAACTCCAATACCGGCATTCTTCATGGCGCAGGCAATTCCAGCCCGTTCTTGATTTTCTTCGTATACATCTTTCACCGCTTCCAAGGTTTCTTTCAGCGCCGTAGAACGATCTGCAATCTGTCCATTGGGAAGAACCTTCCCCGGTTCAATGGCATTTCTATAACGAATTTCCCAGGGAGAAATTCCAACCAACTCGGCCAGTTCGTTTAGACACATTTCAAAGGCAAAGTTGGATTGACAAACTCCAAATCCTCGGAAGGCACCGGCCGGGGGATTGTTGGTATAAAAACCGTATCCCGTAATATCGGTGTTTTCATAGACATAGGGTCCCACCGCGTGGGTACATGCCCTTTCCAAAACCGGTCCGCATAGAGAAGCATAGGCTCCCGTATCGAAATAGATGAGGGCTTCCATTCCTTGAATGATTCCATTTTCATCTACTCCCACAGTAAAATCTGCTTCCATCGCATGGCGTTTGGGATGGAAGGCAATGGATTCATCCCTGCTAAATTTGATTTTCACGATCTCTTGGAATTTCCATGCTGCAAGACATGCCAAGTGTTGAACGCTCACATCCTCTTTTCCACCAAATCCTCCGCCTATCAGTTTGTTTTCCACCACGATTTTTTCTGGATCCCATCCAAACATGATGGCAATTTCTTTTCTCGTGTCATAAACCCCTTGGTCAGAGGTGTACACCTTCACCCCGTCTTTATAGGGCATGGCAATGGCACACTCTGGTTCAAGAAAAGCGTGTTCTGTAAACGGTGTGGAAAAATGATGGGTCACTTTATATTTGGATCGTTCCAAAGCTTTCTTTGCATTCCCTCTGGATACATGACGCTGTTGACAAATATTTCCTCCAGAATGAACCTTGGGAGCATCTTCGGCCATGGCCTCGTAAACATTACGCACAGGTTCTAAGACCTCGTAATCTATATGTATTACTTTTTTTGCAATCTCTAGAGTTTCTTCGTCTTTGGCCACAATCAGTGCCAAGGCATCTCCCACATACCGGGTGATTTCTCCTTCTGCAATCATGACATCCCAATCTTGTTGTATGTGACCCACTTTGTTATTGGGCACATCCTTTGCCGTAAGAACTCCAATCACCCCGGGAAGCTCTTCCACTTTTGACGTATCAATCTTGAGAATTCTCGCTCGAGGAAACTGGCTCCTAAAGGCTGATGCATAGACCATATTTTCCATGATCATATCATCTACATATTCTCCCGTACCGAGAACCTTCTCTCTCACGTCTACCCGATGAATCTTGGCTCCCACACCACCATAGGTTTCATAGTCTTCGGGAATTGTCTTTTCTCCCCGTAAGATGGCCGCAGCCAATTGAATACCCTCGATGATTTTCCGATAGCCTGTGCAGCGGCAAATATTTCCCTTCAGAGCTTTTTTTATTTCCTCTTCCGTCGGATCGGGATTTTGATCTAGCAATGCTTTGGCGCTAATAACCATGCCCGGAATACAAAAGCCACATTGCACGGATCCACACTCTCCAAAGGCATACACAAAGGCTTCTTTTTCTAAATCAGAAAATCCTTCCACTGTGGTGATGGATTTTCCATCCATTTTCATGGCATTTAAAAGACAGGCCTTCATTGCCTTTCCATCTACGATAACTGTACAAGTACCACAGGCCCCTTGGGAGCATCCATCTTTTACACTATGTAAATGCAAGTCATCCCTCAAAAACCGTAGGATTTTTTTATTCTTATGTAGCACATGTTCCTGTCCATTGACAATTATTTTATATTCTTCTTTTCCCATACACAACTCCATTTCATCTATTTCAAACGTTATCAGACTATCCCATCTCTCTTACTTAAAGTATACCCATTTTGTTAGGCTCTCATTTCTTTTCCTTATTTTGTATAATTTCAGCCACAATGGACACGGCTATTTCTTCCGGTGTTTCCGCACCTATATCTAACCCCACCGGCGTGTGGACCTTTTCTATCTGTTCCTCCGAAACGCCTTCCTCTCGAAGGGCACGAAAGAGTGCACCGGATTTTCTCTTGCTTCCAATCATACCAATATAGGTAGGATCATAGGAGAAACATTGACGCAAGACTTGCCCGTCGCTCTCATGGCCCCGGGTCAGAATGATGACATAATCCTCTGATCCCATGGGAAGTTTTGGCAAATTATCGTACTCTACCAGCATTCTTTCCTCTGCCAGCGGTAAATCTTCTTCCAGCAAAAACTCGGGACGGTTTTCTAGGACATGGACACGGAAATTTAAAAAATGCAAGAGGGGTACCACTGCCCGTGACACATGACCTCCGCCAAATACAAAGGCTTTCGGGGGCTTTCTCAAATCCCAAAGAAACACTTCCCTATATCCGTCCCGTACCACTCGATTATAGGAATTTCTGTGTAAAAGAGCATCTCCGGCCGACACCAGCAGAGGCGTAGTGCCATCTAGAAAAAGGGCCATGGCCACATGATCATCGGAAAAATTACGGAGCATTTCCCCCTCTTTGGGAGAAAAGTACTGGAAGAGGACTCGATTTTCCCCACCACAAATCATGCCAATATCCTTGGCAGAATCTTTGGATAGGGTATAATGGGCCCGATCCGATTTTTCTTCACGCAAAAGCTCCTTCGCCCTTTCAATACAGTGGTACTCAATGGCTCCTCCACCAACGGTTCCCTCAAAGAGTCCGTTCTTTGTCACAATCATGGCTGCTCCTGCATCTCGAGGTGCGGAGCCCTTTTTCTCCGTCACCACAACCAAGACAAAGGGCTCTCTTCTATTTAATAATTCTTTGGTCTTCCGTAATAGGGAACGCATAGTCACCTCTTATTTCGCATAGATTCCTCGATACCGATGAATCAGTTTTTCGTTTTCTACCACTCTTTCTCCGCCTAAGAATACATCCCTTACCCGACCCTTATAGGTCAGTCCTTCAAAAGGAGTGTAGTCTACATTTTGTAACTGGTCTTCCGCACGGATAACCCTCGTACCTTCTGGATCATAAATCACGATATCGGCAATACTTCCCTCTTTTAAGACGCCCCTTTCGGGATACATTTTATAGAGCTTGGCTGGGTTTTCTGCCATCAACTTGACAAAATCCACAGCACTCATATCACCACTATCCAATAATCTCGTATAACAGAGGACCACCCGATGCTCAACCCCGGGAATTCCTCCCGGAATCAATCTCAAATCATTGTTGGGAACAATTTTTTGTGTGTGATAGTTAAAGGAGCAGTGATCCGTAGCCATGGTCTGAATTTCACCATGGATGACCGCTTCTGTAATGGCCTTCACATCTTCTTTGCTATGGGCAGGAGGAGCATATACATACTTGGCCGGTTCCGTTCCTTCTTGATCGTAGACCGAGTGATCTAAGAAGAGATACTGGGTACAGGTCTCTGCCGTTACTTTCACTCCTTGTGCTCTAGCCTTTCTCATCTCTTCCAATCCCATCTTGGTGGAGAGATGGACAATATGCACAGGATGGTCTACCATTTTCCCAATGTAGCATAAACGACTGATGGCTTCAGCTTCTGCTTCCACTGGATGAGCCAACTCTTGAGATTGGGGAACATTTTTCCCCTCCCGAACCAAATCCTCCATGATACAGTCCAAGACATCTCCATTTTCACAATGGCTCTGACATACACAATCTATTTTTTTGATGGCCTGCAATGCTTTGTATATCTCTTCGTCGCTGATACGAAACCCATAGGCCATGTAAATTTTAAAGGATGTGACTCCCAGGGGAGGCATGGTCGGTATCTCTGCCAACACATCCTCATCTACTTTCACCAATTCCATATGAAACCGATAGTTGCAAGAAGAATGTCCTTTTGCCCTTCGTAGTTCTTCATCATAGGACTCTCTCAATGTCATATCAGGTTTTCCTGTACAAAAATTGATAATGGTCGTCGTCCCCCCCACGACAGCAGCTGCCGTTCCAGTTTCATAGGAATCTGCCGTTTTTGCAAGGGCATTTTCCATCTGCATATGGGTGTGGGCATCGATAAACCCCGGAAAGACATAACAACCTTTGGCGTCAATCACTTCTTCCCCAGGCTGCACCTCCAAGTGTTCGGCCATTTCCTTGATTCGGTTTCCTTCCATACGAAGATCACCAACCCATTCTTTCTCGTTCACGATTCTTCCGCCTTGTATGATCATAATAAATAGGGATGCTGCACCTTGATAGCATCATACACCTCCTTGAGTGGTGCAGGAAGATCCTCATAGCCACCTGTGGCTACCGTATCCTCCCATCGATAGGTAAAGTCAGTCCCCTCGAGAACAAAACCTCTATTTTTAGAGTCAATCAACAGATCCACCGAAGGAAATAGGGTGATTCTGTCCTGATAGGGAATGCAGGGTTCCACACAGAAATATTGGCAATTGCCACATTCGTTGCATAACCCGTCAATGTGTAAGATAATATCTCCATCGGGCAAACTTAAAATTTCGTTGGTCCGGTTGGGGCATACCCTCACACAGTTTTTACATAGTACACGACAACGATAGCTGGGACTATGTACACCGTGATAAGATTCATGCTTATCATATTTTTCCCTTGCCTTGTCGCTTTTGATAAATCGCTTATTCCCCAAAACTCCATCGGCCAGTTCTCCTATGGCCTCCATATCCGTAAACAAGTCCTCTTTCTTTTCCGCGTCCATGAGAAGTTTGGACAATTGGAACATATTTTCCAAACCTGCAGGTCGCAGCAAAACGGTACATACAGTAATGGGCCATATTCCTGCCGCATATAGATCTTGGATGTTATTCTTATCTGCACCTCCACTAAAGCTCATGGGGAGTTTTCCTGCGAAGGCAGCACTCAATACTTTGGCCACGTGGATGGATAGAGGGTACAAGGCCTTTCCACTCATATACATGGCATCGCCCGGCAACTCTTGATTGTGAATTTCTACCTGAAAGGTATTGGTCAATTTCACACCAAAAGTGAGCCCTTCCCTCTCAGCCAACTCCATCAAGCGACGGATCATAGGCAGGGCTTGCTCAATCTGTAAATCATGAATAAATTGTTCTCGACCAAATGTAATGTAATCAAAGCCCATCTGATCCAGAATATCTCGTACCATTTCATATCCCAGAAGTGTGGGATTACATTTGATATAGGTATGAATATGTTTTTCTTTTAATAGATATGTAGCAATGGCTTCAATTTCTTCCGGCGGACAGCCATGCATGGTTGATAGGGTCATCGAACGACAAATCTTCGGACTAATTCCCTCAATAAACGCCTCATCTACATGATTAAAATCTGGCAACATGGATAAAAGAACCGATTTACAATGTTGGAACATCGCCAAGTCTTCCGCATTCATCAAACCATCAATGAAAGAATTGACCAATTCTGTTTGAATCCCTTCCAGATTGTATCCCACCGACATATTGAAAATAAATCCATCGGGGTCTCCCAATTCCAATTCCTTAGCCAAGACCTTGCAAGCAAACCAAGCCTTAATATATTCGTCCCGGGCCCTATCGGCTCGAAATTCACTGGACCACTCCGTATTATAACACTCATCATCGGCACGAATACATGGCTTGGGAATTCCAAGCTCTTCTCCATACATAATCTGAACTGTTTTTAACTCTAAAAATCTCGCACCAGCAGCATAATCTGCCACAATGTTATGGGCCAACTGGGTGTGGGGCCCAGCTGCAATCCCAACGGGCAACTCCAATGTTTCTCCAAAAATTTCATTTGCATCACTCTTTTGAACTTTTTGAATTTTTCCCACGTTAAAAATCGAGCCATGCATAGCATATTCCTGCAACATTCTCCGTATGATTTGTTCAAATGGCATCGGTTTCATTATATCCGACATATGTACCCCCTAACGGGTGGGGAGTCAAAGACTCCCACCTATTCTATTTATTCACTGGGATATTTTCCATCCCAGACCACATCACGATAATTCTTTTGGTCCGTATCTCCCTCCGTACTAATACAAAGCACAATGGAATCTTCATCCAATCCAATCTTCTTTCGTACATCTTCCAATTCTGGATCTGTCATAAGTTTTGAAACAACACCGGATGTAACCGCACCAGATTCTCCAGAGACCACTTTCTCATCTCCTTCTAAGGCGTTACCCAATAGTCGCATACCGTGGGCTGCATAGATATCATCCACCGATAAGAAATAGGATGCGTGGGCCGCCAAAATGGGCCAACCAATGGTCACTGGTTCTCCACAACATAGACCTGCCATGATGGAATTCATATCTCCGGTTACAAAGTGAAGGTCTCCATCATCCGCTTCTGCCGTTTTAAATAAGCAATTTGCCTTATGGGGTTCCACAATCGTTATAATTGGCTCTCTCCCCTTCATTTCATTGGCAAAAAATCCTGTAACAGCTCCTGCCAAAGAACCTACACCGGCTTGCAAAAATACATGGGTCGGTTCCATCCCTTGGGATTTCATTTGCTCGTAAGCTTCATAGGCCATGGTCATATAGCCTTGCATGATCCACCGGGGAATATCCTCATAGCCATCCCAAGAGGTGTCTTGTACCATGACTCCATTGTGTTCCTTGGCATAGGCATCCGCCAATCGAACACACTCATCATAATTGTATTCATAAACATCCACATCAGAATTTTCCTTACGAATGTTTAAAACCCTTTCCAAGGCTGTCCCTTTGGGCATAAAAACCTTGGATCTTTGCTTTAACTGGTTTGCCGTCCAAGCCACACCCCGACCGTGGTTCCCGTCGGTGGCAGTGGCAAAGGTGACCTCTCCCAAGGCATTTCTTACCTCTTCCGAAATCATCTTTTCATAGGGAAGTTCACTGATGTCCATTCCCATTCGTTCAGCTATGTAATTTCCAATAGCAAACGATCCCCCCAACACTTTAAATGCGTTGAGACCAAAACGATAGGACTCGTCTTTTACAAAGAATTTCTTTACTCCCAAGGAGTTTGCCAAATGGGTCAAATCCCTAAGAGGCGTCTCTTTATATTGTGGAAAACTCTTATGAAAATGATAGGCTTTTAGAACGACATCCTCATTTAAAAAACTAATATCTACGCCCTGCTTTGGTTCTTTTAATGCTGCCAACTTCATTTTTTCCGTCATGATTTCACCTTACATTCCTTTCCAAATTTCCGGAGCCCTTTTTCTTGATTCCGCAAATATTTTATCTTCATCCACCGTCAAAATCCTTCGATCCTTCATGATGAATTTTCCGTGTACCATGGTATCTTTTACCATTCTTCCTGAAACTCCAAACAGAAGATGACCTCCATAGGTTTGTTGGTTGAAAGGTGTATAGGGTTTGTAATCCACCACCACCAAATCTGCAAACGCTCCCTCTTTCAACACCCCAATGGGATGGGGGAAAAACCGTTCCACAATGGTGGGATTGTTCTTAAACAACAAGGTCAGACTTTCTTCAAAACCCACGGTGGGATCGGCCAAATGGTGACTTTGCAACACTTTGGCAACTTTAAGAGATTCAAACATATCGTTGGTATACGCATCGGTCCCTATACCTAATAAAATACCCATTTTTAACATGCTTATAACAGGCGTTACCCCTACTGCGTTGTTCATATTGCTTTCGGGATTATGAACTACCGCCGTATTGGTATCTCTCAAGATTTGCATTTCTTTGTTGTTCACATTACAACAATGCACACATAGGGTCTTTTCTCCGAGCAAATCCCAATCCTGTAACCGTTCCACTACCCTTTTACCATATTTTTCAAGGGAATCATATTGATCCTCAATCCCCTCAGCCGTATGGATATGATATCCTGCGTCCACACCTTCCATGGCCTCTTTGATCCATTCCATGGTTCGATCACTGATTGTAAACGAAGCGTGAATCCCGAAATGACCACGTAGCATACCCTCTTCATCATTGAGATATGCCTTGATGAAGTCCACATTTTCTTTGATGCCCCGTTTGGTAACTTCCTCTCCGTCTCGATCCGAGACTTCATAACACAAATCCGCACGAATGCCCACTTCACGGGCAGCCTCTCCAATGGCGAAGAGACTGCCTTCAATAAAGTTGGGGGCGGCGTGATGATCAAACACTGTCGTCACACCGTTTCTTACAGATTCAATCAAGGTCTGATATGCGTTTTTCTTGGCATCTTCTACAGTGAGTTTTTTATCCAAAGACCACCATACATTTTCCAAAATCTCAGGAAAGTTTCGAGCGGGTTTGGAAACGGCCATGCCCCTAGCAAAGGCAGAATAAATATGGGTATGACAATTGATAAGTCCCGGAAGAATCAATCTCCCTTCGACATCATACACTTCCTCTTCTGGAAATTCCTTTTTGAGTTGGTCATAGTCTCCTACATTTTGCACAAGATGATCTACAATACGAACAGCTCCCTTTTCAAAAAACCGCTCTTTTTCATCATGGGTTATCAATGGCCCATTTCCAATAATCATTCCAAACCCCCTATTCAACAATAAACGTTCCCGTTTCTCCTCGCATTCCTTCCACCAATTTATCCAGAGAGGTGATTAAGGTTTTTCTTCCCTTTCCACTCTTTACAAAATCCATGGCAGCTTCAATTTTGGGAAGCATAGATCCTTCTGGGAATTGTCCTTCTCCAATATATCTTTCACATTCAGCCAAAGTCATCTGATCCAAGTCCTTTTGGTCGGGTGTATTGAAATTGATAGAAACCTTTTCTACTCCCGTACAAATGACCAAGCTATCACACTGGGTGTCCGAGGCCAATAAAACCGAAGTCCTATCTTTATCAATGACGGCATCAATGGCCTTTAACCATTTTCCATCGCGCACCGTGGGAATTCCTCCACCGCCACCAGCAATGACAACATTTCCATCATTCATCAAATCCAGTACCGAATCCTTCTCTAAAATTTCTAGAGGAATGGGGGAAGCCACTACTTCACGATATCCACGACCGGAATCTTCTACCACAGTTTTTCCTGCGGCCCGAAGCTTTTCCACTTGTTCTTCCGTATAGAAAGCTCCGATGGGTTTGGTGGGATGTTGGAATTTTGGATCCTTGGGATCCACCAACACACGGCTTACGACCGTCACAACCTTTTTATCAATACCCTTTTCTGTCAATGTGTTTTGTAGAGCATTTTGCAAATGATATCCAATAAAACTCTGACTCATGGCCACACATTCCGATAAAGGAAGGGTTATTCCATGTTCTGCATCTTCAGCCATGACACCTTTGTCAATATGGGTCTTAATGAAGCCCACCTGGGGGCCGTTTCCGTGGCAAATGACCACTTCATTGCCCTCAGCAATGAGGTCTGCAATGGGTTTGGCGATAATACCAACCGTTTCAATGAGTTCATCGTACAGTGTGCCCAGAGCATTTCCTCCGAGGGAAATTAAAATCCTTTTTTTCATTATTCTCTCCTTAGGGTAAAATTTGTCGGCAAAACTGCCGACAAATTCATCATACTACTATTCTGCGCTTGTGTAAACACTGGGAAGTCCAGCTAAAACAGCTGCACATGTGACCAGGTCTTGCTTCCAGGTTCTTTCATTGGGTGCGTGAGCTTGATCTTCTGCTCCCGGACCAAAACCAATGACAGGCACGCCATTTCTACCCATGATTGCTACACCATTTGTAGAGAAAGTCCATTTGTCGATCAAAGGACGGTTGATTCTCTTGTCAATTTCTTCCTTGGGTCCAATTCTCTTATCACCATACATGGCTTTATAGAGAGATTCCATGGAACGGGTTACTTTGTGATCCATTGGCAGTACCCAGGTGGGGAAGAAGCACTCGATGGGGTAAGCAAGTCCAGTCCATGAGGGTTTCTCATAATTGTACATGGTGACTTCTGCTTTATGCTTTTTAACCGATGGAAGAGCTTTGATTTCTTCCAAGCAGGATTGCCATGATTCACCGGCCGTCATTCTTCTATCCAATGAGATGGCACAAGAGTCGGCAACAGCACATCTGGAAGGAGATGTGAAATAAATTTCTGAAGTGGTAATCGTACCTCTTCCGAGGAAATTGGCCTCTTCCCACTCAGGATTATTCTTCTTATCCAACATCTTTACAAGACCCTTGATCTCTACCGTATCATCGTCGGGATTCTCGTTGAGTTGTTCCACTTCTTTTAATATGTCAGCCATTTTATAAATGGCGTTGTCTCCTCTTTCAGGAGCGGAACCGTGACAAGAAACACCTTGCACTTCTACACGGATTTCCATTCTTCCTCTATGTCCGCGATAGATACCACCATCGGTTGGTTCGGTGGAAACAACAAAATCTGGTTTACAGAGTTTTCCGTACTCGGGATCTTTCACATCTTCTTTCAAGATGTACTCCCAGCACATTCCGTCACAATCCTCTTCCTGAACGGAACCTACCACCATGGCTGTGTACTTGTCATTCAAAAGACCTAAGTCTTTCATGATTTTACAAGCCCACATGGCTGAAATTACGCCACCGGTTTGGTCGGATGTACCTCTCGCACCGATTTCTGTATCCGTTTCATATCCCTCATAGGGATCAAAATCCCAGTTTTCAATATTTCCGACTCCGACGGTGTCAATATGACCATCAAAGCAAATCAATGTTTCTCCTGAACCCATCCAGCCCATGACATTTCCAAGGGGATCGATCCAAGTTTTATCAAAACCCAACTCTTCCATTTTTCTTTGAATGAGTTTTGCCTTTTTTTCTTCGTGAGAGCTCTCGCTGGGGATACGTAGCGTTTCCCTTAAAAACGCGGTCATATCCGCTTCATAATTTTGAGCAGCCTCTTTTATTGCATTGACGTCAACTTTTATATCACACATTTTTTATACCTCCAAAGTATTGGTTCCGGGCGAACCCGTAGTGTCACCGAATGCCAATCATAGGGTGAAATATTTGATCGACTTACTTGTCGTTAAGTCGCTTGTCAGCATCGCTCCACAATTCTTCCAACTTTTCTTTTGGATTTTTCACCTTTTGTAAGAAAATCATGGCTGCGATGATATAAGGTTTGAAACTGGCTTGCTGGTATAATTCTTTTCTATAACGATCAAATACCGAAGCATCCACCTCTCCTTCTTTACAAGATACACCTGTTATGTCAGCAGGTAGAGGGTGACCATAGAGAGCCTTTCCATTTTTGGTGGTCTTCATAAGCTCTTCCGTTACTGTCCAATCCTTATGTTTTGCATTTTGCTCTAGAAGTCTTTCTTCTAGGGCGTCTATCCCTTCAAAGTCTCCATTTCCATAGAGTTCTGTTCTTTCTTCCATGGCTGCAAAAGGCGCCCAACTCTTGGCGTAGACTATGTCGGCATCCTTACATGCCTCTTCCATCGAATTTGTGATGGTGAAAGAACCGCCACATTCTTCTACATTCTTCTTGGCGACTTCCACCACTTCATCCATGACTTCATATCCCTCGGGATATGCCAAAACAACATCCATGCCTAGGCGGGTCCAAAGACCAATTCCACCCTGTGGTACTGATAGAGGTTTTCCATAGGAAGGCGAGTAGGCCCAAGTGAGAGCGATTTTCTTACCCTTTAAATTTTCCATTCCGTCAAAATAATGAGCAAAATGTAAAGAGTCTGCCATCATTTGGGTCGGGTGGTCGATGTCACACTGGAGAGATACAACCGTGGGACGCTGTTCCAAAATTCCTTCATCATATCCCATCTGCACGCTTTCGGCAAATTCCTTTTGATAGGCATGGCCCTTGCCAATATACATGTCATCTCTGATTCCAATGATATCGGCCATGAAAGAAACCATATTGGCTGTTTCCATCAAAGTTTCACCATGGGCTATTTGCGATTTTTTCTCTTCCAAATCCTGTACTTCAAGGCCAAGCATATTACATGCCGATGCAAAGGAAAATCTAGTTCTGGTAGAATTGTCTCGGAAAATGGAAATCCCCAATCCCGAATCAAAAATCTTTGCGCTCTTATTGTTCTCTCTCAATGCACGAAGTGCATCTGCAACTGTAAAAATTGCATCCAACTCTTCTCTTGATTTATCCCAAGTCAGGAAAAAATCGTCCTGATACAACTTTTCAAAATCTAACGTCTCTAACTTGCCTACTAATTGCTTGAAATCCATAAGATCCCCCTTTTATTATTCTGTAAGGTCTGACAATCCACCACTGGAATTGTCTCCGCCTTCTCTTTCCAGTTCTTTTAAGTAGCGATAAATGGTCTGGATGGAAATATCCAGAAGCTCAGCTACTTTGGCCACAGCGCCCTTGTAATTAAAGACACCCAGGCGATACAATTGACGAATGGGGTTCCCCTCAAACTCAATCTTGTTTGCAGGAATGGAACGATCCCAATGGATGAATACATTCTTTATCATACCGTCTAAAATACTATCCATCGACTCGTCGAAATATTCCTTCTGAAGATTGGAATTTTGCTCAAACCCATAAAGGATTTCCCTATCATAAAAGTCTCTGTACTTCAACATATCTGATAAGTCATAGTTGACACAGAGTAGACCGATAAGTTCCTCTCCCTCCATGATATAGAAGGTCGATGCACGAAAGACTCTCTGATTGGACTCGTTGATGATTATGTAATTGGATACATAGTCCTTCTCCTTATAGTCCTCTTTCATAATCTTATTCAGGGCATATCCTCGAATGGAATCTCCCTCCTTTCTATCTGAAAGCTTCCCATTGATGATATGAAGGATAGAGCTCTTGCCCTGATGGTAATCTCGAAGCACAACTTCACAATTGTTTCCCGCCACCGTTGCGATAAAATCTGCTATGGTAACGTATTTCTCCAATAATTCTCTTTTCTTATCTATACTTAACATGATACTCCTCCTACACTTCTATTTTATTATACTTTTTTCTCACTGTCAATAGATTATTATAAATTTTTCTTAAGGATTTTCTCTTAATAATTTTAAAAATTTCGCAATTATAAAACAAAATCGTCTTCGTATCATCGTTATCTTGTGAAGAATATTTCCATATCAAGTATCATATAAAATTTATTTTTCTAGAACAATCTGCCTCCTCTTTATAGAATTTGTCTGTATATTCCTGTCCGACAGAATTATCCTTGAGGGTAGATTCCCCAACTTATATTTCTCATGACACATATCTCCCCTTAAGATGATTTTTTTCTCTATCTTTTGATTCCCACAAAAAAACCCATGGATGCATTGATCTCCTCAACCTTAGGAGAGACCCTGCAACAAGGGTTTTTCTACTGTAAGGAAATGTTTACTCCTATGTTCAACATTTCTCCTTGGGTCTATTATTTTTTATCTATTTTTTCTCTTTCCGCCTTTTCCTGTGCCAAGGTTTTGCCAGGAATGATAATATTCAGAATAAAAACGACGAGCGTAGCAAGGATAACAGGGCTTGAAGTAAAGATCATTTTCATCGTGTCACCGAGATTTGCCGTCGCATCTGGAACGGCCACGATTCCCATACCAAGAGCTACACCCAATCCAACAATGGTAGCGTTTCGTATGGAGAGTTCTTGGCTTGTAATCAAACGAATTCCATTCATGGTGATTTGGGCAAAGACGGAGATGGTAGCACCACCGATAACACATTGGGGAATACTCATCATCAATCCACCAAATTTTGGAATGAATCCTGCGATTAAGATAACCACTGCCGTAATTCTAAGCACAGACCGTGCAACTACTTTGGTCATGGATACGATTCCGACGTTTTGTGAATAAGTTGCTGTGGGTAGAGCTCCAATAATAGAACCAATAAGGGACATGACCCCGTTGGCTTTAATGGCACCGGAAATTTCTCGATCCGTGGGTTCTCGATCCAATCCACCAATGGTCGTAGATGAAATATCTCCTACTGCCTGCACCGAGTTTACGATGTACATGATGGACATGGTTGCAATGGCAGCAATAGGAAATTCTGGTTTAAAGGGGAAGATGTGGGGATAGGTAAACCACCCGGCCTCCACCACGTTTTTAAAATTCATAAAGCCGGGAGCAATTGTACTGTGTATAATCAAAGCTAGGATATAGCCTGCAATGATACCAACCAATATGGCAGCAAGTTTGATAATGCCCTTTCCATACATATTACATGCTAGAACCACGACCAAGGTGAAGAATGCAACGATCCAACTCCAATGACTACCAAAGAAAGGAGAGCCGACGCCTCCGGCCATGTATTTGATAGCGACCGGATAGAGAGAAAGCCCAATGGTAAGCACCACCGTACCACTCACGATGGGTGGGAAGAATTTCCGAATTTTCCCAATGCCCATCCCAACTGCAAAAGCGACCAAACCTCCAACGATTTGTGCTCCAAATACGGCACCATAACCGTAGTTTTTTCCAATTTCCAACAAAATGGGAATATATGCGAAACTTACTCCCATGATGACGGGCAATTTTGCACCGACCTTTAGGACCGGATAGAGTTGCAAAAATGTTGCCAGTGCTGCAATAAACATTCCCGCCTGTATAATATACACAGCTTGATCTGACGGAACTGCAAATTCCGTTCCTTTTAAAGCGCTGGTTAGGACCAAAGATGGCAAAGCATTTCCCACCAACATGGCAAGAAAATGTTGCAATGCGATGGGGAAACTTTTCTTAAAGGGTGGACGACCATCCAAATCGAATAGCGATGTAGAATAGGTTTTTGATGTGTTCATATGTACCTCCTTTATATTTGCTTTTATTTTACCATATGATATTAGAGGATTACAAGGTCATGGTACTTGGTTAAAATATCAATGCATGAATGAATAAAAATAAATATTTCTTTCTCACTTCCTTTCTGTTAGGATTTTTCCCTAATTCCTAAAAGATCTTCGAGATTTTTTTATAATAAATATTTACATTATATTGACCTTTTCGCTGACATGTTACAACTATTTCATTTTATACATATTTTAAAAGTATTATGAATGATTGTTCATTTTTCTTCCTTGACGCGGAACCATTTATATTTTACAATCAAAGTGGAGAGATACAATGCTATATTAAAAGGAGCAACATATGAATCAAAAAACATTTTTATGCTACATGGCGGCCCTGGGTTATGCAGCCATTATCGGCTTTTCCTTTATTTTTGTCAAAGGGATTCTCACCCAAAGTGATCCTCTCAATATATTGGCCATTCGTTTCACCCTCGCCTTTCTTCCCCTATTGGGGATGTACCCCTTTATGAGAAAGAAATGCAATTTTCAATGGCATCGATTAAGAAAACTTTTGGTGGCAGGTCTATTCTACCCCCTTATCTTTTTCACTTTTCAGGCCTTTGCTCTCAACATATCTTCTTCCATAGAAGTAGGTGCCGTTCAAGCCACCACTCCCATATTTACTTTGATCATGGCCGGCCTTTTTCTTAAGGAAAAAACCAATGTCATGCAACGATTTTCTGTGATCATATGTGTACTCGGTGTGCTGTATATTATGATTATGAAATTTATCAAAAATGTGGCACCGGATTTTTCAGGAATTGGTGTGGCTTTTATTGGAACATTGGGACTAGCTACATACACCATTCTCACTAAAAAAATCAAACATCACTATAGCAATTATGAGGTACTTTTTATCATTGTCGGAGAGGCTTTTGTTCTTTTGCTAGGCGCTGCCATCATCAAAAATGCCATGGCTGGAACTCTTCCTTCCCTATGGCTTCCTTTACAACAAAAAGATTTCCTAGTAAGTGTTTGTTATCTTGCCTTTTTAAGCACCGTAGCAAGTGGATTTCTTATCAATTTTGCCCTATCCCATATCGACGCATCTAAAATGATCGTCTTCAATAATTTGGGTACTGTCATTCAAATTTTAGCCGGTGTCATCATTTTAAAGGAAACCCTCTTCCCTTCCCACATCATCGGTTCCATTTTAATTATCTTGGGAATTTTGGGAGTCAATCTCTTGGGGCAAGTGGAAGATGTCAAATACTACATTCCCAAATTTTGGGTAATTTTATCCGTATTGAATTTTATTACAGGAATCTTTACATTCTTTATGGGCAGTCAGAATATGTCTTCCCATTACATCGGAAGTGAGCATATGGAAAAACTTTCCGCCGATGCTATCCACTTGGCAGAATTGGGTAATTCCTATGCCATGAGTTTCTACCTCATGGCACTCCTTTTCATTTTATCTGGCGTGGGATTTGCCATTCTCTATTATGTCTCCTCCCACCATGCAACTTCCAAGGAATAAATAAAAAATACGTTAAATTGCCCTTGGCCCATGGAAGATCCTTCCCCTTGCTCCATCTTCTTAGGCCAAAATTTTTTTATGCAAAGGTTCTCTTCTTTGATTTTGAAAGCGAGAATGTTTCTTCCTTTCTCAAGATCTGTTGTATGATTCTCCCCCACGGTTGAGAATTCCCTATATTTTCATCTAAAAAGGTATCTAACCGATTTGATCTTATGTTTTGATTGTGAGTAGAGATGCACAAAAAAAGAGGCTTTCGCCTCTTTTTTACTCTAATTCCTATTTAGAAGTAGTTCCTTCGATGGTCTTAATGATCCGGATGACATCCGAATTGGAGTCATAATAGGATACGTTTGTAATGTTTCCGTCTTTATCTAAGAAGATAAGGAGAGGTACATACTTACCACCAATTAGGTTGGAGATCGCTCTTCCATGGGTGTAGAAATGTTTTGCCATGGAGGAAATTCCCAATCTACTCAAGGTATTCTTTACTTCTTGTGCGTTCGTCGTGGTGACAACTTCAAGCATATTAAACTTGGTTTTGTCGATACTGCTCAGAGACTTCCAGCTCTGCTGACAGCCCCCTCACCCAGGATAACCGATTCCAAGTACGGTCGGTCTCTTTCCATCTAGAACGTCTCCCACTTTGATGCTTCTACCATCAAGAGTGGTAATGGTATAGTTTTTCACATTGGTCGCATAAGCATTCTTAAGCTTAGGTCCAAGGTCGTTGTTTCTCAAGTGGTCAAACTCACCATTTCTATTTCTTTGTTCATAGGTTAGAACGGTATCGTTGCCCGGATCTGGATCAGGATCTGGATTGGGCGGTGTGCTACCTGAAACGGTGTACTCCGTATTGGCGTATGCTTTATTATACCCTGAACGGGTCGCTTCAGCATTGACACGATACTTTCCAGCACTACTATGATTCGAGGAAGAAATGGTTAATTTTGCAATACCATAACTATCGGTACGAATCGTTTGATTGACCTTGGTATAGTCTGGTTTTGTAACGGTGAAAGATACACTGGCACCAGAAATTGCGCTTCCTCTGCTGTCCGTAACCAGGGCTTTTACATAAGCTGTTTCATTGGTTCCAATATTCTTTTTCTCTGGTGTCAAGGTTACTTTCATGGTGCTCAAATTATTATCATCTCCGCCATCGCCAATGGTAAATTCACCGGTGGCAGTGACAGTTTTTCCTTTGTATACCATTTCACATTTCACACCATATTTACCTTTTGGTGAACGTTCACTAACACCCCAAATAATCTTTGCAATACCAGTTTTCTTCGTCTTTCTTGGGTAGGTGATGGTATTTCCGCTGGGACGAATAAGGGTTACTGTGACATCTTTTCCGATGATGGGTTTATTATTCTCATCAAAGGCTGCAAAGGTAAAGGTAATGGTTGAATCTGCGTAAACAACCTCTTTGTCTTGTTCTGGCACCAAACGTAATCCGGTTTCTGGCTCAGGTTCTGGATCTGGCTCAGGATCGGATCCGTCAATATTGATATCTAAGTTGAAGGTTTTCTTCATCATATCTTTTAGTCCTTGGGCATCCAATGGACCAGAAATGTTGACGAAACGACCTTGTTCGTCTAAGAAACAAGCATTGGGTGTGGTGAGAAGATCTAAGCGACTTCCCCAAATCGTATCCACAGCATCATAGTAGATGTGGTCACGAAGCGACCAAATGTCATTGTCTCTCAAGACACCATCGGTAAAGTCGATGGTACTTTGTACATCTTCTTCAACAGAAGTTACAACTTCAATGAAGTTATACTCTTCATGCTTCAATTTTGCCATCTCAATCCACATGTCTACACAGGGACCGCATCCTGGATATCCAAATACAAGAAGGGTTTTCTTGTTGGGATCCACTAGGTCGGTGAGAATGTGATCCTTTAGCTTATTGTCTTTGACCAAGTATTTAAGAATATTGACGCCATAATATTTTTTCAGCGATTGATATTCAAAATCATCTTCTTTCAAGTGAGCGTATTGGCCTTTGGCTTTTCTCTGGGCAAAGGTCATACGACTTTCTGCTTCGTTGCTTCCAATGGTAAAGATAAATACTCCATAGCCAGTTTTAAACTCGCCGTGGCTACCTTTTCCATAAACTTTATAGGTACCTTTTTTAAGGTTAGATGGTAAGTTGTATGTCCAAACTTTGGTTCCGTCGTTACCCATGACCAATTCATCTTCTGCAATGACTCTTCCATCGGGACCTTTCAGAGTGAGTGCCACATTACCTTTACGGATGAAGTTATCATCCAAGTCTTGGACAAACACATTGAGTTCCATGGTTTCGCCAGCTTTATAGTGTCTCTTTGGTCCTTGAATTTTCACGTCAAGAGTTTTTTCGTATTCTGGGAATACGGAAGGACGTCCTTCACGGAGCCATTTCGTCATTCCACCATACATCCAATAAATTCTTGTGAATCCAAGTTCTTCCATTCTGTTTGCGACTTTTTCTGAACGGTTTTGTGTTCTACAATAGATAAAGTAAATCTTTCCTTTATCTAATGCGCTGATATAATCATCAAAATCATCTGCATAGAAATCGTGTTGTACCGCACCCTCAATATGGGATTCCATGTATTCTGCCTTGGTACGTACGTCAAACAGAACAAACTCGGGGTTATCTCTTTCTCTTTCGATAATTTCTTGACCTTCATCGGTCTCCACTCGCGTGTTAAACGATTCTCCATCAGGAGTTGTGGATTCCTTCACCGTAAAGGAATGAGAAACCTCCACAGATTTATAGCCATCTTTTTGAATGGTAAATTTCAACGTATATTCGCCCTTGGTTAATGTGGTTTCACTTCTCCAAGTAGCTCTTGCTTGATAGTTGGTTTTTATGTTAGTTACAACTGGATCCATGCCAGGCTTGGTCAATTCAACGGTTACATCGGCATCTTTTATCAATGCCTCGTTTTCGTCACGGACATCCACGTGGCAATATGGTTTGGAAGATTCTGTGAATGAATCAGCTCCTACCACTGTAGCTTTCAGAGCTTTTGGTTCTGGAGCATCCTTGTCTTTCAATGTGAAGGATGTTTCTGCTGAAGCAAATCCAAGTACTTCATCATCGATGGTCGCAATAACACGGTATTCTCCGATTGGCCATCCCGAAGGACGTAGGTTCAATTCACAAATTCCGTGATTGTCTCCCAGCAATTTGTATTTCTTCGTGAAATTATTTGGTCCAGTGATGGTGTACTCAACACTTTTCTTTCCAATGGCCTTTCCATTAGAATCGGTAAGAGTTGCTTTGATTTTCAGATATTCACTTGTATCATAGACAGACTTGTCTGCCTCCACAGATAGGACGACACCTTCTGTGTTCTCATCGACCAGTTCAAATTGGACTGTCCTGTAGACTGGTTGATAACCATAGACTTCCATAGATGCACGAACATAGTATTTTCCTAGAGGGGAATTACTATTGGTTCCAATGGTTAGAGTACCTTTTCCGAAACTATCGGTCCTAAGATTTGATGGATAGGTTTTTCCGTTGGCATCTTCTAACTCAATGTCGATTGCCGCATTTACAAGAGCTTTTCCATCGGTCTTTGCTTCAAACTCAATGACAATGCTCTCGCCTCTGGTATATGTGTTTTTGCTAACAATATCGAGTGTTGCTTCTTTTGCAGTCGGTTTTCCCTGCGTACTAAATGTGGCAGAAGTTCTTCCGTCTTTAAAAGTATATCCCGTGGCCAATACATCAATGGTATATACACCCGGTTCACTGGTAACATTACCAGCAAATTTGATGTAGGCCATTCCTCTTGAATCTGTTTCTCCGTTTGCTGTAAAAGCTTTTCCCGAAGGAGATGTTACGGTTGCACGAACTTTTGCGAATTGTAACGCTTGCTTGTAGCCGTTGGTAACATACACACTGAAATTCAATGGGCTACCCGTTTCAATTTCATCGCTGTCAAGCTGTATGGTAGGAACGAGTTGTTTCTCTTCGAATACATCTCCCCCTATTACTTTAAACGTGAGTCTTTCAATCTCTTGTCCATTGATGTATGCGATGGCTGTATAGTCTCCGCCTTCACCAATTTGATCCAAATTGACTTGCATAACGGCTTTTCCATAATAATCTGTAGTTTTATACACATCATAGGATGTACCGCTCGGGGTTTTTAACGTCATCTGTACAGACTGACCTGAAATATATCTTCCCCAGAAATCTTTCAGGGTCAATGTGACATATGCCGTATCTTCTAAGGTATACTGTTCTTTGTCTGTGCTCATCGTCGGTCGTATGGTGTATCCAAGACGATCCCGTGAGCCTACGTCGGCGGCCAAGGCTGTTGATGGCAAGATCAACATGACTACCATGGCTATCGCCAACAGTATGGAACATATTCTCTTCATACTTATCCTCCTTTTGACTAAAATTTCTCTCTCATTTATTATACCATAAATCAAAATAAATTCCAAATCATTTACCTGATAATCGCTTTCCCTTTCTAAATCGCACAAACCTCTATTTATCAATAGTTTCCTCTTTTTTTAGAATTCTGTTATATTTTTTTATCGTATTTTTTTCCTTTTTTTTCTAACAAAAAAATACCTCCTTTCGGAGATATTTTTTAGTTTAATCTATGGCTGGTGTTATATGTTCTGGACCCACAAGATTGTGCATCTTTGCCACAGAGTAGGTACATACAATATCACCGGTGACATTGTTCATGGTTTCAAACATATCTAAAATGGGATTGATGCCCAAAGCCAAGCCTACGATAACGGCAATTTGTCCCTGTTGAAGCCCCATGTTTTGTAAAATGATAAAGAGAAGCATAAGAGATCCTCCCGGAACTCCTCCTGCTCCGACGGATGCCAAAACAGTCGTCACGACCAAGAGAGTTAAATCCGTAAAGGTCAAATCCACACCAAACATGTTGGCTGCCAATACGGCAAACATGGGAAGGTGAATACATACTCCGTCCATATTGATGGTCGATCCCAAGGGAAGAGAGAACGAGGATACCTTTTCGCTGATGAAAAGTTCTTCTTCTGATACTCTCAAGGACACAGGCAACGCCGCTGCAGAGGAACGAGTTACAAAAGCTGTAAGCATGGGTTCTTTCATCTTGAAAAGAGTCTTGTAGGGATTCTCCCGCAACGTGACTGCCATCATCACTGGATAGATGACCACGATCATACCGATGATTCCCAAGATAACACCCAAGGTCAATTTGACATAGGGTCCGAATAAACTATCCCCATATTGGGCAAAGTTGACCGCCGTCAATGCGAACACACCAATGGGTGAATAGGCCAAAATCCAATCGACCATTTTAAAAATGGCTTCCTTGGCCGCCTCTAAAATCCCCAATAATCTTTGAACATTATCTCGCATCGCCATATTACCCTTATCGAATACGATTTTTAGAGCCAATCCAAAGGTGATGGCATAGACGATAATGGCTAGGAAATTTCCATTGGCAAGTGCGGAGAAGGGATTTTCAAACATGCTTAGGAAAATATCGGTGATGGAGTTGGATGCAACAGGAACAATTTCCGTGGCATCTTCCATACGCATGAGACTTGCCCAGGCATCGTGAGAAGATCCACCACCGGGATTAAAGAATCCAGCTAAAACGGATCCCAACATGGCGGCAAAAAGGGATGTGAGCAGGTACCAAATGATGACCTTGAGTCCGATTTTACCGAACTCTTTTGTAGGTACCGAGGCGGCACCTGTGATTAAAGATAAAAATATGACTGGAATAACGATCATCTTTAGCATGGCAACCAGCACATGACCAAAGGGGGATACCCAAGTGACAAAGTTGTCAATGGGAAGTTTGGCCAACCAGAAGGCGATGCCGACAATAAGGCCAAGTACGAATGCTACGAAGATTTGTGCAACTAAATTTTTCTTCATAAAACACTCCTTTCAAATATAGTAAGTTGAAAACAACTTCGGTTATTTATACCCCAGCAAAAGTCATTTAATCCTATTTTTGTACCATGAAAAAAATATATATATTTCATCTTTCTATCTGAAGTATAGATATTTTTTTGATGAATATTGCTTTCCTTCCATTCCAAGAACAATACTTTTGTTATCCAATCCCCAGTTCTTTTGTGATTCTCTCATAAATAAAAAAGAGGCACCTCCTCCCAGATTTGAAACATTTCCAACCTCGGTCTTGGTACCTCATTCCTATTCTACTTATTTGGCCACTTTCCACTCCATGGCCTTTTCTCTCATATTGACGAAATCTCTATACATACCCTCACTTTCCATGAGTTCTTCATGGGTTCCAGAGGCCACAATCTTTCCTTCATCAATGACAAAAATTTTGTCGGCCGACTGGACAGTTTTCAGCCGGTGGGCAATCATGATGACCGTTTTATTCTTGGTCAACTCCTCAATGGCCCTCTGCAAGAGAGCTTCATTCTCCGGATCCACATTGGCCGTCGCCTCGTCCAACAAGACAATGGGTGCATCCTTGAGCATGGCCCTGGCGATAGAGATCCGCTGGGCTTCACCACCGGAAAGTCTGCCACCCCGTTCTCCCACCACCGTGTCGAATCCATCGGGTAGCTTTTCTATAAAGGGCAAACATCCTGCCTTTTCTGCCACCTCTCTCACTTCCTCCAAAGTGGCTTCCGGTTTTCCAAAGGCAATGTTATTGCGGATGGTGTCGTTAAAGAGATAAACATCTTGGAACACTGCCGTGAATTGATTCCATAGAGAATCCAAGGTGTACTTCCGTACATCGACCCCTCCCAAGGTCACACTCCCCTTATCCACATCCCAAAATCTAGGAATGAGATGGGCAAAGGTTGTCTTTCCACTTCCCGATGGGCCCACAATGGCAACGGTGCTTCCTTCGGGAATTTGAGCTGAAATCTGATGGAGTACTTCTCTGGTCTCATAGGAGAAGCTCACATTGTCAAATCCAATATCCAATGAAGTTGGTTGCAAGTTCTTCCCCTTTTCATCCATCACTGGAACCTCGTTGATTTGGTTGATCTTATCCATGGAAAAAGTAAGGAGTTTCAACAATGATGCAAAGGCACCCGCCGATTCCAAACGGAGAAATATCATGAAAGAAGCAAAAATCATCGTGATACATTCATAGAGTTCAATCTGTCCATGGATATAAACGGCAATCGTTGCCAAAAGCATGCCAGCGGAGAACAATTTGACGCCCAATCCTTGGAAAAAGAGTTTGGGTACCAACTTGAGTTCCAATCCGATATTGGCATCTCTATTTTCTATGATGGCACTCTTCAATTCGCTGGTCTTATGTCCCACCATATGGAAGGATTTGACCACTACCATTCCCTGTACAAATTCTAGAATTTTCTCCGTCAACCGACCATCGGCTTCCACTTTTCTTCGAGAAATTGTCTTGGAGGATGTTTGAAGATAGGCATTGAAAAGGAAGAAAAATATCACCGCCCCAAGGGAAATGAGGCCCAACCAAACATTGAAGAAAAAGAGCATAATGGTTATGACGATGGCATAGATAATTCCCGATCCCACCATCATGATGACCATGGTAGCCACGTCTTGAAAAAGCCCACAGGTGTTGGTTGCAACGGCTGTAATTCTTCCCAAGGATGTTTCATTCATAAATCCTAGGGGCACGTATTTTAAATGGTCTCCGATTTCCATTCTTTTTTCTGCCGCTGTATTATATCCCACTTCCGTCTGAAGCATGGTGGATTTTCCCCGGAAAATAATGGCAAACAGGATGCCACCGACCAAGAGTCCGCTCACCTTCCATAGTACAGCGGTGGTCAAAGTGCCTTCAAATACGTGCTTAAGCACAAAGTAGATGGCCATCAATTTGACCGATTCTGCAAAGGCTTCAAGGGTTGTATACAATAGGGAGATGGTCAATTTGCTTCTATAGTTTCCAACGAAGGCATAGAGTTTTTTAAAAATTTGAATCATTGGTTCTCCTCCTTCATGGACATATGCAATGCATACATCTTGGCATAGGGCGCACAATCTCGTAGCAACTCTTCATGGGTACCCTGAGCAAGAATCTTGCCCCCTTCCAAGTAACAAATCCGATCTGCACCCACAATGGTCGACAGTCGGTGGGCCACAATGATGACCGTCTTATCTTGGATTAGTGCGGACAATGCTCTTTGAATTTTATACTCATTTTCTGGATCTGTATAGGCCGTAGCTTCATCAAAAATGACAATGGGAGCATCCTTAATCATGGCTCTTGCAATGGTGATTCGTTGTTTCTCTCCACCAGAGAGGTGACCTCCTCCAGCTCCCACCACCGTATCATAGCCATTTTCCAAATGAATGATAAAATCATGGACACCACATTTCTTGCAGGCCTCCACAATTTCATCATTGGTCTTGGATGGATCTCCCAGCCGGAGGTTATCCATAATAGACATATTAAACAAATAATCTCTCTGGGATACATAGGAAATGAGGGAGTTGATTTTTTCAAGGGGGATTTGATTCAAAGGCACGCCACCAATTCGAATTTGCCCTCCATCAGCATCATAGAAAGAGGCAATGAGCTTTGTCACCGTACTCTTTCCACTGCCAGAAGGCCCTACGAGGGCAGTGACTGAACCAGAATTGATGACCAAGTTGAAATCTTGGAGCACGGGGATTTTTTCCTTCTTCTCCTGCTCTCCACCCAGTTGAAGCTGGGCTTGAATTTCCAATTCTCCCTTATCCGCCAACTCTTCATAGGAAAAATTCACATGCTCAAAGACCACTTCCACATCCTTCAACTCTTTTTCCAATCTCTCGGGCCGTTTAAGTTCCTTTTGCTCCATAACCATGGCCAATAAGCTACTATTGACCATCGTCTGCATGATGGTGTCCAAATGAGAAACCGTAATGATCAGGGGCTGCATCACGGCAAAATTTAATAACAAAATAAAAATATATCGAGATAGGGAAAGACTTTCATGAAGCACCATCCATCCACCTACTGGAACCACTGTCACAAGGGTGGAAGGTATCAGTACAAAGGCAATGGAAAAACCTACCAAGTTGTCACGCATCCAATGAATGGCCGAGTTTGCCGCATCACGAACCGATGTTTCCAACTTTTCATAGGCAGAATCGCTTCTATGAAAGGTTTTTATCACTTGCATCCCTTCGATATATTCTACAATCACATTATTTAAAATTTTATTTTTCTCAATATAGTTGCTGAATTTTTCCTTGGCGTTAAGCATATTGGCACCGTATACAATCAGTGCTAGGGGGATAATGGCCAGCCCGCAAAGGGCTAATTTCCAATTGAGCACAAATAAATAGATCAATGTCAATAGGCAAACAAAAAGATTGCCAGCTACTTCTGGGACGACGTGGGCGAGAGGGGGCTCCATGGCATCCACTTTATCCATCAGACGTTCTTTTAAATTACCCGAACCATAGGCTTCTACCGTACCCAGAGGTAATTTGGTTAATTTTTCTGCTATATCCAATCGCATTTCTCCCAAGACGGAGTAGGTGGCCTTATGAGAAATACCCGTGGATAGCTTATGGAATACATTGGCCAAGGTGTATATGACCAAAATTCCAAGAACCAATCCAACATAATCTCCCATCTCACGCCTTCCAGCGATAATTCGTTTTAAAACTTCATATATAAGAAAATAAGGGGCCACAGTTGCCACAGCGCTCAAAATAGAAAAGCATACCGAAACAATGTAGGGTCCCTTATGTCGTCTTACGTATTCAAATAGAAAAGTATTTTTCATTCGTTCTCCTTCTCTGTCAAATAAATCCAACCGGCTCTTTGGAAACCGATGATCTTTGACAAGTACTCTTTTTTTTCGTCCACCGTCCAATTCTTTTTCATCATAGCAAGAATTGCATTGATGGTGGATCGAGACATGATGGAAATCACCAATTTCACTTGGTCATTCAATTCTGTACCCCCCGTTGTCTTAGAATAAAATGCCAAGTTCGCCTCGTATTTCATACGCCAAAGAAAGGTCATCAGGTCGTCATATACCTTTCCCTCTCCCCGACGCAAAACCATGGCCAATGATTTCTCGTAGGTGGTAAACAATTCGGAAAGAAGCGTAATAATGGTAGAGATGTGGTTACGCATATAGGGTTCCTGCTCCTCTGGGTTCTCTGGCAAATGGAAATTTTTATCTGCTTCATCCATGCGAAATTTGATATACTCAATATCCTCTTCTACACAAGCACGAAACAAATCCTCTTTTCCATCAAAAATGCCATAGATTGCCCCCGTGGTGCATCGAGCCTTCCTTGCCAACTCACGCATGGAAATATTCTCAAAACCTCTAGTGGTAAACTCTTCTCTTGCCGCTTCAATGATTCTTTCTTTTGTATTCATTTTCACTTCCCCCCTTATTACCATTATACAATAATCCCGTTACATTAGGTAGTCTAAAATTATAATAATTGCAATTATTTTTTTCTATCCTTATAAAATAATTGACTCTCTAGCCCCAAATATACTACAATGAAATCGTGCAGTTATGCGCAAAGGAGGAAATATGAATCAACAAGAACAACGTCAACTTTTATTAACCAAAAACACAAAATATCTTATTATGACACTATGCGTTCCAGGAATCATCGGCATGGTCGTCATTGCACTCTATTCTTTTATGGATAGCATATATGCAGGGCAAATGATTAGCAAGGAAGCCATGGCAGCCATTTCTGTTGCATATCCCATCACTCTTATCAATAATTCCATGGCAACCCTTTTTGGTATTGGAGGCGCGTCGGTATTAAGCCGGGCCATCGGTGCCAAAGATGAAAAGACCATTCAAAGCGTACTTCCCACGGTTACAAAATATTTAATCATCGTATCCATTTTAACCACCATTCTTGGGTTTTTTGGTGCTCGTCATCTCGTTGGACTCACCGGTGCCAAGGGAGATATCCTTGAGCAAGCCATCACCTATTGCCGATTGATATTCCTGGGCTCTCTCTTTGTAAACTTCACCCAAGGAGCCAACATGCTCATCCGAAGTGAAGGTCGAATGATGCAAGCCATGGTGATTATGGGAATCGGGGCACTCATCAATATTATTTTAGACCCCATCTTTATCCTGGCCTTCCCCCACTGGGGTGTCCAATCTGTTGCCTATGCCACCCTCATCTCCCAGGTAAGTCAAGCAATGATTACTCTCTATTATTTCAAAAATCTGAGCCCCAGTTTAAAGATGACCACGCCACGAATCAATACCATGCTCACCAAACCCATCTTGGCAGTGGGTATCTCCGCCATGATTATGCAACTTTTTGGTATGATCCAGCAGCTCCTCTTTTTCAATGTGGCGCAAACCTACGGAGGAAATCACTTTACCATTCTTATGTCCGTATTCTTACGAATTCAAATGTTTGCATTTATCCCTCTTTGGGGTATGAGCCAGGGATTCCAACCCTACGTGGGAACCAATTTTGGTGCCAAAGCCTACAAAAGACTTCTCAAGGGAAGAAGACATTTTATGATGGCCGCCTTTGCTCTCACCATGATATTCTTCCTCCCCATCCAGCTTTTTCCCAAAACCATTCTATCAATGTTTATCACCGACACGAACATGGTGATACAAGCCGTACTCCCCATCAGACTGTTTTTTTCCACCTTTTTCCTGTATGGATTTATGGTCATGATGGGCGTATATTTCCAATCTATTGGAGATGCCAAAACAGCCGGCATCATCATCATTGGAAGGAATCTATTCTTGTTCTTACCTCTGATTTTTCTGATGCCACGTTTCCTTGGAAAAGAAGCCATTTGGTATGTACAAGCAATCTGTGACATCCTGGTCCTCACCTATGGATTCTATAAATTCATTGCCCATGGAAAATTACTTCAAAAGGAACCTTCCATGGCAGCCTAGAAAATCAATCTATTATGCCCCTCAAATCTCATATGGATAGAAGGGGTTTTTTATTTCATAGTTTTCACAATATCCAGATGAGGACCATATCCTTTATTATCTTAGGATGGATAAAAAGAAAAAAATAAACCATATTGGTCCATCCAACATGGTTTATTTTCTTCCCTATAAGAAGATGAATTTCAAAATGAAAAGTGCTGATAGAATCCACATCAGCGGAGACACTTCCTTATATCTTCCCGCACAGGTTTTGACGATGGAATAGGAAATGATACCAAAGACGATACCTTCTGCAATGGAGAAGGCAAAGGGCATCATGGCAATGGTCAAAAATGCTGGAATGGCTTCCGTTGCATCATGGAAATCAATTTCCAATACGGGCGTCATCATGAATAGACCTACCATGACCAAAGCCGGTGCCGTGGCTTCTCCAGGAATCAATCCAAAGAGTGGAGCAATAAATAGGGCCAAGAAGAACATAATGGCCGTGGTAAGAGAAGTAAGTCCAGTTCTTCCACCTTCTGCCACACCGGCAGAACTTTCTACATAGGTTGTTACCGTCGAAGTTCCAACACAAGCACCGAAGATGGTTCCCACAGCATCGGCCATGAGCGCTTGGCTAACTCTTGGAAGTCTTCCGTTTTCATCCAACATACCGGTTTTTGATGCAACGCCGGCAAGGGTTCCCACCGTATCAAAAATATCTACGAATAGGAAGGTGAACACCACTAAGAGCATCTCCATGGAGAATATTTCATCCCATCCCACAAATTGGAAGGCCACTTCCTTGATGCTTGGCGGTAAACTGAAGAAAGCAAACCCTTCGGGAATGGTGGTGACCCCCATGGGAATTCCAATGATGGTTGTAACAATAATACCGATTAAAAGAGATCCCTTGATTTTTCTTGCATGGAGAATGGCGATGATAATAAGTCCAATCAATGCAAGAAGTGGCCCCTTGGTCGTCACTGCCCCAAGAGTCGTGGTCGTTCCCTGTCCTTGGACAACCACCCCTGCGTTGGAAAGACCAATGAAGGCAATAAATAGACCAATCCCCACACTGACCGCCTTCTTAAGAGAAAGGGGAATGAGATCAAAGATGGCTTCCCTGGCTTTGAAAAGGCTAAGTAAAATAAATATGATACCTTCGATAAGAACAGCAGTTAAAGCAAATTGCCAACTATGCTGTCTTGCAATGACAACGGTAAATGCAAAGAATGCATTGAGTCCCATCCCTGGAGCAAGAGCAAAGGGATACTTGGCATAAAGGGCCATGATAAGAGTGGCGACAAAGGCTGAAAGAGCCGTTGCTGTAAATACTCCCCCATAGTTCATTCCCGCTTCCGAAAGAATGATGGGATTGACCACTAGAATATAGGCCATGGTCATAAAGGTGGTAAGACCTGCCAAAATTTCTGTACGAACATTGGTTTGATGTTCTTTTAACTTAAAGAATTTTTCCATTTTTCCTCCTTAATGTTTGAAGTGTCGGGTTCCGGTAAACAGCATGGTCAGTCCCAATTCATCGGCAGCCTGTATAGAGGCTTCATCCTGAATACTACCGCCGGGCTGTGCCACAACCTTCACTCCATGATTGGCTAAAAGACGAACACAGTCATCGAAGGGGAAAAATCCATCCGATGCCAATACAGCACCCTGTGCCTTGTCTTTTGCTTGTTTTAAAGCGGCTTCCACCGCGAAAAACCGATTTACACTACCGAGACCGATGCCAACGGTGACACCATCCTTTGCCAAAACCACTGCGTTGCTCTTGGCGCATTTTACAGCCTTTAAGGCAAATTTCACATCTCGGATTTCTTCTTCCGTGGCTGGACGTTGGGTCATAGATTTCAACTCTTCGTCCTCCACTCCATCTCCATCCTGTACCAATACCGTACCTGGAAGCACCTTCAAATCCATCGCCTGCTCTTCATCCATGAGATGGGGATTTTGTAATAGTCGTAAATTTTTCTTTGATTTCAGAACTTCCAAAGCCTCTTCAGAAAACTTGGGAGCAATGATGACTTCTAAAAAGATTTTCACCAATTCCCGTGCCGTATCTCCATCGACCTCCCGATTAAAAGCAACAATACCTCCAAAAATCGATTGATCATCAGCGGCATAGGCCCGTTGATAGGCTTCGAGAACCGTCTTTCCTAGAGCAATCCCACATGGATTGGTGTGCTTCACAGCAACACAGGCACACTCCTCTTTGAAAAGACGAATCATGGCCAAGGTGGCAGCGGCATCATTGAAGTTATTGAAACTCAGTGCCTTTCCCTGCAATTGCTCACAGGCCCCCACGCCCATTTTTTCTCCATCATACATCTCATATCGATAGGCCCTTTGATGGGGATTCTCCCCGTAACGAAGTTCTTCCTTTCGTACCAGGGGGATGGTCCATTCCTCGGGAAATTCAACACCATCAAAATCGTTGAAATACTTTGCAATCCAAGCGTCATAATTGGCCGTGAGATTAAAGGCCTTTCTCGCCAAATCTCTTCTGGTGTCTAGGCTTGTCTTTCCATGCTGTTTTAATTCTTCCAATACCCGGGGAAAATCTTGATTGTCGGTGATAATGGTGGTGTATTTAAAATTTTTAGCCGCCGCACGAATCATCGACGGACCACCAATATCAATTTTTTCTATGATTTCCTCATGGCTTGCACCGGATTTCCAAGTCTCCAAAAAAGGATATAAATTATTGACCACAATGTCTATGGGGGATATCCCCTGATCCAATATTTCCTTCACATCGGCTGGATTTTCTCTGCGATATAAAATACCTCCATGGATGTTGGGGTGCAAAGTCTTCACCCTACCTCCCAGCATATGGGGACTTCCTGTAATCTCGCTGACATCCACACTTTTAATTCCAGCTTCTTGTAAAACTTTCAATGTGCCGCCTGTGGACATGATGGCATAGCCCATCTCCTCCAAGGCTCTGGCAAATTCAATGATTCCATCCTTATAATAACAGGAAAATAATGCGTATTTCATGTTACCTCCCTAAAAAACTCCGTACCGCCATGGCATAAAGCGCATGTTCATAAGGTAAAATCTTCTCTCCAATGGCTTCTGCCGAAGATTCTCCACTCACATCTACTCGTACCTGCATAATTTTGGGACCTGTGTCTATGCCGGCAACAACTCTATGAACGGTTGCACCCGAAACTCTGTCCTTGGATTGAAAGACCATCTCATGAACCCTTTCTCCATAACATCCCTTCCCGCCATACTTGGGTAAGAGAGAGGGATGAATATTTAAAATCGGAGGCGCCGATGCAATAAAGTCTTGGGGTAGAATCTTTAGAAAACCGGCCAAAAGTATAAGTTCAATCGTTTCTTCCGCCATGATTTTTTTCAGATCTTCAAATATGGTCTTCCCCAACGCTTTTGCTGGGATTTGAAGGGATTTCGCCTTCTCAATTCCGCCGGATTCTCGGTCTGAATAGACCCCTCGAATATCGAGAAAATCCTTGGTCTTCTCCACCAAGGAAACCATGTTGGTGCCTCCGCCTGAGATTAAAATAAGTGTGGGTACCCTATCTAAAGCACACATTTTTCTTCTTTGGGATGATTTTCATCCATCTTTTTTACCTGTCCCATCAAAATGGGTTCTTCGCCCATTTCTTCCAGTGCTTTCCGTATTTCTTTTTCTCGACCTTTATCCACAGCAAGGACAAATCCAATGCCCATATTGAAGGTGGAAAACATTTCTTTGGTTTCCACTTGACCCCACTCTTGTAAGAGTTGGAAAATCCTCGGAGTTTTTAAATCCTCTAGATTCAACTCTGCATAGTATCCATCGGGAATCATCCGTGGAATGTTTTCGTAAAATCCACCTCCAGTGATGTGACACATCCCGTGAACTCCACCCACCTTCAGTGCAGTAAATACAACGTCTTTATAAATACGGGTCGGAGTTAAAAGTTCTTCTTTCAGGGGCTTATCCAAACCTTCGTATACCTTTTCCAAATCCACTTTCCCCAAATCGAACACAATTTTTCGTACAAGAGAATATCCATTGGAATGAATCCCGGAAGACGGTATTCCAATGAGTACATCGCCTTCTCCCACATGGTCAGAGGTAATCATCTCATCTTCTTCCACCACGCCGACGGCAAACCCAGCAATATCGTATTCATCTTCTTTATAAAACCCTGGCATCTCCGCCGTTTCTCCACCAATGAGGGCAGCACCCGATTGCACACAGCCCTCTGCCACACCCTCCACAATGGAGGCCATCTTTTCTGCCACCAATTTTCCTGTGGCAATATAATCTAAGAAAAACAAAGGTTCTGCACCTTGGCACAAAATATCATTTACGCACATGGCCACTGCATCTATACCAATCGTATTGTGAATATCGCAAAGAAAAGCGAATTTCAACTTGGTACCCACACCATCGGTACCGCTGACGAGAACGGGCTTTTTGTATGCTCCCAATTTAAATAATCCACTAAACCCACCAATGCCTCCCATCACCTCTGGACGCATGGTCTTTTGAATATGTTCCTTAATCAGAGCAACCTCGCGATAGCCTTCCGCCTTGTCCACACCGGCATCTTTGTACGAAATACTCATAACTCCTCCTATTTTATCTCCGTATCATTGGCACCTTTGGGAAATATTCCCGTAAAACATGCCTGGGTAAAATCCTCTCCTCCCAGAGCCTCGAAAAGCCCCTCCAGAGAAATAAATTCCAAACTGTCACAGTCTAAGATCTTCGCCATCTCCTCTTTGGAGTGGTTGGCTGCCATCAATTCTTCTTGGGTGGGAGTATCGGTCACTAGCTTACTGGAATAGAGAACCGGTGGACTACCAACCCGAATATGGACTTCTTTCGCTCCGGCATCCCGAAGCATTTTTACCGTACGCTTCATGGTCGTTCCCCGCACAATGGAGTCATCAACCAGAACCAACCGTTTATTTTCAATGTATTCTTTCAAGGGATTGAGCTTAATCTTCACTCCGATGTCTCGGAGGTCTTGGGAAGGCTGAATAAAGGTTCTTCCCACATAGCGGTTTTTGATAATCCCTTCCGAGTAGGGGAGCTTGGATGCCTCGGCATATCCAATGGCAAAAGAGATTCCACTATCTGGTGCCCCTATGACCAAATCTGCATCACAGGGGTGCTCCTTGGCAAGAATTTTACCGGCATTCAAACGAGCCAGATAAATACTTCTTCCGTCAATAAGAGAATCGGGTCGTGCAATGTAGACCATCTCGAAAATTCCCAATTTTCTCCTCTTGGGATCCCCTTCACGGATAATTTTTAATCCCTCTTCCGTTATTTCAACAACCTCACCAGGTTCCATATCTCGAACAAACTTTGCTCCAATGGAATCAAAGGCGCAGGTTTCACTGGCTACCAAGTATCTACCATTTAAGATACCAATCGACAGCGGTTTGATACCATAATAATCTCTTGCTGCATAGAGCGAACCATTGGTCATAACAATAAATCCATAACTTCCCGTGAGCTGATCCACCGTCTTGTTGACAGCATCGGCCATGGAATCTTTGTGATTTCGTGCAATGAGATTGGCAATCACCTCTGTGTCTAGCTCCGATTGGAATAAACACCCTTGATCTTCCAATTCTTTACGAATGGATTGGAAGTTTGCAATGGTCCCGTCGTGGACAATGGCAAGACTCCCCTTTTTATATCCGGCCACGATGGGTTGCACATAGGGATAATCATATCCTTCTCCCTTGGCAGCCATCCGTACATGACCAATGGCCATATCGCCTTTTAAGTGACGCATGCTTTCCTCGTCAAACACTTCGTTGACCAAACCCGCATCCTTATGGTACTCAATCTTTCCACCATCGCTCACTGCGATTCCACAAGACTGTTGCCCTCTATGTTGTAATGCATAGAGCATATAAAATAAAATACCTGCTGCGCCCTCTTTATCTGCTGAAAATACACCTGCTATCCCACTCATGATTGTAACTCCTCATTCATTTTCTTTACTTGATTTTTTAATTCCCGTCTATACGCATCTAACTTTTCCACCAATGAATCATATTTTAAACTCATCATACCAACCGCCAATAGAGCAGCGTTCTCAGCACCATTGATGGCAACTGTCGCCACGGGAATTCCCTTGGGCATTTGTACAATACTCAACAAAGAATCCAACCCATCCATGGTAGAAGATTTTGCCGGTAGTCCTATGACAGGAACCGTTGTAATCGCAGCAAGCACACCACCGAGATGGGCGGCCTTTCCAGCAATGGCAATAATCACATCAAAGCCATCTTTACGACAATTCTCTGCAAATTCCACTGCTCGTTCTGGCGTTCTATGGGCTGAAATCACCTCTTTATAAACACTCACACCAAACTCTCTTAATATCTTCTCCGCCTTATCGGATAATTCCCTATCCGATATGCTACCCATTATGATTCCTACTTTCATTGGCACCTCCTAAATTAAATAACCCGGTTAGGTAGGAAAAACCTACCCGCCCGGGCTTTTCTCCCTACGGTGTAACGGCAAAAGCCGTCTGTGCCGCTCGGTCCTACAACTGCGGATCCCTAGGCACACTTTGTCCTAATACTCCATGGAATATTATCTCGATTGTTTTGACTCTAGTCAAATACGCCGTACTCATCCTTCATCATGTCTGAAATTTCATCCAGTTTAAAGAAATGACTAATCATTGGTCTCGTGGCCCTGTAATTGTGATAATAAAAAACCACCGCGTCGTTTACAAAGTATGCCTTTAAACGATCGAAAGAAACCGTTGCATCCTCCTTATCCTCTCCTCGAAGAAGAGCCTTCAAGATGTAGGATTCATAGTTACTCCCACGCCGAAACATGTCCCGTGGAGTAAATTCGCCATTGCTTTTGAAACTGTAATTCATCGAGTCAAAAATGCTATACGACTGTCCGTCTCTTACGAGTTCTCCAGTGAAAATAATAGAAAGGACATTCTTATTGTATACTCCAATATCGTATTTCAAATGGAGCTCATCATAGGCAAGATCATGGACAAACCCGTGAACTTTATTGCGAACCCATTGATTTACAGGAATATACTTTTCTTCTTTAGACAAAATATAAGGATAAATTACTTCCACCACTTTCCCGACCAAATCCAAGTCGGTCACTTCGTAGGTTTTAGATAAAATATTCTCAATCTTCGTCCGAAGATAGAATGTGTCTTTAATCGCGAAACAATCGTACCCCAACACATGATTAAAGAAAAGGTGAGGTACATAGGTTATTCCATCAACATAGATGGGAACCTGATACAAAGAGACCTTTTGATCATAGCGATTGGTGTAGTTGTCCTTTCCAACCTCTAACGAAGCCCGCAAAAATCCCTTGTTCATCTGAATCTTGCCACTCCTATGCCATTCAACTTTGTATCCCAAAGTCTCCATGGTTTCTCGCAAAGGCATCATATATACCTTGTGTTCCGTGGCCTTGTTCATATCTGTAAAGGGTTTTAGCTGAAACTCATGATCTTTGATTCCACTCAAATATCGAATGGTCTCGAACTCTTCATCTTTTGCGCTCAAAGAAAAAGAGCTTACTAAAAAGAACATAATTAGGCAGAATATGCACAAAAATTTCTTTTTCATAGCTCTTCCTCCATTCACTGACAACTCTATCGATATTGTACCATATTTACTTTCAAAAAGAAAGGTGAAGATACAAAAATCAATAAGAATTATGAAAAAAATCTATTCTGTTATGATGCGTTCTTTTTTGATACCCCTTTCTCCATTTCAGACCGATCCAAAGAACCATGGTCGTAGCAAAAAGAATGAAGTTTAGTAAAGAATTGAACACATACAAATTCATTCCTTGCTCCGCCAATGATGTAAACACATGTCTATAAAGAACAAGCACGTGAAGATGAATTCCAATCCAGAAAGGATAAGCCAACCTTTGTAATTTTTTCCATGAAGACGGCTTCATCTTTTTTCTAACGGATGGATACGATGTGATCCACAGCGCAATGAGAAGAATTACAAGAAAGGCAGATATAAGGGTGGCATAGGGTGGTTCACTCCAATCAATTGGATTTGAAATAACACTGATGAAAATCTGGTGTCGTATGCAACCATAATACAAGTTGTGGGCTAAAGTTAAAACGGATGCAACAATGGAAAGTTCAGTCCTATACCCATAGCTCAATTTGGTAATGGTCCATTGTTTTGGTAAGAGTGGACACCACATCACGAAGAAAAAGAGTGCGGTAGCAAATGAGGCGGACAAAAGTGGATACACAAAAAATCCGTAGGGCAAGGGTCCTAGGATTTCAAATATATCTGGATGTATGAACTGAATCCCCACTGCAATGAGAAGAGAAATGACATAGGTCCAGATTCTATATTTACCCATGGCTTTGGCCAATAGGCGGATACATATATACGCATAAATTAATGCGACGAAATAGGTCATAATAACCTTCTTTAATAATTTTGGGAAAAACCCTTTTTATTATAAAGAGAAAAATAATTCGTTGTCAATAATTTTTGTATAATGTTTTCGTCAAAAATTTTATACAAAAAGAGGAATCCTTGTAGATTCCTCTTTCTAGCATGCTAATCAATCATCCAACTTTCTCCAATGCCAACCAATGACCTTATGGGAATTGGTAACCACCATAAACACCGACTCATCCACCATTTTTATGTAGCCCTTCAGTCGGATGAAATCTCGATTGGAAACCACTGTTTGAATCACGGTCTTTGGCTCTCTTGTGTAGGCTCCTCTGGCATCATAAATGGTGGCAGAGCGACCCAAGGAAATAAGATAATCACAAATCTCATCGGGATGGGTGGTCGTAATGAAACATAACTTTCCACCATTCATTCCGTCGATGGTAAAATCGATGACCAATCCATTGATGATCACACCAATGATACAATAAAGTGCCACTTCCGTTCCAAAGGTAAAACCAGCAAATAGGGTGATGACAAAGTCCGTCACCAAACACCCCTTTCCCAAATCTAAGCCGAAGAAACGATTGATAATCTTTGCGATGATATCACTTCCACCGGTGGATGCGTATTGGTTCAGCACTATTCCCACTCCAGATCCATAGAGCAACACGGCAATGATTAAATTAAGAAAAATATTGTGTACCACCGGCTCCTGAATCGGGAGAAAGGCTTCCAAAAACCATACCGTACCTGATAAAGCCAAGGAAGAAATGACCGTTAAAATTCCAAATTTATTTCCAATAATCAAAAATCCCAAGATAAATAATACGGCATTGACAATTACCAGTAAGGGTCCTGTGCTTAAAGGTAGATACTTACTGAGGACCAAGGCCATCCCTGTGGCTCCTCCCAAGGATAAATTATTGGGAAGCAAAAAGAAATGGATGCCGCAGGCAATCATCAAGACGCCCACGGCAATAAACAGACCTTGTTTTATCTGACCAATTCTACGTTCTCTTTTCTCGTTGTCCATGACACACCTACCGTTTGGCCACGTGAATGGCTTCTCCTCTCAAATCTAAAGCGGCTTCCATCACAGTTTCAGATAGGGTGGGATGGGCGTGAATGGTGGAAAGAAGCACATCGGTTTTCATTTTATTGGCAATAACCAAAGCGCACTCCGTGATGAGATCGTTGGCATGGGGTCCAAGAATATGGGCTCCCAACAAATACCCCTCTTCATCCTCAATGAGCTTCACAAAACCCTGACTCTCGTTGAGGCTGAGAGCCTTTCCATTGGCAGCGAAGGGAAATTTGCTCGTTCGATAGGCGAGTCCCTTCTCCTTGACCTCTTGCTCCGTCATTCCCACCTGTGCCACTTCGGTTAAAGTGAAGACGCAAGCCGGCCATACATCCATATGGGTTTCTGGTTTTTTACCAGCAATCAGGGCAGCGACCGTTTCTCCTTGGGCTGATGCCACGTGGGCCAATTGGATTCCCACACTGTTGACATCCCCAATGGCATACACTCCCTTGACAGCGGTTTCATAGGTGGTAGGATCCACTTCCACTCCCCTTCTCTCATCAAAGGAGATCGTTGTGTTTTCCAATCCAAACCCATGGACCAGAGGCCCTCTTCCGCTGGCAATGAGAACATATTGCCCTTCAAACTCTTCGGTTTTGTCCTTCTTCTTGTATCGGCCCAAGACCTTTAAGCCCTCTTCTCCTTGAGAAATAGATTCTCCGTAGATTTCCTTCACAACTTTGATGCCCTCTTTTTTCAAAATGGGAATCATCCGTTTTGAAATCTCTTCATCGGCACCATGTAAAATCGTGGGCGCCAACAAGGTGATCTCTGTACCAAGAGCATTATAAATACTAGAAAACTCTAGACCGATGACACCACCACCAATGACGACCATGGATTTTGGAATTTCTTTTAACTCTAAGAGATCATCGCTGGTAAGGACTCCGGGTAAATCACTTTGTAAACTTTTGGGAACACTGGGAATACTCCCCGTTGCAATGATGATGTGATCAAAGGTTTCTTCCTTGGCCTCCCCACCTTCTTCCCAAACAAGGGTATAGTCGTCTTTAAAAGACGCTTTCACAGGGAGAAAACGGATATTCTCATAGGATGAGAGCAGTTGTTGGATTCCTCCCACCAAGGTGGAAACCACTTTCTCTTTCCTATCAAAAAGAGCCCCTCCATCCATGGACACATCACCGAGATTCAAACCATAGTCGCTTCCATGTTTCAAATCGTGCATTAAAAGGGCATTCTTAAAATAGGTCTTTGTAGGAATACATCCTCTGTTTAGACATGTCCCACCGACCGTATCATATTCAAAAACTGTCGTATCTATATTGTACTGGGCAAGACGGATGGCGGCCACATAGCCGCCGGGTCCTGCTCCAATAATCGCAACTTTTTTCGTCACAATTTCACCTATCTTTCATACCGAAGAATGGGTGTTCTTGCCGCTTGGGTTTCGTCCGGTCTGGTGACAGGCGTGTTGTGTGGCGCCGTCTTCAAGCATTCCGGATTTTCCTTTGCAACTCTAGCAATGTCTTTCATCGCTTCAACAAACCCATCCAGTGTTTCCAAAGACTCGGTTTCTGTCGGCTCAATCATAAGAGCTTCTTCCACAATCAAGGGGAAATATACCGTTGGTGGGTGATAGCCTCTATCAATGAGACCTTTCGCCACATCCAAAGTGGAAATTCCCGTTTCTTCGTGGTTCTTCAAACCAGAAAGAACAAATTCGTGTTTGTATAGAGTATCCAATGGAAGATTGTAATCATCCTTGAGTCTTTGTGCCAGATAGTTGGCATTTAGAACTGCCATGGTACTTGCAGCTTTCAGTCCGTCACAACCCATGGTTAGAATATAGGAATAGCAGCGAACCAAAATACCAAAGTGGCCGAAGAAGTCCTTCATCTTACCAATGGTCTGGGGTCTGTCATAGTTCAAATGATACCGATCTCCCACCTTCTCTACCACAGGCATGGGGAGGAAAGGAGTGAGTATGTCACGACAACATACGGGACCTGCTCCCGGTCCGCCACCGCCGTGGGGAGTTGAGAAAGTCTTATGAACATTGTAGTGAACCACATCAAATCCCATATCTGCAGGTCTACATTGACCTAAGATGGCATTGGCGTTGGCTCCGTCATAATACAAAAGTCCACCGGCTTCATGAACGATATCGGCAATCTCTTTAATATGCTTATCAAAAAGACCAAGGGTATTGGGGTTGGTAAGCATCAATCCAGCTGTGTCTTCTCCAACAGCTGCACGAAGCGCATCCAAGTCAACCAAACCTTCATCATCGGAAGGAATTTCCACGGGAATATATCCAGCCACAGCTGATGTTGCAGGGTTCGTTCCGTGGGCTGAGTCGGGAACGATGATCTTGTCCCTCTTCATATCTCCTCTGCTTTCGTGATATGCACGAATGAGAAGAATCCCCGTAAGCTCTCCCTGTGCACCGGCGGCCGGTTGCAATGTGCAAGCATCCATTCCCACAATCTCACGTAGAGATTCTTGGAGATTATACATCAGTTCCAAAGCACCTTGTACTTGATCTTCATCCTGATAGGGGTGAAGTGATGCAAATCCAGGTAGACTTGCCATTTCTTCGTTGATTTTGGGATTGTATTTCATGGTGCAACTTCCCAAGGGATAAAATCCCGTGTCCACACCATAGTTCTTGTTGGAAAGATTGGTATAGTGGCGAACGATGTCCACCTCATTTACCTCGGGAAGCTCTGGCTCCTCCGTTGCTAAAAACTTCTCTGGAAAGAGATTCTTTAGCTCCAATTCTTCCACGTCAAGTTTGGGTAATTTGTAGGCTGTGCGACCGGGCGTGGAGATATCAAAAATCATTTGTTCGTAATTTCTAAACATTATTTCACCTCCAAAGCCTTCACTAAAGCGTCCATCTCTTCCACTGTACGTTTCTCAGTCACAGCGAACATGATGTCCTCTTTCATCTCAGGATAGAAACGATCCAAAGCAAAGCCTCCGATGATATCCTTATCCTTCAACAGTTCTTTTTGCTTATCAGCAGTTAGCCCTGTCACGACAAATTCTTTAAAGAAGGGCTGATTGTATTTCAATTTATAGCCAGCCTTCTCCAGTTCTTTTTGAAGATAGTGTGCCTTCTGCGTGGATTGAAGCGCCACTTCACGGAGACCCTTCTTGCCCAATGTGCAAAGGTACATGGTGGCCACCAAAGTGTTCAACCCTTGGTTGGAACAGATATTGGATGTGGCTTTTTCACGACGAATGTGTTGTTCCCTTGCAGTCAAGGTAAGAACAAAAGCCTTCTTGCCATTCAAATCTGTGGTTTGACCCACAATTCTACCGGGCATCTTACGCATAAATTTGCTGTTACATGCCATAAATCCGAGGTAGGGTCCACCAAAGCTCATGGGAATACCAAGAGCCTGTCCTTCTCCCACTACGATATCGCATCCAAGTTCCGATGGTTTCTTCATAATACCCAAAGAAATGGGATCCACAGAACCAACAAAGGCTGCCTTTTTGGCACCATGCGTAATGTCAGCCATCTCTTGGAAATCTTCCATGATTCCAAAGAAGTTAGGACTTTGGGCAATCATACAAGCCACATCGTCATCCATCTTGGACTTCAAATCTTCAACATCGGTGATACCATCTTTTTGTGCAACGGTCACAATATCTAAACCCTGTGCATGGGCATAGGTGTCAAGAGCTTTTCTTGCACTGGGATTCACCGTTTCAGAAATCAGCACTTTTTTCTTTTTATTAACAACGGAACACATGATGGCCGATTCAACAATAGCGTTGGAATGGTCATATACGGAAGCGTTGGCAACTTCCATGCCCGTCAAATCACAAATAAGGGTTTGGAATTCAAAAATATATTGGAGAGTTCCTTGGGAAGCCTCCGGTTGATAAGGGGTGTAAGAAGTAAAAAATTCACTTCTGGAAATGATGGCAGGAATGATACTGGGAATATAGTGGTCATAGACTCCTGCGCCTAGGAACGAAGGTACATCTGCTGGAGAAAGATTCTTCTTGGCCATTCCACCAATCAGACGGCGTACTTCTACTTCCGACATGGCAGTTGGCATATCCAAATCTCTCTTCAAGCGCATATCTTCAGGAACATCAGAGAATAAATCTTCGAGGTTATCTAAACCGATAACCTCGAGCATTTTCTTGATATCCCCTTCTGTTTGTGACAAATAGGGGAACATATTAAGCCTCCTCAGCTAAGAATTTTTCGTATGCTTCGGCATCCATGAGTTCTTTCACTTGCTCAGGATCTTCCATTTTAATCTTGGCTACCCAAGTTTCAAAGGGTTTCTCGTTGAGAAGTTGGGGAGAATCTTCCAATTCTTCGTTGACTTCAACGACTTCTCCTGCAACAGGAATGAAAAGGTCACTGGCAGCTTTGGTACTTTCGATGGCAGCCAATGCATCGGCAGCATCAAAAGCATCTCCCTCTGCGGGAAGCTCCACGTAAACAATTTCTCCCAAGTGAGATTGTGCATAGTCACAAAGTCCTACGTAAGCAAACTCACCCTCCACCTTGATCCACTCATGATCTTTCGTATAGAATAAATCTTTTTTAATTTCCATTTTTGTTCCTCCTTATCTATTGTGCTTGTCGCCTCTTGCTTCCAAGAACTTCTTAGAGATGATCTTGGCTTTGGTAGGCTTGTTGCGAATCATAATGTCGATTTCATTACCCAGTTCCTTCTCTTCCTTCTTAATCAGAGCATTTCCGATACGGGTGCCCAATGTGGGAGAAAGGTAACCTGTGGTAACATAACCGATCTTTTCGCCATTCTTTTCAATTTCGTATCCCTCTCTGGGAATACCTCTTCCAATAACTTCAAATCCTACGAGTACTCTAGAAAGACCTTCTTTCCATTGTTTTTCAAGAGCCTCTCTACCGATGAAATCGGCATCGGTTTTGAAATTGACAAAATATTTAAATCCACCTTCCAACGGATTGACATCCTTGGAAATTTCGTGACCATATAGGGGAAGAGATGCTTCAAAACGCAACGTATCTCTGCAACCTAAACCGCAGGGAAGAAGATTTACTTCTTTGCCAGCCTCTAACACCCGATCCCAAATTTCGAGAATGGATTCATTGTCGGTGTAAATTTCAAATCCATCTTCACCGGTGTATCCAGTTCTAGAAATCATACACTTCTTGCCGGCAATCATCACATCATCGGCAAAATGGAAAAATTTGATGGAATCCAAGTCATAATCGGTGAGTTTTTGGACCACCTCTTGTGCCTTGGGGCCTTGTACAGCCACTTCAGCCGTTTCCGGACTGACGTTTCTAACTGTAACATCATAGGTACCCACTTGATCATTGATCCATTTTACATCTTTATCGATATTTGCTGCATTGACAACAAGATAGTATTTTTCGGTATTGTACTTATATACGAGGAGGTCATCTACAACCCCTCCATCGGGATAACACATAAATGTGTATTGAATTTGCGTATCATTTTGCTTCGCAATATCGTTGGTCATAAGATAATTAACGAAGACTTCCGCATCCTTACCTTCAATCCAAATCTCTCCCATATGGGAAACATCGAACATACCCGCACGTTCGCGAACCGCCTGATGCTCCTCTTTTAAGGTTGTATACTGTACAGGTAAAAACCATCCGGCATAGTCTACGACGTGCTCAGACAACTGTACATGCTTATCATAGAGTGGTGTTTTTTTTGCTTCCATATCATCCTCTCCTTTGTTGCTTATATTTAACCCTCTTCTCTTTCTAAAATGGGAAGGTCACACAACTTAATTATACATGGGAACTTAGGAATTTGCAACCATACAGAACGAAAATTCAATCTTTCGTCTAAAGCCTTGCACCCTAGCAATACGGGCAAAAAAACCAACTCCACATGACAGGACCTTGATAACTCTAATTATAATTTATTTAAATTCAATACAAAGATAGAATCTATAATAAAAAAATCCCGGTAACCGGGATTTCCATTAACGTTTGCTGAACTGAGTAGATTTTCTTGCCTTTTTGAAACCGTATTTCTTTCTCTCAACCATTCTGGAGTCTCTGGTGAGATACCCTGCCTGTTTTAACATGGCACGATACTCAGGAGCCACTTCCAACAGAGCACGACTGATGGCGTGACGAACAGCACCGGCTTGACCGGTATATCCACCACCCTGCACACGAACAGTCACATCGAACTTTCCAAGAGTATCGGTCAGTTCCAAAGGTGACTTGGCCAGTCTTCTCAAGGTTTCAAAGTTGAAATACTCGTCAATATCTCTATTATTGATAAGAATCTTTCCACTGCCCTCTCTCAAAATAACACGGGCGGTAGAAGTTTTTCTTCTTCCATTGGCTTGATACATTATCTTCTACCTCCTTTGATTTCGTAAACTTCGGGCTGTTGTGCTTCATGATCATGATGTTCACCGCGATATACACGCATCTTCTTAATCATCTTACGACCAAGAGCATTCTTGGGAAGCATCCCCTTCACAGCGTAGTACACTGCACGCTCAGGATGTTTTTCCATTAGGGTAGCATAATCTACAGAACGAAGTCCTCCCGGATAACCGGTGTGATGATAATGTCTCTTCTGTTCCAATTTCTTTCCCGTTAACACAATTTTATCCGCATTCAAAACAATTACATAATCACCCGTGTCAACATGGGGAGTGAAAATGGGTTTCTTCTTACCGCGAAGAATGGACGCAACTTCCGTAGCCAAACGACCGAGAACCATGCCCTCTGCATCAATTACAAGCCACTTCCGCTCGACTTCATGCGGTTTTGCCATATATGTCTTCATTTTTTCTCTCCTTTTCGAGCATATTTGTAGCTGTTTTTCTGGATAGGTTTCCGGGTCCACCCATAAAAAACAAGTCCTTGCCTATTTTATTATGAAATCACCCAAATGTCAAGCCCTTTGCTAAAAATTCTCTTTCTTTTTTCTCTTCCACAGAAAATGACTCTCCTCTTTTTCATTTTCCTGCCCAAGAAAGATTCTTGCACAGGAATCCCCTCCTCTCTATCCGAAGGTCTTCCGATTTTCACGTTCATCTGAATCTCATGAAAAATTTGCACCACACCAAAAGAAAAAGAATCCATCCCAAATCCGGCAACACATTCCATAGGAAAGCCTCCAAAAAATGCTCCCCCATCATCAACAGTACATATGCCCCGGTACAGTATACTCTTCTCATAGGTTCCATCACCATACACATGGAGAAAGCCATCAAAAAAGCAGTAGAAGAAAATCTTCCACTGCTTTTCTTTAATAGGGATTTTCTATGATGATACGAATACGAAAACCCGGTTCCTTGGTTGCCTGCCTTTTCATTTCATCTTGGGCAAAATCCAAACGCCACAGTTCAAAAATCTGCTCTGAATCTGTTCGTGGAATCCGCCAAACATCCACATGCTTCCTACTTCCTCCGTCCTTCGGGGAAAAATCTGGCAACACATACCATGGACGGAAACTCTTCCCCCGCATTCCCTCCGTTGGATCTCCACCGGGAGTGCAGAGCCGCCATTCATTGTAGCGACGAGTCATAGTCGGAGCATAGATTTTGATCTCCTTGGCCCATGTCTTGACCCGTATCTCATACTCTCCTTTTTGTTGCAATCTATCATCCTCAGTATATTGGAACAACTCCTTATTAACCCGAATCGTTTTCTGGTCCAGTGCTTCTCCATTCACCATGGGAAGCACTGAATGGCTCCTCGCAACTAGAAAAACAATCACTCCAAGGACAAGAAGCCCAAGGATACAGTATAATAGACGTTTTCCCTTCCATAGCATTATATGAACCCTCCTTTCTTTATCAAGATGAGAATGAAAGGATCTCCTTCTAACCATGTTTCATAAAACTGGCTCTATCCTTTCAAAATCTCTGTCTTTTCATTGGTCTAGCGTTTTAATTTGAGAAGAATGGTCTTCGGCGTTTCATCTTCCTCTCCCGGTTTTTGAAGCACAAATTCCAATTCATCCACGTCCTCGGGCACGGTAATTCTGAACTCGTTATGGATATCATAACAACCCAAGGGCCGCTCCCTTTCTTCTGGATTTCCAAAACTATATTTCATATAGGAAAAAGAGAGTTTACTCTTGTTGCGGAAAGTCCAATATCCCATTCCCGAGGGCAGGGTCACCTTGACTTCCTCTCCCGAAATCTTGGCTTCTATTCTCTCTATGGTCTTTTCCTCCAAACTTCCGATAGCGTACAATTCTCCATCGACATTGATAAAAGAACCTTCAAAACAACCATTCTCATCGATAGGCAACTGCTCATTGGGCTTATAGGCCACATCCCTTTGACATCCCATAAAGGATAGTATGAAAAGAATCCCTATCCCCACCAAACTACATTTCTTCAACATGACTTTCTCCTTTCCCACTCCCTGTTTTTATCCAGTGAGTTTTTACTATTACCTCTCTTATACCCCCCCCGAATCATTTAATCAACATATTCCTTTTGTCTATCTCATAAATCCATTATTTAAACCACAACCTTCGGTATCTATTGACATTTTGTTTTTTTTCTGGTACCATGGAAGTATCAATACAAAGGAGTCGTAGCCTATGAAAAACAAAATAAACATCATTGTGCAGGTATTCTTACTTGGACTAGTCATCCTAAGCTCCATCTTTTTCCAAGAGATGCACCTAGGAAAACTACCCTTACATCATGCCATCATTATTGGCACCCTATTGATAGAAACAAGCATTCTGTCTCATTCCATCAAAAAGACGGTGGAGGACG